>DASWVL010000354.1:0-14857 GCA_036406255.1 Zeimonas sp.
GATCCTGACCGCAAAGGTATACGACGTCGCCGAGGAATCTCCCCTCGAGCTCGCCGACATCCTTTCCGATCGGCTCTCGAACCGCGTGCTGCTCAAGCGCGAGGACATGCAGGCGGTGTTCTCGTTCAAGCTGCGCGGAGCGTACAACCGGATGGCACGCCTGCCCGCCGACACGCTCGCGCGCGGCGTGATCGCCGCGTCGGCCGGCAACCACGCACAGGGCGTGGCGCTCGCCGCCCGCAGGCTCGGCTGCCGGGCGGTGATCGTGATGCCGGTGACGACGCCGCACGTGAAGATCGACGCGGTGCGCGCACTCGGCGGCGAAGTGGTCCTTACCGGCGACTCGTATAGCGACGCAGCGGCCGCGGCGCTCGAACTGCAGCAGCGCGAGGAACTCGCCTTCGTGCATCCGTTCGACGACCCGGACGTGATCGCCGGGCAGGGAACGATCGGCATGGAGATCGTGCGTCAGCACCCGGGGCCGGTCGAGGCGCTGTTCGTGCCGATCGGCGGCGGAGGCCTTGCGGCGGGCATCGCCTGCTACGTCAAGCAGGTGCGCCCCGAGATCCGCGTGATCGGCGTGCAGACCGACGACTCCGACGCGATGGCGCGATCGCTCGCCGCCGGCGAGCGGCTCGAGCTGCACGACGTGGGGCTGTTCTCCGACGGCACCGCCGTGAAGAAGGTCGGCGCCGAAACCTTCCGGCTGTGCCGCGAGCTGCTCGACGACGTCGTCGTCGTCGACACCGATGCAATCTGCGCGGCGATCAAGGACGTCTTCCAGGACACGCGCTCGATCCTCGAGCCGGCCGGCGCGCTGTCGGTGGCCGGCCTGAAGGCCTGGGTCGCGCGCGAGAACGTGCACGGGCGCACGCTGATCGCGGTGGCGAGCGGCGCCAACATGAACTTCGACCGGCTGCGCTTCGTCTCGGAGCGCGCCGAGATCGGCGAGAAGCGCGAGGCGATCTTCGCGGTGACGATCCCCGAGGAACGCGGCAGCTTCCGCCGCTTCTGCGCGATCGTCGGCCCACGCAGCGTCACCGAGTTCAACTACCGGATCGCCGATCCGAAGGAGGCGCACGTCTTCGTCGGCATCCAGACCGCGCGCGCCGACGAGGCACAGGAACTCGCGCGCGCCTTCGACGAGGCGGGTTTCCGCACGGTCGACCTGACCGAGGACGAGCTGGGCAAGCTGCACCTGCGCCACATGGTCGGGGGCAACTCGCCGCTCGCGCGCAACGAACGGCTCTACAGCTTCGAGTTCCCGGAGCGCCCCGGAGCGCTGATGCGCTTCCTGTCGAGCATGAGCCCGAACTGGAACATCTCGCTGTTCCACTACCGCAACCACGGCGCCGACTACGGGCGCATCCTCGTCGGCATGCAGGTGCCCGCGCGCGACGACGAGAAGTTCGGGCGCTTCCTCGCCACGCTCGGCTACCCGTATCGCGACGAATCGAAGCACCCCGGGTACCGACTCTTCCTCGGCGCACACGCGAACGGCGAAGTTCGCTGAAACTCGGTTAAAATTCAGCCAGTTATGCAACTGCTGACGCTCGGACTGAACCACCGCACGGCACCGCTGCGCCTGCGCGAACAGGTGTCGTTCCCGGGCGAGGCGTTGCGCGCCGCGCTCACCGACCTGCGCGCGCGGCTGTACCCGGTCGCCCCCGAGTCGGCGATCCTCTCCACCTGCAACCGCACCGAGATCTACTGCGCCACGCCCGAGCCTGCGCAGGCGCAGGCCGAGATCGCGCTGTGGCTGGACCGCCGCAACGGCGGCGACGACGCGCTGCAATCGCACCTGTACGCGCTGCCGAACAACGAGGCCGTACGGCACGCGTTCCGCGTCGCTTCCGGGCTCGACTCGATGGTGCTCGGCGAGCCGCAGATCCTCGGCCAGATGAAGGAGGCGATGCGCATCGCGCACGGCGAGGGGTCGCTCGGCTCGAACCTGCACCAGCTGTTCCAGCGCTCCTTCGCCGTCGCCAAGGAAGTGCGCAGCACCACCGAGATCGGCTCCCAGTCGGTATCGATGGCCGCCGCCGCGGTGCGCCTGGCGCGACGCATCTTCGAGGACCTGCACCAAACGCAGGTGCTCTTCGTCGGCGCCGGCGAGATGATCGAGCTGGCCGCAACGCACTTCGCCGCGCAGCATCCGAAACGCATCGTCGTCGCCAACCGCACGGTCGATCGTGCGAACCGTCTCGCGCAGCGCTTCGGCGCCGACGCGCTGCGGCTCGTCGAACTGAGCGATCGCCTCGACGAGTTCGACATCGTCGTCTCGTGCACGGCCAGCTCGCTGCCGATCATCGGGCTCGGAAGGGTCGAGCGCGCCACGCGCGCGCGCCGGCGCCGGCCGATGTTCATGGTCGACCTCGCCGTCCCGCGCGACATCGAGCCCGAGGTCGCACGGCTCGACGACGTCTTCCTGTACACGATCGACGACCTCGGGCGCCAGGTGGCTTCAGGCCCGGAGAACCGGCGCGCCGCGGTCGCGCAGGCCGAGGCGATCATCGAGACGCGCGTCGACGCCTTCATGCAGTGGATGCGCTCGCGCGCCGCGGTGCCGGCGATCCGCACGCTGCACGCGCGCGGCGAGTCGCTCAAGCGCGCCGAGCTGGAGCGCGCACGACGCGCTCTCGCCGCCGGCGAGAGCGCCGACCGCGTGCTCGAATCGCTCGCGCACGCGCTCACGAGCAAGTTCCTGCACGGACCCACCGCACTGCTGCACGGAACGGCCGCGCAGCGCGAGCAGCTGCTGCCGCTGATCGAACAGCTGCTGCCCGAGCGCATCGCGGCGCTCGAGCGCGCGCCGCTCGTGCCCGGCGCCGCGGCGGTCGTCGAGGCCGAACGCGAGCCACGGCGCTGAACACGCGGTCGATGGTGCAGCGGCGATGAAGGCCTCGATGCAGGCGAAGCTCGAGAACCTCGAGCGGCGCCTGGCGGAAGTCAACCTGATGCTGGCGAGCGAGGACGCGGCGCGCGACCTCGACGCGTTCCGCAGCGCAGGACGCGAGCACGCCGAGCTGTCGGAGATCGTCGAATGCTTCCACGAGTGGAAGCGCGCGGTGGCCGACCGGGAGACCGCCGAGCAGATGCGCGCCGACCCCGAACTGCGCGCATTCGCCGACGAGGAGGCCGCCGCCGCCGCGGCGCGGGCCGACGAGCAGACGTTGCGGCTGCAGCGGCTGCTGCTGCCGCGCGATCCCGACGACGAGCGCAGCGTCTTCGTCGAGATCCGCGCCGGAACCGGCGGCGAGGAGTCCGCGCTGTTCGCCGGCGACCTTCTGCGCATGTACCTGCGCTTCGCCGAACGCAACCGCTGGCAGACCGAGATCGTTTCGGCGAGCGAGTCGGACCTCGGCGGCTACAAGGAAGTGATCGTGCGCATCGCCGGCGACGGCGCGTACTCGCGCCTGAAGTTCGAGTCGGGCGGACACCGCGTGCAGCGCGTGCCCGAGACCGAGGCGCAGGGCCGGATCCACACGTCGGCGTGCACGGTGGCGGTGTTGCCCGAAGCCGACGAACTGGCGGAGGTGCAGATCGACCCCGACGAGATCCGCGTCGACGTCTTTCGCGCGTCGGGCGCCGGCGGGCAGCACGTCAACAAGACCGAATCGGCGGTGCGCATCACGCACCTGCCGAGCGGAATCGTCGTCGAGTGCCAGGACGACCGCTCGCAGCACCGCAACCGCGACCGTGCGATGAAGGTGCTGGCCGCCCGGCTGAAAGACCGGCGCGCGAGCGAGGCGCAGGCGCGCGAGGCCGCGCAGCGCAGGTCGCTGATCGGATCGGGCGATCGCTCCGAACGCATCCGCACGTACAACTTCCCGCAGGGCCGCGTCACCGATCACCGGATCAACCTCACCCTGTACCGGCTGCAGAACGTGATGGACGGCGACCTCGACGAGCTGCTCGACGCGCTGTCGGCCGAGCACCAGGCGAGACTGCTCGCCGAGCTGGGCGAAGACGCGTGAAGCGGCACCCGTGAAGCACGCAGCGGCGCACAGCTGGGAACGGCTCGTGCGCGACAGCGGATTGCCCCGCCTCGAAGCGCGCGTGCTGCTCGAAGCGGCGAGCGGCCAGCGCCGCGAATGGCTGATCGCGCACGGCGACGAAACGGCAGACGCCGCCGCGATCGCCGCCTTCGGTTCACTCGTGCAGCGCCGCAACGCGGGCGAACCGATCGCTTATCTCGTGGGGCACCGCGAATTCGCCGGAAGGCGCTTCGCGACGACGCCGGCGGTGCTGATCCCGCGACCGGAAACCGAGACGCTCGTCGCCTTCGCGCTCGCGCACGCGCCTCGAGGCGCTCGCGTGCTCGATCTCGGAACCGGCAGCGGCGCGATCGCGGTGACGCTCTGCTGTGAGCGCGCCGACCTTCGCGTCGTGGCGACCGACCGCAGCGAGGAGGCGCTCGCGCTCGCGCGTCGCAACGCCGCCGCTTCGTGTCCGCACGCGCTCGACACGCAGCGACTGACGCTGCGCCGCGGATCCTGGTGGGATCCGATCGGCGACGACGAGCGCTTCGACCTCGTCGTATCGAACCCGCCGTACGTCGCCGAGGCCGATCCGCACCTGGCGGCCGGCGACCTGCGCTTCGAGCCGCGAGCCGCGCTGGCGGCCGGCGTCGACGGTCTCGACGCGCTGCGGGCGATCGTCGAAGGGGCGTCGCGACACGTGTCGCCCGGCGGCTGGATCGCGCTCGAGCACGGCCACGACCAGGGCGAAGCGGTGCGTGCGCTGCTGCGCACGAAGGGCTGGCGCGACGTGGCGACGCAGCGCGACGACGCCGGACCGGAGCGGATCACCTGCGCCCGACCCTTCCTATAGAATGGGCGGCTGAAACCGGGACACGCAAACGAGTCGGAGGTCCGCATGGACGCCAGGGCATTCATCGAGAAGACCGTAACCGAGAACCCGATCGTTCTCTTCATGAAGGGGACGGCACAGTTTCCGCAGTGCGGCTTCTCGGGGCGCGCAATCCAGATCCTGAAGGGGTGCGGCGTGAAGAACCTCGTCACCGTCAACGTGCTCGACGACGACGAAGTGCGCCAGACCATCAAGGACTACTCGAGCTGGCCGACGATTCCGCAGCTGTACATCGGCGGCGAGTTCATCGGCGGCGCCGACATCCTCACCGAGATGTACGAATCGGGCGAACTGCAGAAGATCATTCCGCAGGAAGCCCAGGCCTGAGCGCGGCCGTCGCCTCGCACGGCCCGCCCGGAGCCCGCTCGTGAAACTGCTCGTCGCGATCGACGGTTCGGACAACGCGCTGCGCGCCGCGCGCTTCGCCGCTTCGCTGCTAGAGCAATCACGCGACCCGGGCTCGATCACGCTGATCAGCGTTCACGACGACGTCGCGTTGCGCAATGCACGCCGCTTCGTCGGCAAGCAGGTGGTCGACGACTACCTGCGCGACCTCTCCGAGCAGGACCTCTCCGGCGCACACGAGCTGCTCGACGAGCTGGGAATCGCGCACGATCACGTCACCCGCGTCGGCGCCGTCGCCAACGAGATCGCGCAGGCCGCAGACCCCGACCAATTCGCGATGGTCGTGCTCGGCTCGAAAGGGCGCACCGGATTGCGCGATCTCCTGATCGGCTCGGTCGCCCGCCGCGTGAGCGAGATCTCGCGCATTCCCGTACTTCTGGTCAAGTAGCCGTCCCTCCGCGAACGCAACAACAACAACGATGCTCTCCCTGATCGTCGCCTGGATCGTCAACGCGGTGAGCCTGCTCGCGCTCGCCTGGCTGATGCCTGCCGTGCAGGTGCGCAGCTTCGGCGCAGCGCTCGCCGCCGCACTGGTGCTCTCGCTGCTGAATGCGCTGATCCGACCGATCCTGCTGGTCCTCACGCTGCCGGTGAACCTGCTCACGCTCGGGCTGTTCACCTTCGTGGTCAACGGCTTCCTGTTCTGGCTCGCCGCGAACTTCCTCGAGGGCTTCGCGGTGCGCGGCTTCTGGTGGGCCGTTCTCGCCGCGATCGTCTACAGCCTGATCAGCTGGGCGATCAGCGCGCTGCTGCCGACGTCCCGCGCATAGCCGATCCGGGCTGCGCCTGCGCCGCCGATCGGCCGCCGAGCGCCAGGTCGACCACCCAGCGAACCGATTCGTCGAGCAGCCGGCCGAGGGCGGCCTCGAACGCCTGCGCGGCGCCGGCGGCGGATTCCGTCTCCAGCGGCTCCTGCTCCCGAAAGCGCCTCGTGTCGATCGTGCGGCGAGCGGCACGATCGACGATGCGCGCGAACACCGAGATGCGCGCGACGCCGGGCGGCGTCGCGTCATCGTGCAGCATCTCCTCGAGCTGCAGGTCGACGAGCCAGTCGGCATGCACCGTTGCCGCCATCGCGGCCACGTCGCGAAAGACGCCGGTGCCGGCGAGTCGGCGTGCGAAGAGCCGGCCGATCTGCTCGGCCGGCCGTTCGCTCCAGCTGGCGAGCTGGTAGTAGGCCAGCGCTCCCGGACTGCGGCTGTAGACGATCGACGTCGTGTCGTAGAACGCGCTCGCCGCCGACCACGAGACGAGCACGACGCGCTCGAGCGGCGCGCGGGCCAGCGGCTTCGATTCACCCGGATCGTGCAGCTGGAAGCTCACGTGCGCCGGCGCCCGGCCGCCGATGCTCACGCACCCGGAAGCCGCAGCGAGCGGGCCGAAGCAGGCGACGAACAGCGCGCGTCGGCGTCCGGACGGAACGACAGCTGCAGCGCGAGCACATCGGCGCTTGGGCGAAGCCATCTCGCTCACGGCAGCTGCTCGCCCGGGCCGAGCTGGCGTGGCGACGGCCCGAACAACGCCGACCGCGGATCGCGCAGGCGCTCCGCCGCACGAGACAGCTGCTCGGCGCTGCGTCGCAGCTCGCGCGCGGTTGCCTGCAACTCGAGAGCCCCGGTGTCCGCGGTCGAAGACAGGCCCTTCGCCACCTCGCCGGCCGCGCGTTCGAGCGCACGAGCCGAACGCGTGATCGCATCGAAGGAAGTGCGACCCTGTTGCACGAAAGGCCCGAGCTGGCGCACGACCTCGGTTCCCTCTTCGGAGAAGCTCGCCAGCGACCCGGCAATGCGCCGGCTCGCTTCCTGGATCGACGAAGCGGTCTGCACGACGCTGTCGACGGCCGCGTCGACGTGCTCGAGCCGCGCATCGAGCCCCTCGGCCAGCTCGCGCACGGCAACCACCGCGCCGATCAGCTGTTCGCGGTTCTGTTCGTCGAGCAGCGCGCGCACGTTGCCGAGCGCGGCCTCGCCGCTCACCGCGAGCCGACTCATCGCTCCGGCGATCTGGGCGAGGTCCGACGTTCCCTCGGGAATCACGGGGTAGCGCTCTCCGTCGGGAACGTGGGCCAGCTCCGGACCGGGCGTGCCGGGCGTCTCCAGGTCGATTCGCGCGATGCCGGTGACGAGGTTCCGGCCGACGACTGCGCGCGTGTTCACGCTCACGGGAGTCTCGCGTTCGACGCGCACGACGACGTCGACGCGATTGATGTTGTCGCGCGAGATCGAGTACTGCTGCACGCGACCGACCTTCACGCCGCGCATGTTCACGTCGCTGCCGATCTGCAGGCCTTCGAGCGACTGCTTCTCGAAGTGGATGACGTAATAGCGGAAGTTGTCCGTCGAGCCGACGCCGGCGAGCCACACGTAGCCGAAGACCGTCATCGCGGCGAGCGCGAGGACGACCGCGCCGACGAGGGTGTAGCGGGATTCAGGCTCCATCCGGTGCGCTCCGCAGCTGGGCCGGGGCCATTCTACGGCTGCCGAACCACTCGCGAATCCATTCGTCGTCGGCGCGGGAGACTTCTTCGGGCGCTCCGTCGGCGACGATGCGACCCGCGCGCAGCACGACCATGCGACGCGCGATCGTCAGCAGCGTGTCGATGTCGTGCGTGACGAGCACGATCGTGATGCCCAGATCGCGGTTCAGCGACGCGAGCAGCGCATCGAGCGTGCGGGCGGTCACGGGGTCGAGCCCTGAGGTCGGTTCGTCGAGGAACAGCACCTCGGGTTCGAGCGCGAGCGCGCGCGCGATCGCCGCGCGCTTGCGCATTCCGCCCGACAGCTCGGCGGGCATCTTCGTCGCCGCCTCCGGCGGCAGCCCTGCCATCGAGACGCGAAGGCGAACGAGCGGGGCGATCATCTCCGGCGGAATCCGGCCCTGCTCTCGCATCGGGGTCGCGACGTTGCCGGCAACGTCGAGCGACGAGAACAGCGCGCCGTCCTGGAACATCACGCCGATGCGCCGGCGCACCGCCTCGAGCATGGGATCGTCGGCCGCCCACACGTCGGTGCCGAGCAGCCGAACGCTTCCGCCGCTCGGACGATGCAGCCCGATGATCTCGCGCAGCAGGACCGACTTCCCGCTGCCGCTTCCGCCGACGATCGCGACCAGCTCGCCGCGGCACACCCGCAGGTCGACGCACTCGTGCACGACCTGCTCTCCGAAGCGCGTCTGCAGCGAATCGACCTCGATGACCGCAGCGTCGTCGCCGGTGTCGCGTCGAGCCTGGCTCACAGCCCGAGCGCCTGCAGCAGCACCGCGAACAGCGCGTCGAGCACGATGACGAGGACGATCGACTGCACGACCGTCGACGTCGTGTTGCGCCCGACCGATCGTGCGTCACGACTCACCGTCATTCCCATCCGGCAGCCGATCAGCGCGATCACGAACGCGAAGACCGGTACCTTGACGAGGCCGATGACCAGGTGCTGCGGCGCGAGCGCGTAGCGCAGCCGCTCGAGGAACTGATCGGCACCGATGTCGAGCATGTGGTCGGCGATCGCCATCGCGCCCAGCAGGCCGATCGCGTCGCCTACGAAGACGAGCAGCGGCATCGCGAGCACGAGCGCGAGCATGCGCGGCACGATCAGCACCTGCTCCACCGACAGGCCGAGCGTGCGAATCGCGTCGATCTCCTCGGTGAGCCGCATCGTTCCGAGCTGCGCAGCGAACGCCGACCCCGATCGTCCGGCGACGATCACGGCGACGATCAGCGGCGAGAACTCGCGCGTCAGACCCAGCGCAACGCCGTCGACGACGAAGATGCTCGCACCGTACTGCGTGGCCTGCAGCCCGAGCAGGTACGCGACGACGAGACCGATCAGGAACGTGACGAGCGCGACGACCGGGAGCGCGGTGACGCAGACCTGCGCGAGCTGCGCGAACAGTTCGCGCAGCCGAAGGCGATGCGGGTGCCGTGCCGCCTGCGCGAGCGCGACGACGACGCGGCCGACCCATTCGACGTTCCCGACGACGAGGCGCCACAGCGAGACCGCGCTTTCCCCCACCGCGCGCACGGGATCGACGGCGGGCGCGCCGAGCGCGATTCCGCTCGCCACCCGCGATCCGAGGACCTCGTCGAGCCGCTCGCGCACCAGTTCGACCGTCGCGCGATGCGCGTGCGCGAAGCCGCTGAGGCTTACCTCGTCCGGTTCGGCACCCGCCGAGACCAGGCGCTGCCACAGCGCAAGCGCGCCGGTCGTGTCGATCGATTCGAGCGCCGAGCCGTCGACGACGATGGGCGCGACGATCCCGCTTCGCGGAATGCAGCCCTGCAGCGAGTCGAAGAGATCGCCCAGCGCCGAAAGACGCCAGGCGCCGGACAACCGCAGCCGGCTGCCCGCGTCGGTGTACTCGTACCGGCAAACGCCGCTGCTGGGCATGCGATCGATCGAAGCGCGTTCGAACCGTGGCGCGGGCAGACTAGCACAGCGATCGCGCGAAAAGGCCCCGTCGCGGAGATGTCCGCGAGTGCACCGGAACGAAAAGCGACCGGCCTACCGCCGGTCGTCGGCGTCGAAGACACCCAGCGGCGTCGCCACCATCTCGAGCGGCTTGCGCTCGGCATCGACGCCGAAGCGCCACGCGAGCAGTCCGGCGAGAACCATGAGGCCGGCGCCCAGCAGGTATCCGGTGGCGACCGCGTCGCGACTGCCCGTCTGGATCAGGGCACCGAACAACGCCGGTGCGACGAATCCGCCCGCCCCGGTGCCGAGCGCATAGAAGATAGAGATCGCCAGGCCGCGCATCTCGAGCGGGAAGACCTCGCTCACGGTCAGGTACGCCGAGCTGGCGGCAGCCGACGCGAGAAAGAACACCGCCGACCAGCACAGCGCCTGGCTGCGCGCATCGAGCCAGCCCTGCACGAACGCCCAGCCGGTCAGCACGAGCCCGAGACCCGACAGCACGTAGGTGAGCCCGATCATCGTGCGCCGGCCGACGGCGTCGAACAGCGGGCCCAGCAGCAGCGGACCGAGCACGTTGCCGAGCGCGAACGGAAAGATGTAGAGCGCGACGCGCACGTCGGGCACGCCGTAGTAGCGCGTGAGCACGAGCGCGTAGGTGAAGAAGATCGCGTTGTAGAAGAACGCCTGCGCGATCATCATCGCCAGCGCGACGACGCTGCGGCGGCGATAGCGGTGGAACAGCACGTGCACGACCTCGCCGAAATCGGCGGCGCCGCTGCGTGCGAACACGATCGACCCCCGCGCAGGGGCGAGTTCGCCGTGATGCGCGCTGCACTGCGACTCGATGTGCGCCATGATCCGCTCGGCCTCCAGCGCCCGTCCGTGCGAGAGAAGCCAGCGGGGACTCTCGGGCACGTTTCGACGCACCAGCCAGATCGCCGCCGACAACACTGCGCCGGCGGCGAACCCGGCACGCCAGCCCCATTCGGGACCCAGCACGGCCGGCTCGAGCAGCACCAGGCTGAGCCCGGCGCCGAGCGCTGCACCGAGCCAGAACGTACCGTTGATCGCCAGGCTCACGCGACCGCGCAGCCGCGCCGGAATCAGCTCGTCGATGGCCGCGTTGATCGCTGCGTACTCGCCGCCGATGCCCACTCCGGTGACGAAGCGGCAAAGTGCGAAGAATGCGTAGTTCCACGAGAACGCGGTCGCCAGGGTCGCGAGCATGTACACGGCGAGCGTGATCAGGAACAGCTTCTTGCGCCCCAGCCGATCGGTGAGCCTGCCGAACAGCAGCGCGCCGACGACTGCGCCCGCGATGTACAGCGAACCCGACCAGCCGATCTGCACCGCGGAAAGGCCGAGCGTGTCGGAGCGCTCGAGCACGCCGCCGATCGATCCGACCAGCGTGACCTCGAGACCGTCGAGCATCCACGCGACACCGAGCGCGACGACGATGCGCCAGTGCCAGCGCGACCACGGCAGGCGATCCAGGCGCGCGGGGATGTCGCTGGCGCGTGCGGTCATGGTCCCGGGATACCACAGCGCGAAACCATCGGCCAGCGCGACGCTGCTTCAGATGCGGCAGAACCGCGCCTTGTCATTCACACTGGTCAACCCGGTGCGCTTAAGGTTCCGCGTGGCAACCGGGAAGGGTGCGGTCTTGCACCGCCGAGGAATTGGCAGGGTCCTTCGGCGACCGCCAAAGCTGGTGCCGGCTCCCCGACTCGAACGGGGGACCTACCGCTTACAAGGCGGTTGCTCTACCAACTGAGCTAAGCCGGCGCGAAGGCCCGCAGTGTAGCGCAGCGCCGAAACGCCGCTACTTGACGCGGGTCAGCCGCGGCTTGCCTCGCGGCGGTGCGCCGGGCCCGGGATCGTCGTCGCCGGGACGATCGGGAGCACGCCCCTGGCGATCCGCCCTGGGCGGCTCCGTCCTGGACGGCTCCCCGCTCGGCTCCTCGACGCGCGGCACGGCGGCGATCGTCGGTTTGCGCGGTCGGGATTTCGCGCGACGGCTCTCCGCTGCATTCTCCGGCCCGTCGGTCGATGCGCTCTCGCGGCTCCCCGGCGAACTGACGTCGCGCAGCGTGGTCCTGCGCGCCCGTTTCGGCGCACGTGCGTTGCCCGCGCGCTTGCCGGTCCTGGCCGGCTCTTCCGTGCGGGATCCTTCCGCATCGGCCTCTGCCGCGCGCGTCGCTTCGATGCTCTCCGAGGTCCGGGCGACGCTCGCAGCGCCCGCTTCGTCTTCTTCCGCGGCAGCGGATCCGGACGCCTGCTCCGGCGCCTCGTGCGCATCGTCGTGCACGCTGTCGTCGGGATGCCGGGAGTGCTCGTCCTGCGCGTCGCGCCGAATTCCCGCCGGGACCTCGAACGCCATGCCGTGCCCGTTCTCCTGCGCGAAGATCGCCGTGACGTTGTCGATGGGGATCGACACGTGTCGGGCCACGCCGCTGAAACGCGCCTCGAACTCGAGCAGTTCATTGCCGATGTGCAGGCCGTTGGTCGCGGCGGCCGAGATGTTGAGCACGATCTCGCCGTTGCGGACGAACTCGCGCGGCACCCGCGTCCTGTCGTCGACCACGACCGCGATGAACGGTCGGTATCCGTTGTCCGTGCACCACTCGTAGAGAGCGCGAACGAGATACGGCTTCGTCGATGTTTCGGCCATCAGCGGCGCATCACCTTCTCGGACGGCGTCAGCGCCTCGATGTACGCCGGACGCGAGAACAGCCGCTCGGCGTAGCGCAGCAGCGGCGCCGCGCTCTTCGGCATGTCGATGCCGTAGTGGTCGAGCCGCCACAGCAGCGGCGCGATCGCCACGTCGAGCATCGAGAAGTCGTCGCCGAGCATGTGCTTGTTCTTGATGAAGATCGGCGTGAGCTGCGTGAGGCGGTCGCGGATCTGCGCGCGCGCCTTCTCCATCGCCTTCGAGGCGTCGCGCTGCTGGTCGCGCCGCTCGAGCTGCTGCACGTGCACGAACAGCTCGCGCTCGAAGTTGAACAGGAACAGCCGCGCCCTCGCCCGCATCACCGGGTCGGCCGGCATCAGCTGCGGGTGCGGGAAACGCTCGTCGATGTACTCGTTGATGATGTTCGACTCGTACAGGATCAGGTCGCGCTCGACGAGAATCGGCACCTGCCCGTACGGGTTCATGATCGAAATGTCTTCGGGCTTGTTGTAGAGATCGACGTCACGGATCTCGAAATCCATGCCCTTCTCGAACAGCACGAACCTGCAGCGTTGCGAGAACGGACAGGTCGTGCCGGAGTACAGCACCATCATCGCGGGAACTCCCGATACGAAAAACAGCAGGGTGAGCCCGTCGGAGGACTCACCCTGTGGCGACCGAACAGACCGTGCTCAGCGATATTGGACGTTCACTTGACGTCTTTCCAGTACTCGCGATTGAGCATCCACGCGAACACGGTGAACACGCCGAGGAACAGCAGCACCCACACGCCGAGACGCACGCGGGCGCGCGCGGAGGGATCGGCGATGTAGGCAAGGAACGCGGTGAGGTCGGCGACGGTCGCATCGAACTCCGGCTGCGACAGCTTGCCGCCCTGCGCCTCGCCGAGCGTCCAGTGGCGCGACGGATGCAGGTTGTGCCCCTCGAGCTTCTCGGTGGTTTCGGTGCGCTTGCCGTTGGCGTCGAAGACGACCGTGGTCTTGACGAACGAGCTGCCGTTGCCCGCCGCGTCGCCGACTTCCTTGATCTCCTCGAGGGTGGCGCCGCGCGAGCCCTGCAGCTCCCACAGCACGTGCGGCATTCCCACGCCTTCGAAGACCGCGTTGTTCCAGCCGGTGGGGCGCGTGTCGTCGCGGAAATAGGCGCGCAAATACGTGTAGATCCAGTCGGCGCCCGAGCCCGCCGCCGACGATCGGGCGCGGGCGGTGACGGAGAGGTCGGGCGGCGTGGCGCCGAACCAGGCCTTCGCGTCGGCCGGGCGCATCGCGATCTTCATCAGGTCGCCGACCTTGCCATCCGGATCGAGCACGAGGTACTCGCGGATCTGCTCGTCGGTGAGGCCGATGTCGCGCAGCCGGTTGTAGCGCATCAGCGACGCGCTGTGGCAGCCCAGGCAATAGTTGACGAAGAGCTTCGCGCCGTTCTGCAGCGAAGGTTCGTCGGTGAGCTTGTGCGTGGGGAAGGGATCGAGCGGGTAGCCTGCCCCTGCCGCGGAAGCGGCGCCGAAGGAGAGCGAGGCGGCGATTGCGACCAGGATCCGGATGACGAGGTTCATGTTCTGTACAGCTCCAGTGCCGGATCGCGGATCAGTGACCGGAGAAGACGACGCGCTCGGGAGCGGGCTTGAAGCGGCCGGCGCTGCTCCACCAGGGCATCAGCAGGAAGAAGGCGAAATACAGCAGCGTGCCGATCTTCGAGAACAGCGAGTTGGTCGGAGAGACCGGCGTGGTGCCGAGATACCCGAGCACGAGGAAGACGACGACGAAGGCGGCGAACATGGCCTTGTGCCAGCCCGGGCGATAGCGGATCGAGCGGGCCGGGCTCTGGTCGATCCACGGCAGGACGAAGAGGATGAGCACCGCCGCCCCCATGCCGACCACGCCCCAGAACTTCGCGTCGACGACGAAGAAGCCGACGACCATGACGGCCACCACGAGCGCCGCGATCAGCTTGCTGAGCACCGAGCGGGCGGTGAACCAGACGAGCAGCGCGAAGAAGACGAGGAACGGGATCATCCACCACAGCAGGAAGTCTTCGGTGGTGGCGCGCAGGATCGAATAGAACGGCGTGAAGTACCAGACCGGCGCGATGTGCGCGGGCGTGACCAGCGGGTCGGCCGGGATGAAGTTGTTGTACTCGAGGAAGTACCCGCCGAACTCGGGCGCGAAGAACAGGATCGCCGAGAAGGCCATCAGGAACACGGCGACGCCGAGGATGTCGTGCACCGTGTAGTAGGGGTGGAACGGGATGCCGTCGAGCGGGATGCCGTTGGCGTCCTTCTTCGCCTTGATCTCGATTCCGTCGGGGTTGTTCGAGCCGACCTCGTGCAGTGCCATGACGTGCGCGACGACCAGGCCGAGCAGCACGAGCGGAATGGCGATGACGTGGAACGAGAAGAAGCGGTTCAGCGTCGCGTCGCTCACCACGTAGTCGCCGCGGATCCAGATGGCCAGATCCGGACCGATGAACGGGATCGCCGAGA
>DASWVL010000355.1:0-8810 GCA_036406255.1 Zeimonas sp.
CGGGCTCGAGAGCAGTTTCCACGACGCTCCTCCGCCCGCGCCGTGGCCGACGATCCGGATGCCGATCGTGAAGTAGACGAGGCAGCCGGCCCAGAACAGCGCCACCGCGGCCGACAGGCCGCCCGGCCCGAAGGCGAGCACGGCGAGCGGCAGGCCCATGTTGCCGCAGTTGTTGTACATCATCGCCGGGACGAAGCTGCGTGCGTCGTAGCCCAGCAGGCGCGCAACGGGCCACGCCAGCAGTCCCGAACCGAGCGAGATCAAAGCACCCGCGGCGATCAGGCCGGTGTTGCTCGCGAGGTCGAAATCCTTCGACGCGAAGGCGGTGAGCACGAGCAACGGGGACAGGACGTCCACGTTGATCCGGTTCAGCGGAACCATCTCGGCGCGGACCGATTCGCCGCGCCAGCGCCCGTAGCCGTAGCCGAGGGCGATCGTGATGAACACCGGGAGGATGATGGTGAGGATGCGTTCGAGGAGCATGGGGTCGCGTGGGTGTCCCGTGGCCGCCGTGGTGAACGGCCGCTCGCCGCCGCTGATCCGCCATCGGGCCGGTCGTCTTGGACGGTCCCGCGCGCATTCTCTCTCAGCGGTCGATACTCGGAACGTGCGTTTCGTGCCTTGTCGCCGCAGGAAGCGCTTACCATCGTCGAACTCGACGCGGACGTTGACTGCCGATGACTTCCGGCGCGGACCTCCTCGACCCGCGCCCGATGCGCCCGATGCTGCGGCCTTCGCGGGCCTGCCCGCCGGCGTCGCATGCCTGTCGATCGACGTCGAGTCGCACCCGGGCGAGGCGAACCGGATCTTCCGCGTCGGCGCCGCCCGTTCCGATCGTGAGTCGACCTTCGACGCATCGGTTCCGGCGAGCGCGCAGGGCCGTGAAGCGGTTGCACATCGCCTGAACACCTTCGCCGCCGGCGCAGACTTCTCGTCGGCCACAACCTGCGCCGCCACGACCTGCCTGCGCTCTCCGCGCAACTGCCCGGAATCGATGCGCTGCGCCTGCCCATCGTCGACACGCTCGAACTGTCGCCGCTCGCCTTTCCGCGCAATCCGTATCACCGGCTCGTCAAGGGCTACAAGCTCGTTTCCGACAGCCGCAACGATCCGACGAGCGACGCGCGTCTCGCCCTCGAACTGCTCGCGGACGAGCTGCGCGAGTTCGCCCGCTGGCGCGACGTCGACCCCGGCTGGCTGGGCGTCCTGCACTTCCTGCTGCGCGATGATCCGGCACTCGACCGGCTTCTCGAGAGCGTGCGCCACGCGCCGCGCCCGGGGCTCGCAGACGTGCAAGCTGCGGTGCGCGAAGCGTTTGCGCTCGCCTGCTGCGAGACGCGCCTCGAGCGCCTCGTCCGCGACGACCTGGAAGGCGAAGCCGAACCGCGCTGGCCGCTTGCTCATGCCCTCGCCTGGTTGCGCGTCGCCGGCGGCAACTCGGTGCTGCCGCCGTGGGTGCATGCGACGCACCCAAGCGTTGCGACGCTGATCCGCGAGCTGCGCGAAATCGACTGCAGCCGCCCGCGGTGCCGCTACTGCCGCACCCAGCACGATCCCGAGTCGCTGCTGCTGCAGCACTTCCAACTCGACGCCTTCCGCGCCAGGCCCGCGAATGCCTCGGGCGGATCGTTGCAGCGGGACGTCGTCGAAGCCGGCCTGAAACGCGAGAGCCTGCTCGCGATCCTGCCGACCGGGGGCGGCAAGTCGATCTGCTACCAGCTGCCCGCGCTCGCGCACTACGGGCGCAGCGGCCGGCTGACCGTCATCGTCTCGCCGCTGCAGTCGCTGATGAAGGACCAGGTCGACAACCTCGTCGCGCGCGGCGTGCAGTGCGCCGTCACGATCAACGGGCTGCTCACCGGGCCCGAGCGCACGCTCGCGCTCGACCGGATCCGGATGGGTGACGCCGGGATCGTGCTCGTCTCCCCCGAGCAGTTCCGCAACCGCCGCTTCGTCGACGCGATCCGCTTCCGCCAGATCGCCACCTGGGTGTTCGACGAGGCGCACTGCCTGTCGAAGTGGGGGCACGATTTCCGCACCGACTACCTGTACGTTGCGCGCTTCATCCGCGAGAACTTCGCCGACCAGACGGCGCCCGTGGCCTGCTTCACTGCCACGGCGAAGCCCGACGTCGTCGACGACCTGGTCGATCATTTCCGCGACCAGCTCGGCGTGGAGCTGCAGTGCTTCCTCGGCGGACACGAGCGGGAGAACCTCGAGTACGTCGTCGTGCCGGTGCGCGACGCCGGGAAGGGCCAGCACATGCAGGAGATCCTCGCGCGCGAGATGCGCGGGGGCGGCTCGGGCATCGTCTTCTGTGCGAAGCGGGACCACACCGAAGACTGGGCCGAACAGCTCGCGCGTTCGGGCCTGCGTTGTCGGCACTTCCACGCCGGGCTGGACGCCGGCGTGAAGAAGGAGATCCAGCAGGCCTTCATCGCGGGTGCGCTGGACGTCATCGTCGCCACCAACGCGTTCGGCATGGGCGTCGACAAGCCCGACGTGCGCGTCGTGATTCACGCCGACGTCCCGGGCTCGCTCGAGAACTACCTGCAGGAGGCCGGGCGCGCCGGCCGCGACGGCGCCCCGGCGAAGTGCGTTCTGCTCTTCGACGAGAAGGACGTCGAGGCGCAGTTCCGTCTCTCGGCGCGCTCGCAGCTGAACGCGCGCGACTTCGCCGGGCTGCTGAAGAGCGTCCGCCGGCGCGCGCAGCGCTTTCGCAGCGACGAGATCGTCGTCTCGGCGAAGGAGCTGCTGCTCGATGCCGAAGGCGTGGAGATCGACGTCACCGAAGGCGATGCGGTGACGAAGGTGCAGACGGCGGTCGCCTGGCTCGAGCGCAGCGGGTTCCTGAAGCGCAACGAGAACCGCAGCCGTGTCTTTCCCGCGAGCCTGCGCATGCCGAAACTGGAGGCGGCGCTCGTTCGCATCCGTGCCGCCGGGCTTCCGCACGACGACCGCGAGCGCTACGAGGCGCTGGCCACGGCGCTCTATCGCTGCGAGACGCCCGAGGGGCTGAGCACCGACGATCTGCAGCTCGCTGCCGGGATCGACCACCGCGACTGCTTCCGCATCCTGTGCGGGCTCGAGCAACTCGGTGTTCTCGCCAACGACCTCGGCCTGACCGCGCTGGTGAGCAAGGGCGTCGCCGGTGCGTCCGATCACGCGCTCGAGCGCCTCGTTCGCTTCGCGCGCGCGCTGCTCGAGCTGATGTCCGAGCTGGCGCCCGACGCGGCGGTCGACGACGCCCCGCAGTTGCTCGGCGTGCGTGCGATGTGCTCCGAGCTGCGGCGGCGCCTGGATCTCGAGGTCGGCGATCCGCAGGTCCATCCGCAGCGCCTGCACAAGTGCCTGCGTTCGCTCGCCGAGTCCTTCGGCTCCGGCACCGGGCGACGCCCGTCGATGCAGGCGCGCCGCGTCGGCAGCGACAGCCTGCGCGTGGAGCTGCATCGGGGCTGGCGCGAGATCCGCGAGATCTGCGGGAAGCGACAGGCGACCGCGCGTGTCGTGCTCGCCGCGCTGCTCGCGAAGCTGCCGCCCGACACGCGCCAGGCCAACGTGCTCGTCGAGTGCAAGGCGCAGGAGCTGCTCGACGCGATCGACGCCGACCTCGCGTTGCGCCCGCTGCTGCGCGAGCCGGCGGTGGCGCTCGAGCACGCGCTGCTCTGGCTGCACGAGAACGACGTGATCCAGCTCGACAAGGGCCGTGCGGTGTTCCGCGCCGCGATGACGATTGCGCTGAGCGCGTCGCAGGCGAAGCGGCGCTTCCGCAAGGAGGACTTCGCGCCGCTCGCCGAGCACTACCGCGAGCGCACGTTCCAGACGCACGTGATGCACGAGTACGCGAAGCTCGGTGCGCGGAAGATGGCTGCCGCGCTGGCGCTCACCGCCGCGTACTTCACCTGGCCGCGCAAGCGCTTCGCCAAGGAGTGGTTCGCCGGGCGCAGCGAGCTGCTCGAGCTGGCAACCACCGCCGAATCGTACCGGCGCATCGTCGATCGGCTCGGCAACGCCGCGCAGCAGCGGCTGGTGACGAAACCCGACCAGGGCAATCATCTCGTGCTCGCCGGCCCCGGATCGGGCAAGACGCGCGTGCTCGTGCACCGCGTCGCGTGGCTGCTGCGCGTGCGGCGCGTCGCGCCCACGCGGATCATCGCGCTCGCGTTCAACCGCAGCGCGGCGGCCGAGCTGCGCCGTCGGCTGTTCGCGCTGGTGGGCGACGACGCGTGCGGCGTCACCGTGATGACGCACCACGCGCTCGCGCTGCGGCTCACCGGAACGAGCCTTTCCGGCGCGGATCTGCGCGGCGCGACGATCGACTTCGATCGGCTGCTGCGCGACGCGGTCGATCTGCTCGAAGGCCGCACCGAGGCCTTCGCCGACGCCGACGAAGCGCGCGACCGTCTGCTCGCCGGCTACGAGTACATTTCTGTCGACGAGTACCAGGACATCGACGCAAAGCAGTACGCCTTGGTGAGCGCGCTCGCCGGCCGGCGCCTGCCCGACGCCGACGGACGCCTGAGCATCATGGCCGTGGGCGACGACGACCAGAACGTCTACGCGTTCAACGGCGCGAGCGTCGAATTCATCCGGCGCTTCCGCGACGACTACGACGCCGAGGTCTCGTGGCTCGTCGAGAACTACCGCTCGACCCAGCACATCGTGAGTGCGGCGAACCAGGTGATCCAGCCGGCGCGCGAGCGCATGAAGATCGACCATCCGATCCGGGTCGATGCGCGACGCGCCGACGATCCGCCGGGTGGCCGCTGGAGCGCGCTCGACGCCGAGCACGGCGGGCGCGTGCGGCTGCTCGAAGTTCCGTCCGATGCGAACCGGCAGGCGCAGCTGGTCGCGGCGGAGATCGCACGCATCCGCCGGCAGGCTCCGGACACCCCGCTCGGCGACATCGCCGTGCTCGCCCGCACGCACGCGTCGCTCGAGCCGCTGCGCGTGCTGTGCGAGATCGACGGCCTTCGCTGCTCGATGGCGCGCGACGCGAGCGCCGAGATCTCGGTGATGCACACGCGCGAGGGACGCTGCGTGCTCGACACGGTGCTCGGCCGTCGCCGCCCATTGCTGCCGGTGGCGGCGCTCGCGCGCTGGCTGCGCCGGCGCCTGCGCGCACAGCCGGCGAATCCCGCGTGGCAGGACCTGTGCGCAGCCGGGCTCGACCTGATGCTCGCGTATCCGCGGGCGCGCCTGCCCCTGCGCGAGGTCGCCGACTGGTTCTTCGAGAGCGCGGGCGCGGCGCGCCGCGACGGCGCGGTCGATGCGCTGCGGTTGATGAGCGCGCACCGCGCCAAGGGTCTCGAGTTCCGCCACGTGATCGTGATGGATGGCGGCGACTGGGGAGACGGCGACGACGAGCGCCGGCTTCTCTACGTAGCGATGACACGGGCGAAGGAGACGTTGACGGTGTTCGGCGCCGCGTCCGGGCACGAGCGGCTGCTCGCCGATCTGCACGATTGTGATGGCGTCACTGCGCTGCGGCCGGACGTGTTGCCCGCGTATCGGGAAGAATTGCGGACGCGCTACGTCGCCCTCGGCCCCGCCGACGTCGATCTCGGCTTCGCCGGCCGGCACGCGCCTGCGCACCGCGTGCATCGCGACCTCACCGCCGTGCGGACCGGCGACGCGCTGCGCATCGTCGATGGGGTGCTGACCACGCAGGACGGCACGCCCGTCGGGCGGCTATCGAGGAACGCCTTGCTGCAAAGCGGCGAGTACGCAGCCAAGGTCACCGGCGTGATGGTGCGTGCGCGCGAGCAGACGCCTCCGGCGTATCTGCCGTTGGTGCGCGTCGATCGTTGGGAGGTCTTGCTGGCCGAGGCGGTCGAAACGGATCCGGCGAGCCGCGTGGGGTCTTCGCTCGGGTGACGGATCACACGATGCCGGGCGCTCGGTCTGCCTGAAAGATCGGCCCTGCTCCGTGCGGGCATCGGTCTTGCCGTTGCACGCTCATGCTCTTCCGTCGCCTCAAGACCCCCGGCCTGGCGCAGCACTCCTACGTGCTGGAATGCGGCGACGGCCGCGCACTCGTCGTCGACCCGCGTCGCGACATCGACGAGTACCTGCATCTCGCGCGCGAGAACGACCTCACGATCACGCACGTGCTCGAGACGCACCGCCAGGAGGATTTCGTCCACGGGTCGGCTTCGCTGGCCGCCGCGACCGGGGCGGCGATCGTCGCCGGAATCCACGAGCTCTTCGGGCGCGCCGATCTGCGGTTGCGCGACGGCGAGGCGCTCGAGATCGGCAGCACGCGCGTGCTCGCCTTCGAGACGCCCGGGCACACGCCGGAGAGCGTCTCGTACGCGGTGTATCCGCGCAACGCCGGCGGGCGCTGCTGGGGCGTCTTCACCGGCGACGCGCTGTTCGTCGGCGAGACCGGGCGCACCGACCTGACCGACCCGGCCCGCACAGCCGAGAACGCCGGCGTGCTGTTCGATGCGATCCACGAGAAGCTCGTTCCGCTCGGCGACCCGGCGCTGCTCTTTCCGGCACACGGCTCGGGCTCGGCGTGCGGCGGGGCGATCGCAGACCGCGACGACTCCACGCTCGGAATCGAGCGACAGACGAATCCGGTGTTCACGTGCGGCCGAAACGGTTTTGTCGAGCACAAGGTCGCGGAGAAGCTGCCGCGTCCGCCGTACTTCCGGAACATGGAAGCGGTGAACCTCGACGGCGGCAAGCCGTTGCCTTCGCTGTCGAGCGTGGCGGTGTTGCAGGCCGGCGAGTTCCGCAAGCGCATCGGCGACGCGTGCGTGATCGACACGCGCGCGCCCGACGCCTTCGCCGGGTCGCACGTCCCTGGGGCGTACAACATCTGGCTCGACGGCCTGGTGTCGTTCGGCGGGTGGTTCGCGCATCGCGGAGAGCCGGTCCTGCTCGTCACCGAGTCGCCGGGCGACGTCGCCACGGCGGCGCTGGCGCTCGCCCGCATCGGCATCGACGACGTCGCCGGCGCGCTCGCGGGCGGCATCGAGGCGTGGCGCGAGGACGGTCAGGCCATCGAGTTCGTCGCGACGACCAGCGCCGCGCAGGCCGCGCGCTGGCGCGACGAGGGCAGCGCCGTCGTCCTCGACGTGCGCGACGAGCGCGAGCGCGAGGAGGCCCGCATCCCGGGCTCGCTGCACGTCTACGTCGGCGATCTCGAGCACGACCTTCCGGCGGTCGGCAAGGACGAGCGTCTCGTCGTCCACTGCAGCGTCGGACATCGGTCGGGAATCGCGGCGAGCATCCTGCGACGCAACGGCTACACGAACGTGCACAACCTGCTCGGCGGCATGAAGGCGTGGCAGGCGCTCGGCTTTGCGCTCGAGCAGGGCTGAGTTCTTCTTCCCGCCGACCGGCCTGCGCCGAGGTGCTTCCCTCGCTCGAAATCGCCGCAAGAGCCCGGGACGCCCGGGTTCAGCGAGCGTCGACGCGAAATTCCCGCAGGTCGGCAACCTCCGGCACGACCCCCAACCCCGGCGCTTCGTCCAGCCGCACGCGTCCGTCGCGCACGACTCCCGCCGCCCCGCACGTGAGCGTGCGAAGCGGATTCGGGTTGCTGTCGATCTCGAGCAGGCCGTCGCCGCCGACGGCGGCGAGCAGGTGCGCGGAGGCGAGAAGGCCGACGCCGCCGCCGAGAAAGTGTGGGCAGTAGCGCAGTTTCGCTGCGCGGATGCGCCGGCCGAGTTCGACGCAGTTCGACAGCCCGCCCCACTTCGCCGCATCCGGTTGCACGACGCGGCACGCGCGCTGCGCGAGCGCCTCGTCGAACTGCGCGAAGCCCGCGAGGTTTTCGCCCGCGGCGAGAGGGATGCGTGTCGCCTGCGACAGGCGCCTCCATTCGCTCCACGGGCGGTCTGCGCGCAGCGGCTCCTCGAGCCAGGCGAGATCGAAGCGCTCCATCTGCGCCCCCATTGCGAGCGCGGTGTCGATGTTCCACGCCTGGTTGGCGTCGACGGCGAGGATCGCTTCGGGCCCCAGCGCTTCGCGCATCGCGCGCAGGTTCTCGAGGTCGCGGCGTTCGCCGAAGCCGACCTTCAGCTTGAAGGCGCGGTGACCCTCGTCGCGGCAGCGCACGGCGGTTTTCGCAGGATCGTCGGGGTTGATTCCGCTCGCGTACGCGCCGATCTCCGGATCCGTCCCGCCCAGGTGGCGCCACAGCGGCGTACCGGCCCGACGCGCGGCGAGATCCCACAACGCGATGTCGATCCCCGCGATGCACTGCTGCATCGGGCCGGGCTCGCCCGACTGGATGGCGAGCACGGCGGTGCGTTCGTCCAGCTCGGCGGTGACCGCGGCCGGATCGTCGACGGCCCGCCCGTCGAGCAGCGGAGCGAAGACCGTCTCGATCAGTTGTGCGCGATGCTCGGCGCCGCAGCCGGGAAAGTTGCACCAGACCTCGCCCCAGCCTTCGGCGCCGTCGTGGTCCTCGACGCGCACGAAGAGCGCCGGACGCGCGTGCATCACGCCGAAGGACGTGCGCACCGGCATCTGCAGCGGAAAGCGGTAGACCTGCGCCTCGATGCGTCGCAGCCGGGACGTGCCGGCCGAAGGCACCGGCGGGAAGCGCTCGCCGCTCACGGTTTCATCTCCATGTCGAGCCGTACGAAGTCGCCGCGATAGGTGACCTCGGCGAGATAGATCACGGTGTCGTCGGGCGCGTTGAAGACGCGCCGCACCCGCGCGATCGGCGAATTGACCGGCACACGCAGGTGCTCGGCCTCGTCGACGTCGGCGGTGCCGATCGTGAGCCGCTGGCGCGCGCGCGCGATCGTCACGCCGGGCATCGTGCGCAGCAGCGGAATCACCAGCTGCTT
>DASWVL010000356.1:0-7410 GCA_036406255.1 Zeimonas sp.
CTTCCGTCGTACACTGGCCGTCGAAGATTCCGTTTCGTCGATGCGCACACCGATCGCACTCGAAGCCCGCAACGAAGCACCGGCACAAGCCCGCGCGGAAACCGTCGCGGCGCGCTCCTCGGGCTCCCTGCGGGTGCTCGAGGAGATCTCCGACTGGCAGCGCGAACTGGCGTCCATCCGCCAGGCGCTGCACGCGAACCCCGAGATCGGTTTCGAGGAACACTTCACCTCCGAACTGATCTGTCGTCAGTTGCAGCGTGCGGGCGTCGACGAGGTCCACCGCAGCATCGGCCGCACCGGCGTCGTCGGCGTCATCCGCGGCCGGCAGACGCGCAGCACGCGAACGGTCGGCCTTCGCGCCGACATGGACGCACTGCCGATGCAGGAGGACGGCGAGCACGCGCACCGTTCGCGCAAGGCCGGCGTCATGCACGGCTGCGGCCACGACGGGCACGTGACGATGCTGATCGGCGCCGCCCGCTACCTGGCGGCGAAACGCGATTTCGACGGCACCGTCCACCTGATCTTCCAGCCCGGCGAGGAAGGGCTCGGCGGCGCGAAGGCGATGATCGACGATGGCCTGTTCGAGCGCTTCCCGTGCGACGCCGTCTATGCGATGCACAACTGGCCGGCGCTGCCTCCGGGGACGATCGCCGTACGCCCGGGCCCGATCATGGCGGCAGCCGACCGCGTGACGATCACGATCGAGGGCCGAGGCGGCCACGGCGCACATCCGTATCTTGCGATCGACCCGGTTCTGGTCGCCGCCCACATCGTCACCGCAGCGCAGTCGATCGTCTCGCGCAACGTAAGCCCGATCGACTCGGCAGTGGTCAGCCTGTGCTCGATCCAGGCCGGACACCCCGGCGCGATGAGCGTGATCCCGCACGAAGCGAAGCTGGTGGGCACCGTTCGCACGTTCCGGGAGTCGACGCAGGCAATGGTCGAGCAGCGCCTGCGCGCGCTCGTCGAGTCGGTGGCCGCCGGCTTCGGCGCGAAGGCTTCGCTCGTCTACGAGCGCGTCTACCCGGCCACGATCAACAGTACGCGTGAAGCGCTGTTCGGCGCGGCGGTGGCCGACGACCTGGTCGGCACAGCGAACGTCGTTCGCGATCTCGACCCGAGCATGGGCGCGGAGGACTTCTCGTTCATGCTGCGCGTTCGCCCCGGCGCGTACTTCCGCCTCGGCCAGGGCGGCGCCGCCGAGGGCTGCCTGCTCCACAGCGCGCACTATGACTTCAACGACGCAGTGCTTCCGGTGGGCGCGGCGCTGTTCGTGCGGCTCGCGGAGCAGTCGATGCCGCTGGGCGGGGTGGCTTGAGGAAGAGAAGGGGGAAGGGGGAAGGGGTGAACACCAACGCTCGCGACCTTACTCGCGCGCCTGTCCTCCGAGCGGGATGAGCTGCCACTGCTCCCGATCGTTCTCGAGGCGATAGCGCTCTCCGATCCCGAGCACCGCCTTTCTTGCGACGTGGCCGAACGGCAGGCCGGTGAGGACCGGCACGGTCGCACGTTCGCGGAAATGGTCGACCACGGCGCGCAGGTCGTAGCCGTTGTCGTGCGGGGAGGCCTTCCACTCGGTGAAGTCGCCGAGCAAGATCGCGCGCTGCGCCGCGAGCACGCCGGCGTAGAGCAGCTGATGCAACATGCGCTCGATGCGGTACGGATGCTCGGCGACGTCCTCGAGGAACAGGATGCCGCCTTCTACCTTCGGCAGGTACGGCGTACCGACGGCTGCCGCGACGAGAGACAGGTTGCCGCCCCACAAGGTGCCTTCGATGGAATCCCGCGCCCGGACGCGAGTTCCACCCGGGCATCGCTCGGCCTCCCCCGGGCCATGCCCGGTTTCCGACACGCCCGCGGGCCACGGCTCGCGCCAGCGAACCGGAAGCAGCCGCCCGACCATCAGTGCATCGAAATGCTCGAGCATGTACGAGTCGGGCTCGTCGACGCCGAAGTCGCCCGCCACGCCCGGCCCGGCGAAGCTGGGCGCACCCGTGCGCGCGAGCAGGCCGAGCTGGAACGCGGTGAAGTCGCTGTAGCCGATCCAGCGCACGCCGCGCGCCGCCGACGCGGCGACGAGCGGCCAGTCGATGCGATCGAGCAGGCGCGACACCCCGTACCCGCCGCGCGTGATCATCACGGCGTCGACGTCGTGCGCCCGCGCCGCGCGGTGGATCTGCTCGAGGCGCGCGTCGTCGGGGGCGCCGAAGCGCTGCCAGCCTTCGCGCGGGGCGCTGCAGCGCAGCTCGTAGCCGCGTTCGCACAGCCGTTCGAGCGCACGATCGAAACGTTCGAGCGAAAGGTGCGCGCCCGAGGGCGCGATGATCTCGATGCGCGTGCCGGGAGGCATCGGCCTCACGCCGAGCGCGCCGCCGCGAAGCGAACGAACCAGTCGATCGACGCCGGGTTCGCCATCGAATCGCGGTTGACCGATTTCTCGACCGGCTGGCCGAGCAGGATCTTCTTCACCGGCACCTCGAGCTTCTTTCCCGACATCGTGCGCGGCACCTCGGCGATCGCGTAGACCTCGTTCGGCACGTGCCGCGCCGAGAGTTTCGTACGGATCGCGTCGAGCAGCCGGGTGCGCAGCACTGGATCGACGCCGGTTTCGCCGCCCGCCGCGCCGACGGGATCGGCCGTCGGCCCCTTCGCTCCAATGCCGGCGATCTGCGAGCCGGGCTCGCGCAGCACGACGAACAGCGCGAGGAAGGACTCGCGCCCCAGATACTCGAGGTCGATGACCAGCGAGTCGGCCACCTCGTCGAACTCCTCGACGACGCGGTACAGCTCGCTCGTTCCCATCCGGATTCCGTAGCGGTTGATCGTCGAGTCGGAGCGCCCGAAGATCGTCGCCGTCACGCTCTCCGGACGCCGGTGCAGCATCAGCCAGTCGCCGTGCCGCCAGACGTTCGGCGGGCCCGGGTAGGTCTCGAAGTAGCTCTCGAAATAGCGTCGACCGCCGGTGTCGCCCCAGAAGAACAGCGGCATCGACGGCATCGGCTCGGTGCACACCAGCTCGCCCACCTCGCCCATCAGCGGCTTGCCGTCGTCGCTCCACGACTCGATCCTGCCGCCGAGCACGCGGCATTGCATCTCGCCGGCGTACACAGGCAATACCGGACACGACGTGAGGAACGCTGCGCCCGGATCGGTTCCGCCGGAGATCGATGCCAGCAGCACGTCGTCGTGCACGTGCGAATAGATCCAGCGGCACGCCTCCTCGGTGAGCGGCGACCCGGTGGAACCGACCGTGCGCAGCGCCGACAGGTCGAACTGCGTGCGCGGATCCATGCCGGCTTTCATGCACAGCGAGACGAACGCCGGGCTCGTTCCGAAGAACGTCAGTCGCTCACGTTCGGCGAGCCGCCACAGCGTGCCCAGATCGGGGTAGCCGGGGTTGCCGTCGAACTGCAGCAGCGTGGCGCCGGTCATCAGCGTCGACACCCAGAGGTTCCACATGATCCAGTTCGTCGACGAGAACCAGAAGAAGCGGTCGTCGCCTGCGACGTCCAGGTGCAGCGCATTCGTCTTCAGGTTCTCCAGCACCGTTCCGCCGTGCCCGTGCACGATCGGCTTCGGCATTCCGGTCGTTCCGGACGAATAGACGATCCACAGCGGATGATCGAAGGGCAGCGCCGCGAAGCGGCATTCGGCCGGCTGCGCGATCGCGTCGCTCCACGGCAGAACCGACGCGCGATCGACGTCGTCGAGCCGGGCGCCTTCGTCGAGGTAGGGAACGAAGACGACGGTGCGCACCGACGGCAGCTGGCGCACCAGGTCGCGCACGATCTCGCGCCGGTCGAAGTCCCTGCCGCCGTAGCGATAGCCGTCGACGGCGAACAGCACCGTCGGCTCGATCTGGCGGAAGCGATCGAGCACGCTCACCGTTCCCATGTCGGGCGACGAGCTGGACCAGACGGCACCGACGCTCGTGGTGGCGAGCATCGCGACGACGGTCTGCGGAATGTTCGGCATGTATGCCGCGCATCGGTCGCCCGGGTGCACGCCCAGGCGCGCCAGCGTGGCGGTGAGCGCGCCGACTTCGGCCCGCAACTGCGCCCAGCCGATCTCCCTGCGCTCGCACAGCTCGGAGACGAAGACGAGCGCCGGGCGCTTCCCGACCTCGTCGCGCAATCCGGGCGCGAGCAGGTGCTCCGCGTAATTCAGCGTCTCGCCTTCGAACCAGCGCGCACCCGGCATCTCGCGACGGGCGAGCACGCGCGACGCCGACGTCTTCGCCATCACGCCGCTCCATTCGTGGAACGCGCCCCAGAAGCCCTCGAGATCGTCGACCGACCACTGCCACAGCGATTCGTAGTCGGGAAACGACAGCCCGCGCGTCTCCTGCAGCCAACGCGTGAAACGCATGATGCCCGCGCGTTCGATTCGTTCAGGACCGGGTCGCCAAAGGACTTCGGGCGTGGGCATTGGCACGGGCTCGTCGGGAGGATCGGTGCCGCCGACTATACCGAAAGCAGCCACATCCTCCAGCGCTCGCGCGGCCGGCGCGCGTTCCGTTCGCGAACCGGTGTGGCGAACGCTGCGCGCGGCCAAAAAAAAAAGCCCGCGATCGCTCGCGGGCCGAATCCACCATGCGGTGGAGGAGGAGACTCCGTGGGGCGTCGCCGTCGGGCGCCACCCGCCTGTCCTGGTGCCGGCCGACCCGGGGGATCGGCGCGGCGTTCACGATTTCTCGTTCAGATGTCGCGCTTCGCGCGGGCCGCCGCCGCATCGACCTCGGCGCGAACGCGCGGGTCGAGTTCCATCAGCAGCTCGAAAGCCCGCTCCTGCTGGCGGATGCGATAGCTTTCGACCCAGCGTGCGATCCAGGCGGCAATCGGTCCGCGCGCCTTCGCAGGTTTCGCGCGTTCGTTTCCGGCGACGCGCCCGAGACCCCCGTGGGTGGTAACAAGCGTTGTCATGATCGTGTCCTCTGGGAGAGTGCTTCGTTGCGTTGAGAGGATTATGCCAATCCGTTATGTATGTTTCCAATGGATGTTAGCCATGAGTATAATTCACTGATCGCATAGTTGACCCCGCAGGCTCCGATGAACTTCCGAACGCTCGATCTGAACCTGCTGCGGGTCTTCGACGAGGTGATGGCAGAGCGCAACCTGACCCGTGCGGCCCGGAACCTGGCGATGACGCAGCCGGCCGTGAGCAACGCGCTGCGCCGCCTGCGCGACGCGCTGGACGACGAACTGGTCGTCCGCGCCGGCTACGGCGTACAGCCGACGCCGACCGCAATCGCGCTCTGGCCCTCGGTGCGCCAGGCGCTGCAGCAGTTGCGCGAAACCTTCTCGCCGACGGAATTCGTCGCATCCGAGGCACGCGCGACGTTCACGCTGGCCATGGCCGATGCAACGGCGTCACTGCTGATTCCCCCGCTGATCTCGTTCCTCGAGCACGAAGCGCCGGGCATCACGCTGCGCGTCCTGCCGCTGACTACGCGCGACCCGCGCCAGCTGCTCGTCGACACCGACCTGGACCTGGCGGTCGGCCACTTCCCGGCGGCGATCGCGGCGATCGCGATGGAGGAGATGCGGCCCGACACGGCCGTCGCCTACGGCCATCAGAGGCTCTACAGCAGCCACTATGCGTGCGTGATGCGGCTGGGGCACCCGCTCGCCCGGCGCGAGCTGACGATCGACGAGTACTGCAAGGCGCACCACCTGCTCGTCAGCTTCTCGGGGCGGCCCTTCGGACACGTCGACGAGACGCTGGCGACGCTCGGCCGTTCACGGCGCATCGTCGTCACCGTGAACCAGTTCTTCACGGCCGGGATCATCGTCGCGAATTCCGACCTGCTGACAGTGCTGCCGCGCCATTTCCTGTCGTCGACCGGCACGACCGACAAGGTCGCCGTGCGCGCCCTGCCCTTCGAGCTGCCACGCGTCGACGTGCACGCGATGTGGCATCGCAGGCGCGAGAGCCGGCCCGGGCATGCGTGGCTGCGCGAATGCATCGTGCGGGCTGCCGCGACGCCGCTTCGCGAGCGCGTCGCACCCGGGTTCTCTCCGGGGGAGGCGGGCTCGCGTCGTGCGAGCGGCGAGCCGCACGCGTAGTTGATGCCCTTGCCGTCGGGCCGAGTTATACTGGAATATAACTTCGATTTCACGAGGCTGAGGACGATCGATGTACAGGACGAGCCTTCGCAAAGTGGGCGGCTCGGTGATGCTCGCCATTCCGCCCGCGATTCTCGACCTGCTGGAACTGCAGGCCGGATCTCGGGTGGAACTCGGGGTGGAAGGCGATCGACTGGTCGTCGAGCAGCCGAAGCCGCGCTATCAGCTCGACGAACTGCTCGCGAAATGCGATGCATCGGCGCCCTTGAGCGCAGAAGACGAGCAATGGCTGCGCGAGAAGCCGACGGGTTCCGAGTCGCTCTGATGGAACGCGGGGACGTCTACCTGGTTTCCCTGGATCCCACCTCCGGGCACGAACAGCAGGGCATGCGCCCTGTTCTGCTCGTTTCTCCCGGAGCGTTCAACCGACTCACCGGAACCCCGGTCGTGCTCCCGATCACGACCGGCGGAAGCTTCGCGCGCACCGCAGGCTTCACCGTTTCACTGTCCGGTGTCGGCACTCGAACCACCGGCGTCATCCGATGCGATCAACCGCGAGCCCTCGATCTGAAGGCGCGGCAGGCGCGCAAGCTCGAGAGCGTACCACCGGAAATCGTCGGTGAAGCTCTCGCAAAACTCGCGACGCTCATCACGTAGCAGGAAGGCGCGAAGCGCCGCGGACACGGCTTCCCTTCTTCGGCAGGCGAGTGCGCGTCAGCCGCCGATCAGACGCGTCAGCGCCTCGCGCAGGGGTCCCGGCAGCGGCACCGGCCGGTTGCTCTCGCGGTCCACGTACACGTGCACGAAGTGTCCCTGCGCGCACTCCGTCGGCTCGTCCTCGCGGAAGATTCCCAGTTCGTAGCGCACGCTGCTGGTGCCGATGTGCGCGACGCGCATGCCCGCCTGCACGCGATCGGGAAACGCGATCGGCCGGAAGTAGTGGCAGTTCGTCTCGACAACCAGCCCGACGACCGGGCTGCGCTCGATGTCGAGCGCGCCCGTCTCGATCAGGTACCGGTTGACCGCCGTGTCGAAGAACGAGTAGTAGACGACGTTGTTGACGTGCCGATACGCGTCGTTGTCCATCCAGCGCGTCGTGATCGGGCAGAAGTGCCGATAGGCGTCGCGCGAGCGCGGCGTGGGGCGCGCGCCGCCGGCCGGCTTCGCAGTGTCCGCCCCGCTCACTCCACCGTGCTCTTCATCGACGTCGCGTTCGACGGCCGCGGCATCGCCGCGCGCTCCATCCTCGTGGGCGCCGCGAGCCGGCCCGAACCTCGCTGCGGCATCTTGCGCAGGTCGAAGCCCTGCATGTACGCCGCGCGCACGATCACCGTGTACTTCC
>DASWVL010000357.1:0-1772 GCA_036406255.1 Zeimonas sp.
CCGAAATGAATGCCGCCGTCCGCGCGCGCATGTCCGCTGCCGCATGCGCATCCTGATCAGCAACGACGACGGCTATTTCTCCCCCGGGATCGAAAAACTCGCCGAAGTCGCCGCCGCATTCGGCGAAGTCACCGTGATCGCCCCCGAGCGCGACCGCAGCGGCGCGTCGAACTCGCTCACCCTCGATCGTCCGCTGTCGGTGCGCGTCGCGCACAACGGATTCCTCTACGTGAACGGCACGCCGACCGACTGCGTGCACATCGCCGTCACCGGGCTGCTCGAGAACAAGCCCGACATCGTGCTGTCGGGAATCAACGACGGCGCCAACATGGGCGACGACACGATCTACTCGGGAACGGTCGCCGCGGCGATGGAGGGCTACCTGCTCGGCGTGCCGTCGATCGCGTTCTCGCTGGCGCGGCGCGGGCACGAGCACCTCGACACCGCGGCGCAGGTCGCGCGCGTGATGCTCGAGCGCCATGCACGGCGCCGCCTGCCCGCGCCCGTCCTGCTCAACGTGAACGTGCCGGCGCGCCCGCTCGCCGAGCTGCGCGGCGTGCAGGTCACGCGGCTGGGCCGGCGGCACCTGGCCGAGCCGGTCGTGCGCACGACGAGCCCGCGCGGCGACACCATCTACTGGATCGGTCCGGCCGGCGGTGCCAAGGAAGCCGGACCGGGCACCGACTTTCACGCGGTCGAGAGCGGCTGGGCGTCCGTCACGCCGCTCGACATCGATCTCACCGCGCCGCGGGCGCTGCCGGTCCTTCGCCAGTGGATGGACGACTCCGATGCGTGACCGACCGTCCTGGATGCCGTTGCCGCCGCCGGCGGCGCGCAAGCGAAGCGGCACGCCGGCGCCGGTGCAGCGCGAGCGCAGTGCCCCGTCGCTCGCCAGCGATGGTGCCCGCGCCCGGATGATCGATGCACTGCGCGGCTTCGGTGTACGCGACCCCACCGTGCTCGACGCGATGGCGCAGGTGCCGCGCCACGCATTCGTCGACGCGGCGTTGGCGAGCCGCGGCTACGAGGACGTGGCTTTGCCGATCGGGCACGGCCAGACGATCTCCAGGCCGACGACGGTCGCGCGCATGGTCGAGCTCGCCGTCGAGCCGCTCGCGCCGGCGCGCCGCGCTTCGGCGCGCGTGCTCGAGGTGGGCACCGGATGCGGATACCAGGCGGCGGTGCTGGCGCGCGTGTTCGGCGAAGCCGTTTCGGTCGAGCGCGTGCGCTGGCTGCACGAGCAGGCACGCGCGAACCTGCGCACGATGCGTCTGCCGAACCTGAGGCTGGTCTTCGGAGACGGCAATCTCGGCGTGCCGCAGGCCGCGCCTTTCGATGCGATCGTCGTCGCCGCGGCCGGCGATTCGATTCCCGAGGCGCTGCTCGAGCAGATGCGCATCGGTGCGCGCCTGGTCGCACCGGTCGGCTCGACGCGGCAATCGCTTCATCTCGTCGAGCGCGTCGAGCGCGATCGATGGCAGCTCACGATTCTCGATGCGGTACGATTCGTTCCATTGCGCACCGGCACCGTCTGAACCGGGCCGGTCTCCTTTCCGCCCCAGCGACAGCGCCCCTCCGGCGCGATCACCGATGAGCATTCTTCGAGCCGGCTTCGCCCGCGGCGAAGCTTTCGCGGCCCTGCGGCGCCCGTCGTGGGCCGCCATCGCCGCCGCCCTCGTGGTGGCCGGTTGCACCAGCCCGCACCCCGCCCCGATCGTGCACCGCGAGCCGCCCGGCCCGGTCGCCTCGCAGCCGACGGTGCCGATACCGGC
>DASWVL010000358.1:0-13328 GCA_036406255.1 Zeimonas sp.
TTCCTGCTGCAGGGCTTCCTCGTCGACAGCCAGATCGAGCTGGACACCCTTCGCAGGTACTGCCGCTACGTCTACGTCGACCTCGACCTGTCGAACTCGGCGCTCGCCGACGCGATCCGCCTGGCCGAGCTGGCCGACGAACCGGCCGCGCCGGCCGAGCCGTCGACGCCCGCGCCGCTGCGCTTCGACACCGTGCTCAACGAGAAGCCGGCGGGACGCGAGCACCCTGCGCGTCCGGTTCGCATCCGCTCGGACGTCAAGATCAGCCGGCAGACACGCGAACGCTTCCGCGACTTCATCCGGGCGACGGCGATCGCGCCGATGGAGCCGGCGCACGAACCCGCATGGCGCCGCGCCCTCTCCTGGCTGCGGCCCTCGGCGCGTGCCCGCGCCGCGAAACCGACGCGAAGCCAGGCGGCGAGTCCGCGCGAAGCGCTGAAGGACCAGCTGCCCGAAGGCATCGAGCTGCGCCGCTACGCCGACCGCGCACCGATCGAGGAAGAACTGCCGCGCGCGCGCACGGCGTTCACCGTCGGCGAGCACGCGCTCGATTCGCTGATCGCCGACGTGCGCCACGGTCGGGTGCCCGACGTGCAGCAGGTCAGCGGCGCAGTCGACGAGATCGTCGACAGCATGGTCGACAATCCCGACGCGCTGATGTGGGTCGCCCGATTGCGCGAGGAGAGCGTGCAGACCTACCAGCACGGCGTGAAGGTCGCGCTGTACCTGGTCTCGCTCGGTCGTCACCTGGGATTCCCGCGCCGCGAGCTGTCGAACCTCGGCATGATCGGAATGCTGGCCGACGTCGGCAAGACCCGGTTGCCGCACGCACTGCTCGAGAAACCGGGCATGCTCGCTCCGGCCGAATACAACATCGTCCGGGAGCACGTTCGGCTGGGACTCGAAGCGCTCGGCGCGAGCGTGCGACTCGCGCCGGCGATCGTCGAAGGCATCGCGCAGCATCACGAGCGGCTCGACGGCTCGGGCTACCCGAAGGGACTGCGCGGCGCCGAGATCGGCCTCTACGGACGCATGGCCGCGATCGCCGACAGCTTTGCCGCGCTGATCACCGCACGCGCCTATGCGAACGCCTGCGCGCCGCAGGAAGCGTTGATGAACCTGTACGAATGGGCGGGCAGCTCGTTCCACGAACCGCTCGTCGAGCAGTTCGTGCAGGCGATCGGCATCTTCCCGGTCGGCAGCTTCGTCGAGCTGTCCAACGGCGAGGTCGGCGCGGTTCTCGCGCACAACCGCGTGCGACGGCTCGAGCCGCGCGTGCTCGTGCTCACCGCACCCGACAAGACGCCGCTGCCGCAGCCCTTCGAACGCGACCTGCTGCGAACGCCGAAGAAGACGGATGGCGCACGCATCCGGATCGTTCGCGGCCTCGCGGCAGGCGCCTACGGCCTGCGCCTGCACGACTACTACGCGCGCGAAGCGGCGCACGCGGTCGCCCAGCCCTGAGCCGCCCCGCACCGACCCGCATCGTGGCGAATCCCACCGACGAGGCCGCCGTCTCCGATCCCCGACCGCGCGAACGGACTCCGGCACAACTGCTCGACGCCGTCGCCGCGGCAACGGCGCACGGCGGCGGCATGCGCGCCGTCGTTCTCGTCGTCGCGCTGAACCGCTCGGACCGCATCCACGCACTCGCACGCGAGCCCGGCGATCGGCCCGTTCTCGACCGGATCGCCGAGCGGATGGAAGCGGTGCTCCGTCCGCACGACCGTTACGCATTCGCATCGCGCGAGGAAGCGTGGGTGCTGCTCTCCGACCTGGCGAGCGAGGCGCTCGCCGAACTCGCGAGCCACGCGCTGATCCAGTCGCTTTCGACACCGATTCGCATCGGCGAAGATGCGCTTCCGACCCGATTGCGACCCTCGATCGGCGGTGCATGGGCGCCGGCCGGATCGACTGCCGATCCGATGACGCTCGTCGCCGTCGCCTCGGAGGCGGCCGCGCAGTCGCTCGGGCGCGAGGACCACGTGCGCATCCTGCGCGTCAACGACGATCACGCTTCGGGACTTCGGCGCCACGAGATCGAGCGCGACCTGCACGACGCGCTCGCGCGCAACGAACTCGAAGTGCACTTCCAGCCGCAGATCGACCTGCGCACGGGGCGCTGCGCGGCGGCCGAGGCGCTGGTCCGGTGGAAACGCGCCGACGGCCGGGCGGTGGCGCCGGCGACGATCGCCTCGATCGCCGAGGAGCGCGGCATGATCCTGGAGCTGACGCGCTTCACGATGAACACCGCGTTGCGACACGCGGCACAATGGAAGCAGCAGGGCCTCGAGATCTCGGTCGCGCTCAACCTTTCGGCGATCAACTTCGGCGAAGCCGCGCTGCCCGAGCTGATCGCGCAGACGCTCGGCATCTGGGGCGTCGGTGCCGATCGGCTCACGCTCGAGCTGACCGAGAGTGCGTTGATCCGCAACGAGCGCTCGGCGATCGAACTGGCCGGCGAGCTGCGCGCGCTCGGCTGCCGGCTTTCGATCGACGATTTCGGCACCGGCTACTCGTCGCTCAGCTCCCTGAACCGCTTTCCGCTCGACGAGCTGAAGATCGACCGCAGCTTCGTGCAGTCGATCTGCGCCGGAAGCAACGACCAGCGCATCGTGCACGCGCTCGTCGAGCTTGCGCACGCCTTCGACCTGACCACGGTTGCCGAGGGCGTCGAGAACGAGTTCATCGAATCGACGCTGCGCGCGCTCGGCTGCGACATCGCGCAGGGCTTTCACCTTTCGCCGGCGCTGCCCCCGGATGATTTCCTCGAGTGGTGCACCAACCGGAATGCCGCGCAGCGTGTCACGGTGCCCGAATCACGCGCGACTCGGTGACGATCGCCGGCAGCGACCGGTCGTGCGCCTGCGCGTCGAAGCATTCGAGCTGGCAGGCGTCGTAGCCGACGCCGATCGCCGCCACCGCACGTGCGGCGAGCGTGCGGTCGTAGTGCCCTCCGCCGTACCCGAGCCGGTACCCGCGGATATCGAAGCCCACGCAGGGCACGATCAGCAGCTCGGGCTCGATCGGCTCGAAGGGATGCGGAACGGGAATCGCGAAGCGATCGGCGCGCACTTCGCCTTCCTGCCGCCATCGTCCGAACTCCAGCGCGCCGCCCTCCCCGATGCGCGGCAGTGCGAGCATGCGCCCCTGCGCTTCCCACTGCGCGTAGCACGGCGCGAGATCGGGCTCGCCACGGATCGGCCAGTAGACGCCGAGCACCCGCGCACGCTCGAAAGGCGGCGTTCGGGCGAGTTGCATCAGCCGTTCGCGCAACGCCGGGTCGGCCTGCGTGCGCAACGATCGCTCATGCTTGTTGCGCCAGCGAATCAAGGTGTTGCGCGCATGAGTTCGAGTGATTTCGTCAACGATGCGCATGGTATGCTCGGACCCGGTGCGCGCGGGCACCAGGCGGCGTTTCAGTAGGCAGGCAGTGCAGGCAGGGCGACGATGACGAACCGGATCGCGATTGCGGCGATTGTAGGGCTGATCGGTCTCTCGATTCTCCCGGCCGCCGACGCGCAAAAGCGCCGTCCCGACGCGCCCGCTGCCGAGGTCTCGGCAACGCTCGACATCGACGAATCCTTCCTCGCGGCGCACGAGGCGTTCACGAGGAACGATCCGCTGCGCTTCGAGGCGATGGCTGCGCAGGCGCGCTCGCATCCGCTCTCGGTGTATCTCGACTACTGGCGCCTGCGCTTGCGACTGCAGGCGCCGGCGGGCGAAGCGGTCGACGGCGCGGCCGACGCGGACGTGCAACGCTTCCTCGCACGGCACGAGGGAAGCCTCGTTGCCGACCTGCTCAGCCGCGACTGGATGCTCGACCTCGGCCGTCGCGGCGAATGGCATCTGTTCGACGCGGAATACGCGAAGTGGATCCTGCGCGACGACGACGAGGCCCACTGCTACGCGTCGCTCGGAAAGGTCGTGCGGGGAATGCCCGCGCCGCAGGCTCGCAGTGCCGTCTTCTCGTTGCGCAGTTTCGGCCCCGGCTGCACCGCTTTGCTCGACGCCCAGTTGCGCACGCACGCCTTCGGCCACGACGATCTCGTCGAGCGCCTGCTCGTGGCGCTGGAGACGAATTCGAGCGACGTCGTACGCCTGATCGGTGAACGCCTCGGGCTCGATTCGCGCCGGGTCGACGTGGCGCTGTCGAATCCGACGAAGGCGTTGGCCGGCAAGCGAACGCGCGAGGTGACGCTGATCGCCCTGTCGCGGCTCGCGCGAAAGGACCCGGCCGAGGCGATGGAACGGCTCGACGCGAGCGCGCCGGCCCTGCGCGAGGCCGACGCCGCCTTCGTCCGCTCGCAGGTCGCCGCCTCTTCGATGCGGCGGCTCGACGCACGCGCGCTCGAATGGGCGCGTGCCTCGCTCGACGCACCGGCCACCGACGTGACATGGACGTGGCTGGCGCGCGCGGCGTTGCGCGCGCAGGATTGGACGACGCTGCGCAAGGTCGTCGCCCGCATGAGTCCTGCCGGGCGCAGCGAGCCGGCGTGGGTGTACTGGAGCGCGCGGGCCGAACGCGAGAGGGGCAACGCGGCGAAGGCCGACGAAATGCTTCGGCCGATCGCCGGCCAGTTCACTTTCTACGGCCAGCTCGCCGCCGAGGACCTCGGCTCGCTGACTGCACCGCCACCCGCTCCGCTGGCCACCACCCGCGAAGAGCTTGCGCAGGCGGCGCGCAACGCCGGCTTCGACCGGGCGCTTCGCTTCTACGCACTCGGCCTGCGCTTCGAAGGCAATCGCGAGTGGAACTTCCAGTTGCGCGGGATGAGCGATCGGCAGCTGCTCGCCGCTGCCCGCTGGGCATGCGACCAGCAGGTGCTCGACCGCTGCGTGAACACCGCCGATCGAACGCGCGAGCAGCACGACTTCGCCCTGCGCTTCGTGTCGCCGTTCCTCGACCGGATGAAGCCGGTGGCGGCGAACGCCGACCTGGATCCGGCCTGGGTCTACGGCCTGATCCGCCAGGAGTCCCGCTTCATCATGGACGCGCGCTCGTGGGCGGGCGCCCAGGGGCTCATGCAGATCATGCCGGCGACCGCTCGCTGGGTGGCGAAGAAGCTCGGCGAGCGCGACTTCCGCGTCGAGCAGCTGCACGACCTCGACACCAACCTTCGGTACGGCACCTTTTACCTGCGCACCGTCCTCGACGATCTCGATGGCTCGCCGCTGCTCGCTTCTGCGGCCTACAATGCCGGACCGCGCCGGCCGCGCAACTGGCGCTCGACGCTGTCGGCACCGGTGGAGGGCGCGATCTTCGCCGAGATCATCCCGTTCAACGAAACGCGCGACTACGTCAAGAAAGTGCTCACGAACGCGGTCTACTACGCGGCGCTGTTCACCGGGCGACCGCAGTCGTTGAAGGCACGCCTCGGCACCGTGGGGCCGACACTCACGGTGCCCACCGACATTCCCTAGGATCGACGACATGTCCGGTGCGCGGGTTCTCCTGCTCGGCGGCAGCGGCTTCATCGGCAGCCGCGTCGCCGCGCGCCTCGCCGCGCAGGCGCGGCACGTGATGGTGCCCACGCGCAACCGCGAACGCGCGCGCGCGCTGCTCACGCTTCCCACCGTCCAGGTCTTCCAGGCCGACGTTCACGACGACGCACAGCTCGCGTCGCTGATGCGCGGCGCCGACGCGGTGATCAACCTGATCGGCGTGCTCGACGGAGGCCGCGGTGCGCCGTGGGGCCCGGGCTTCGAACGCGCGCACGTGCGGCTCCCGGCGCGCATCGTCGACGCCGCGCGGGCGGCCGGCGTACGGCGCCTGCTGCACGTCTCGGCGCTCGGCGTGCGCGAAGACGGCGAGCGCACTCTCCCGTCGATGTACCTGCGCTCGAAGGCGGCCGGCGAGCGCGTCGTCCGCCAGGCCGGCGACCTGCAGTGGACCGTATTCCGCCCGTCGGTCGTCTTCGGCCCCGGCGACTCGCTGATCGAGCGCTTCGCGACACTGCAGCGCTGGCTGCCGGTGATCGCGATCGGCCGTGCCGACGCCCGCTTCCAGCCCGTCTGGGTCGGCGACGTCGCCAGCGCGCTCGTGCATGCGCTCGACGAGCAGGTTGCCGTGCATCGCTGCTACGAGCTGGCCGGCCCCGAGGTGTGGACGCTGCGGGAACTCGTTCGCTTCGCGGGCGAACTGAGCGGTCACCGCCGTCCGGTCATCGGCCTGCCCGATGCGCTCGGGCGCATGCAGGCGATGCTGCTCGAGCGGGCGCCCGGGCCGCTGCACATGTCGCGCGACAACTTCGCTTCGCTGTCGATCGACAATGTCGCCGAGCATCCGATCGCGCCGGAACTGCGCGTCGTGCCGAGGACGCTCGCCGCCGTCGCCCCCTCGTATTTCAGCGAGCACGAGCTGCAGCTGGCCGCGGAACGACGCCGCGCCGGACGCTGAGCACGGCCCGGGATCCGGCCGATGGAGATCTATCGGGTCGGCGGGTCGGTGCGCGACGAGCTGCTCGGCCTCGACGTCAAGGACCGTGACTGGGTCGTCGTCGGCGCCACTCCCGACGAGCTGGTCGCGCGCGGCTTTCGCCCGGTGGGACGCGATTTCCCGGTGTTCCTGCATCCCGAGACGCACGAGGAATACGCGCTCGCACGCACCGAGCGCAAGACCGCTCCCGGCTATCGCGGCTTCGAGGTGCAAGCCGACCCGTCGGTCACCCTCGAGGACGACCTGCTCCGGCGCGACCTCACGATCAACGCGATGGCGATCGCCGAGGACGGAACGCTGGTCGACCCGCACGGCGGGCTTGCCGACCTGCGCGCGGGCGTACTGCGCCACGTCGGCGAGGCATTCGCGGAAGACCCGGTGCGCATCCTGCGCGTCTCCCGCTTCGCGGCGCGCTTCGATCGCTTCACCGTCGCCCCGGAGACGATGGCGCGGATGCGAGCGATGGTGCAGGCGGGCGAAGCCGACGCGCTCGTCGCCGAGCGCGTCTGGCAGGAGATCTCGCGCGGACTGATGGAGCGGCATCCGTCGCGGATGTTCGAAGTGCTGCGCGCGTGCGGCGCGCTCGCGCGCGTGATGCCCGAACTCGACCGGCTATGGGGCGTGCCGCAGCGCGCCGACTACCACCCGGAGATCGACACCGGCGTGCACGTCATGATGGTCGTCGACTTCGCCGCTGCCGCCGGCCACCCGCTGCCCGTACGCTTTGCGGCGCTGACGCACGACCTCGGCAAGGGAACGACGCCGGCCGACGAATGGCCGCGCCACATCGCGCACGAGCAGCGTTCGGTGCAGCTCGTCGAGTCGCTGTGCGAGCGCCTGCGCGTACCCGTCGAATGCCGCGACCTCGCACGCATCGTCGCGCGCGAACACGGGATCGTCCATCGCGCGCTCGAATTGCGTGCAGCAACGATCACGAAGCTGCTCGAGCGCATCGACGTCGCGCGTCGGCCGAAACGGCTGGACGCGATCCTCGCTGCCTGCGAGGCCGACTACCGCGGTCGCCTCGGCCTCGAATCGCGCCCCTACCCGCAGGCGCAACACCTGCGGGACGCCGCACGCGCCTTCGCCTCGGTCGACACCGCGGCGATCGCGCGTGCGCACGAAGCCGCTCCCCAGAAGATCCGCGAGGCGATACACGATGCGCGTGCGCGCGCGATCGCGCAGGCGTTGGGGATCCGGAAATGACCCCGGATCTTCAGATCATCCGCGCGATCAGCGCCGCGAGCAGCGACAGCAGCACGGTCGACGTGATCGGGATGAACCAGTCGCGGCCGAAGGCACGGAACTCGAAGTCGCCCGGCAGCCTTCCGATTCCGAAGCGGCGCAGCAGCGGCATCAGCCCCGAGAAGAGCACGAGCGCGAGGACGACGACGAGCAGCCACTTGATCATCTGAGACGCCAGGAGGAAGGGGAGCGGCGCCCCTTCATCGTCGAGCGTAGCGCTGCAGGAACCCGACGATCTCCGGCACCGACAACTGGGGCTCGCGCGGATCGGCCCGCCCGCCGACCGCACGCGTCATCCACTCGAGATTCTCCCGCATGCGGAGCACCACCTTCGGCCACTCCTCGGCGGTATGCTGCGTCGGGTCGGGCAGCACGTGACACTGGCTGCATGCCTCGGCGAACATGCGCCCCGGGCCGCGCTGCATCGCCTGCGCGAGTTCCGGGTCGGCCGCGGGATCGAATCCGCGCTGTGCGTGGCGTTGAAGGTAGCGGACGATGTCGGCCTCCTCGGCCGGCGTCGGCGCGGCCAGCGCGCGCCCGCCGCTCCCGGGGGGCTGCATCAGATCGGCCATCAGCGGCCCGAGGTTTCCGCGACCTTCCATACGCGGCACCATCCTTCGCACCACCTCCGGCCAGCTGCTAGCATCGTGCATCGCCGGATCGGGCAGGTTGTGGCACTGCACGCAGTACAGCGACACCAGCCGCGCACCGCGCGAAGCTGCGTCGGGCAGCTGCGACGGCCGCAGACGATCGGGCAGGATGCGCAACAGCATCGGCCCGTGGCTGCTCTTCGACCAGCGTTCACGCGACTCGCGTGCGAGCCGCTCCAGTTCGTCGCCCGAAAGCGAGCGCTCGTCGACGCGCCCGGCCTCGGACAACGGTCGCGCCGGCGGACGACGCTCGATCGCGCGGGTGACGACGTCGGAGGACTCGGCAGGAGGCGACGACGGCTTCGCGGGCGTCGACGACGATCCGGAAGGAGTGCCGGAGGCCGCCGCAAGTACCGGCGACGAACCGAGCGCGACGCAGAACGCCGGCGCCACGAGCACGAGCGCCGCGAACGCGCAGAGCAGCGGCCCCACACGCTGCGCCCCGGCGCTGCCCCACCCGCCGACCGATCCCCGCATCCCGTCCGGCCCTACAGCGACGCGCGCCGGTCGCGCGTGCGAAACCCGATCGCATCGTCCGGAACGCCCCGGCCGAACGCGATCGCCTTGAACAACTCGCCCATCTCCGCCTCCGAAAGCAGCCGCTGCACCGCCTGCGTCGCGCGCGTCCAGCTGCGCAGATCGTCGCGCGGGATCGCGGCGCAGGTATCGAGCAGCCCGCAGTCGAGCAGGAACCGGGCCTGCGAAGCGAAGCCGAGCACATCGAGCCGGGCACGCGCCGCCGATTCCGCAACCGCCGTGAAATCGACGTGCGCCGTGATGTCCTGCAGACCCGGCCACAGGAACGGATCGTCGTGCGCGCGGTGCCGGAAATGGCAGCGCAGCGTGCCGGCGTCGCGCTGCGGATGGTAGAACTCGTGGCGCGGGAAACCGTAGTCGACGAGCAGCATCGCACCTTGCGTGATGCGCGCACCCACCGTCTCCACCCATGCCTCGGCCTGCTCGCCCAGCTCGGAGACGTAGTCCGCGGCGACCGGCACGCGGCCGGTCGTGTCGCCCGAGTACGCGCTTTGCGCTTCGCGAAGCCGCTGCTGCACGAGCGCGGCCAGGCGCGCGTCGGCCGGGCGCTCGGACCAGCCGAGCGCATCGACGCCGGCACGGGCGACGCCGCGTTCGAAGACCGTGTCTCCTGCCGCGCGGAAGACGCGCACCGGCATCGCATCGAGCACCTCGTTCGCGACGACCACACCGTCGATCCGTTCCGGAAGCGCATCGAGCCATCGAACGCGATCGAGCAGTTCCGGGCCGGCCGCGGCGATCGTCCGCCGTTGCCGCTCGCGCAGCGAGCCCGACAGCTCGACGATCGCGTAGATACGCGGCAGTGCGTCCGCCGCGCGAAGCGACGACAGGATCTGCGCGGCGAGCGCGCCCGATCCCGCACCGAACTCGACGACGTCGCCGCCGGCGGCGTCGAGCCATTGCGCGCACTGCACGGCGACGCATCGGCCGAACAACGGCGACATCTCGGGGGCGGTGACGAAATCGCCCTGCGTGCCGAAGACGCGGTTCGATCCGGCGTAATAGCCCATTCCCGGCTCGTAGAGCGCGCGGTGCATGTAGCGGTCGAAGCCGATCCAGCCGCCGGCCGCGTCGACTTCGGCGCCGATGCGGCGCACCAGCTCACGCGAAACGGCGAGCGCCTCTTCGGGCGGCGCCTCGAGATGCACGCTCACGCCGCCGCCCGCCGGGGCTGCTGCAGTGGCTGCAGCAGCTCGTCGATCTGCCGGTCCTTCTCCTGCCACAGCTCGTGCAGCCACGCCTGCACGCGCTTGCGCGCGCGCGTATCGGACATCGGATCGGAGCGGAAGAACTCGGCCGGAATCGGCCGACGCACCATCCGCACGACGATGCGCCCGACGTCGCCGCGCAGGAACTGCCAGAAGGTGGGCACGCCGCCGGGGTAGACGATCGTCACGTCGATCAGCGAGTCGAAGCGCTCGCCGAGCGCGTTCAGCGTGAGCGCGAGCGCGCCGGACTTCGGCTTGAGCAGATGGCGGTACGGCGAGCGCTGCGCCTCGTGCTTCTCGGGCGTGAAGCGCGTCCCCTCGACGAAGTTCATCACGCTCGTCGGCAGCCGCGCGAACTTCTCGCAGGCCCGCCGCGTCGTCTCGAGATCCTCGAGCCGCTTCTCCGGGTGCTTGCGCAGGTACCTGTCGGAATGCCGCCGCATGAACGGGAAGTCGAGCGCCCACCAGGCCAGGCCCATGACCGGGACGTAGATCAGCTCGTGCTTCAGGAAGAACTTCATCAGCGGTATGCGGCGGTTCAGCAGCCGCTGCAGCACGAAGATGTCGACCCACGACTGGTGGTTGCAGCTCACCACGTACCAGCCGTGCGGATCGATCCGCTCGAGCCCCTCGACGTCCCAGACCGTGGGCTGCGTCAGTCGCATCCACGCGTCGTTGCCGGCGATCCAGCGGGTGGCCGTCCCGTTGAGCAGCGGGTCGATCGCCGAACGAACGCGCTCGAAGGGCAGCAGCAGCTTCACCAACGCGAGCACGAACAGCAATACGCACCAGAAGAGCGTGTTGACGACGAGCAGGGACACCGCGACCGCGGCGCGAACGACCGGTGGCAGGAAGGCGAGCATGGAACGGGCGGCGTGCGCGGAGGCATCGATCGTACCGCATGCCTTACACTCGGCAAGCCATGCACCCGAACCGTGTCGTCCTGGTCACCGGCGCGGCGCGCCGCATCGGCGCGCAGATCGCCCTGCACCTGCATGCGCGTGGCGCCGACGTCGCGGTGCACTACCGGAAATCCGCCGGAGACGCCGACGCGCTGGTCGCGCGGATGAACGCCTTGCGCGCCGATTCGGCCCGCGCCTTCGAAGCCGACCTCTCCCGGGCCGACGCATGCGAGCGCCTCGTCCGGGCGGCGGGCGAATGGCGCGGACGCGTCGACGCGCTCGTGAACAACGCATCGACCTTCCTTCGCACGCCGATCGGCTCGGTCGACGAGGCATCCTGGGCGACGATCGTCGACGGCAACCTGAAGGCGGCATTCTTCACCAGCCAGGCGGCGGTGCCGTGGCTGCGCGACCGCGGCGGCGCCATCGTCAACGTCGCCGATTCACGCGTCGAACGCCCGCTCGCCGGCTTCGCGGTGTACGCGGCAGCGAAGGCCGGCATCGTCGCGCTCACGCGGGCGCTCGCGCTCGAGCTGGCGCCGCGGGTGCGGGTGAACGCCGTCGCGCCCGGATCGCTCGACTGGCCCGAGCACGAGGTGTTCACCGAGGCCGAGCAGCGGGCGATCGAAGCGGCAATCCCGCTGCGTCGCATCGGCACCGGCGACGACGTGGCGCGCGCCGTCGCCTTCCTGCTCGACGGCAACGACTACGTCACCGGCCACGTGCTGCACGTCGACGGCGGCAGCTCCCTCGTCTCGCGCTGAGCGACCAAGGACATGACGACCGACATTTCCCCGTTTCCCGATTGCTATCGCGTCCTCGTGCGGGACATCGAGATCGACTGCTACCTGGGCGTCTACGAGCGCGAGCAGGCGAAGCGGCGCCCGATCGTCATCGACGTCGAGCTGTACGTTCCCGACGTCACGCGCCAGGTTCGCCGCGACCTGCTTTCGGAGACGGTGAACTACGAACGCGTCGTCGAGGCGGTCGAGCGCCTCGTCGGCGGCGACCGGCGTTTCCGGCTCGTGGAGACGATCTGCGGGGAGCTGGCCGACGAACTGGCGAAGCTGCCGGGCCTGCGCGCGCTGAAGGTCTCGGTGACGAAACCGCAGCCGCTGCCGCGGGCCCGCTCGGTGCGCGTCGAAGTCTGGAGGCACCCGTGAACCGCATCGAGACGCCGGCGCGCAGCGCCACCGAGGCGCCGAAAACCGGCGCCGCCGAGCGCAAGCGCGACCACGAGCGCAACAAGCTGCACAAGCGCCTGCTGCGGCTCACCGGCGAAGCGATCGTCGACTTCGGCATGATCGAGGCCGGCGACCGCGTAATGGTGTGCCTGTCGGGCGGCAAGGACAGCTATGCGCTGCTCGACCTGCTGCGCACGCTGCGGGCGCGTGCCCCGATCGATTTCGAGCTCGTCGCAGTGAACCTCGACCAGAAGCAGCCGGGTTTCCCCGAGAACGTGCTGCCCGACTACCTTCGCACGCTCGACGTCCCGTTCCACATCGAGACGCAGGACACGTACTCGATCGTCACGCGAGTCATTCCGCAGGGGCGCACGATGTGCTCGCTGTGCTCGCGGCTGCGGCGCGGCATCCTCTATCGAGTGGCCGACGAACTGGGCGCGACCAGAATCGCCCTCGGCCACCATCGCGACGACATCGTCGAGACCTTCTTCCTGAACCTGTTCTTCGGCGGCAGGCTCAAGGCGATGCCGCCGAAGCTGGTCTCCGACGACGGGCGCCACGTCGTGATCCGTCCGCTCGCCTACGTGAAGGAGGAGGATCTCGCGGCGTACGCCGAGTGGCGTGCGTTCCCGATCATTCCCTGCAACCTGTGCGGCTCCCAGGAGAACCTGAAGCGCCGCGAGATCAAGCAGATGCTGCGCGAATGGGAGCGGCGCCACCCGGGCCGCGTCGAGAACGTCTTCGCATCGCTCGGACGCGTCGTGCCCTCGCACCTGCTCGATCGATCGGCGTGGGATTTCGCCGGGCTCGCACCGACCGGCACGCCGTTCGCCGACGGCGATCGCGCGTTCGATCCGGATCCCGAGCTCGAGCGGCCGCCGGCGCGGGATGCGTGAAGGTCCACGCCACCAACAGCAAACCGCGCGGAGCCACGGCGAAGCCTGCGCCGCGATGGCTGTCGCTGCCTACGGCTGACGGCGTGAACCGACGACCTTCCTCGCAAAGGCGCGGGCCGTCTGCCGCGGGCGCGCCTATGCGCAGGCGAGAAGCGCAGCAGCGCCGGCGCGCGCGCGAAGCGCGCGTCAACGTCTGACTCGCCGCGTCTGTTCGAGCGGAGCGAGCGAAGCTCGCGCAGCGAGTTACGCGGCGCCAGCCGGCGCGGC
>DASWVL010000359.1:0-2528 GCA_036406255.1 Zeimonas sp.
CAGCAGGCCGGCATGGCGATGCTCTCGCAGGCCAACGCGGTGCCGCAAAACGTCCTGTCGCTGCTGCGCTGAGCGGCAAGCGGGGCGATCGGTCGATGACGAGTCGCCCGCGCGCCCCGCACGTTCGAAAGGGCTACGACGGCCGGCGCCGAAAAGCGCCGGCCGTTTGCCGTTGATCGGTCGTTCGCCACCGCTCGACGCCCCTACAGTCCCCTGACCGGACGAGCATCTCGCGCATTCGCTACCGCCCATCTCGCCCTTCCCGCGGAGTCACCCATGGCCACCATCAGCGGTACCTCGAACCTCGACGTCGCCGGCATCGTCTCCCAGCTGATGCAGATCGAGCGCCGCCCGATGCAGTCGCTCGAGAAGACGCTGTCGGGAATCCAGACGCAGCTTTCGGCGTGGGGCAAGATGCAGTCGGCGCTGTCCACCTTGCAGGATGCGGCGCGCAAGCTCGGCCGCAACGAAACCTGGAAAGCGGCCACCGCGACAAGCAGCGACGAGAGCTTCGTGAAGGCCACGGCCGGCAGCGGTGCGATCACAGGCTCGTACTCGCTCGAAGTGCTCGCTCTCGCGAGCCGCCAGACGGTGGCCAGCGCACTCCCGTCTTACCCATCCACAGATGCGGTCGTCGGCGGCGGTACGCTGAGCATCCAACTCGGCACCGTGAGCGACGACGGCACCAACTTCACGGCGGATCCCGCACGCACGAAGATGGACATCACCATCCCCGACGGCGCCACGCTCGCCCAGGTCCGCGACGCGATCAACGCCGCCGACGCCGGTGTGACCGCCTCGCTGGTCGCCGATGGCACCGGCCAGCGCCTGATGCTGCGCAGCGCCGATACCGGAGCCGCACAAGCCTTCTCCGTGGCCGCCACCAACGCCGGCACCGATCCCGAAAGCCAGCTCTCGGCCCTCTCCTTCGATCCCGTGACGGGAAGCGGAATGCAACGCACGCAGACCGCAAGCGACGCATTCGTGAAGGTCAACGGTCTAACCGTCGCCGCCGCGGGCAATCGCCTGGACGGCGTGATCGAGAACGTGACGCTCGAGCTGAAGCGCGAAACGACCGCCCCGATCGACATCGGCGTATCGAGCGACGCGAAAGCACTGCGCGAGTCGCTCGACGGGTTCGTGAAGGCCTACAACGACCTGAACAAGCTGATCGCCGACCAGACCCGTTACGACCCGGCGACGAAGTCCGCCGGCCCGCTGCAGGGCAACCAGAGCGCCGTGCGCGTGCAGCAGCGAATGCGCGAGATGCTCCGCACAACCATCGGCGACGGTTCGTTCAACAGCCTGAACGCGATCGGACTGGAGCTGCAGCGCGACGGCTCGCTCTCGGTGAACGAGTCGAAGATGACGAAGGCACTCGCCTCGCCCGACAAGCTGCAGGCGTTCTTCGCCGCCGTCGGGGAGACGCCCGAGCAGGGCGGCTTCTCGAGTCGGCTCTCCGCGAGCATCACTACCCTGCTCGATCCGGAAGGCACTCTCCCTGCCGTCACCGATTCGCTGAAGGCGCGCCAGCGCAGTGCCGAGCAGCAACAGGAGCGCCTCGAAGCACGCCTCGCCGAAATCCAGAAGCGCCTGATGCGCCAGTACACCGCGCTCGACGCGAACCTCTCTCGCATCAGCGGCTCCTTCGCCGGCGTCGAAGGCCTGCTGAACAACATGAACAATTCGCAGAAGTGATCGCACAAAAGTGAGTGCATCAAGACGGGCGACGAACGGCCGATAACCGGTACATCGGTCATCGCAAGGACGCCGCTTCATGTTCGCTTCGCCCCGCAGCCCCGCTTCCGCCTTCGCTTCCTCTGCCTTCACCTCCTCCTACCGCAACCTCGAGCTGGAGACCTCCGTGGCGCAGGCCGATCCGCACCGGTTGATCGAGATGCTCTTTGACGGCGCGGCGGCGGCGATCGCGCAGGCGCGCGCCGCTCTGCGCGAGGGGCGCACGGCCGCCAAGGGCGAGGCGACCGGGCGCGCCGTGCGCATCCTCGACGAAGGCCTGAAGGCCTCGCTCGATCCGCGCGGCGGCGAGCTGGCGGCGAACCTGAAGGCACTCTACGAATACATGACGCATCGCCTGCTCGCAGCCAATCTGTCGAACGACGACGCGAAATACGCCGAGGTGAGCGGCATGCTCGATCAGTTGCGCGATGCCTGGAAGCGCATCGCGGGCCAGGTGCGCGGCCAGACGCCGGCAGCGGCCTCGGCGCGCTCCGGCGAACTGGCGCCGGCATGACCAGTGCGCCACGACGCATGCCCCACCGCGCGCGCTCTCCTCGCGCGCTGCGCCGCAGCTCCCGCATGCCGCTGATCGACCGCTACCGCGAGATCGAGGGCGTGGCCTGCGAGATGCTCGAGGCGGGTCGCGCCGGCGACTGGGCGCGCGTGGGCGACCTCGGCTCGACGATCCGCTCGCTCGCGGACGACGTCGCACGCGCCGGCGGCCCCGAGGCGCTCGACGCGGGCGCGCGGCGCGAGCGGATGCGCATTCTGACGCGCCTCGTCGTCGTCGA
>DASWVL010000360.1:0-2903 GCA_036406255.1 Zeimonas sp.
CTCACGCCGGGCGAAGCGCCTGCGGCTGCCGGCGCTGCGATCGAGGCGCGCGTGCGACCCGGCGAGCCGGGCTGGCCGGACGCCGCGCAGTGGCAGCGACTCGCCCGGCAGGTGGGCGACGCCTTCCTCACGGTGCGCTCGCCGCTCGCCGACTGCGCGGCCGCGCCCGACGAGGACAAGTGCGACGCGCTCTTCGCTTCGATGAAGAACCCGTACTTCCTGCGCGACGAGGTCGGCCTGACGCAGTCGCTCGGCTGGGTGGACGCGTGGACTTCGCGCCCGAGCGTGCACGCCGTCGCTGCGCGAACGGCGAAGGACGTCGCCGCGGCGGTCGACTTCGCCCGCGAGCACCGGTTGCGCCTCGTCGTCAAGGGCGGCGGGCACAGCTATCACGGAGGCTCCTGCGCGCCCGATTCGCTGCTCGTGTGGACCCGTCGCCTGGACGCGATCGAGATGCACGACGCCTTCGTGCCCTCCGGATGCGGCGGGCGCGTTGCGCCTTCGCGAGCGGTGACGGTGGGCGCAGGCGCGATCTGGTCCGAGGTCTACGACGCGGTGACCACGCGCGGCGGCGGCTACGTGCAAGGGGGCGGGTGCCTGACGGTCGGCGTCGCCGGACTCGTGCAGAGCGGCGGCTTCGGCAGTTTCTCGAAGCGTTTCGGGCTCGCGGCGTCCAGCCTGCTCGAGGCCGAGGTCGTGACCGCCGACGGCGCGATCCGCACGGCCAACGCGTGCACGGATCCGGATCTCTTCTGGGCGCTGAAGGGCGGCGGCGGAGGCTCGTTCGGCGTCGTGACGCGGCTGACCTTGCGCGTGCACCCGCTGCCGGAGACCTTCGGCGCGGTGAACTTCGTCGTGCGCGCGAAATCGCCGCCGGCCTTTCGCCGGCTCGTCGCGCTCGTCGTCGACTTCTGCGCTTCGAGCCTGCTCGATCCGCACTGGGGCGAGCAGATCCGCGTGCGTCCCGACGACGCCGTGCAGGTCTCGATGGTGTTCCAGGGGCTCGATCGTCCGCGGGCGCAGGCGGTGTGGCAGCCGTTCCTCGACGCGGTCGATGCCGCTTCGGGAGACTTCTCGATCGACTTTTCGCCGCTGAAGTTCGTCGCGACGTCCGCGCGCACGTTCTGGGAGCCGTCGCTGTTCAAGCGCGCGCTCGGTTTCCAGCGAGCCGACGACCGTCCCGGAGCGCCGCGCGGCAACGTCTACTGGTCCGGCGACGAGGCGCAGGTCGGCCAGTTCCTCCACGGCTTCGGTTCCGCGTGGTTGCCGGCGTCGCTGCTGCGAGCCGAGCGTCGACCGGTGCTCGTCGACGCGCTGGTCGCCGCGAGCCGACGAGTGGGCGTCTCGCTGCACCTGAACAAGGGGCTGGCCGGCGCACCGCAGGACGTCGTCGACGCCGCGCGCGACACGGCGACGAACCCGGTCGTGCTCGACGCCTTCGCGCTCGCGATCAGCGGCGCTGCCGAGCAGCCCGCCTACCCGGGCGTACCGGGCCGCGAGCCCGACGTCGAGCGGGCGCGCGAGCGTCGGCAGGCGATCGCCGATGCAATGGGCGAGTTGCGTCGCGCCGGCGCGCGCGGTTCGTACGTTTCGGAGAGCGACTGGTTCGAGCGGGACTGGCAGCGCGCGTACTGGGGGGAGAACCACGAGCGGCTGATGGCGGTGAAGGCGAAGTACGATCCGCAGGACCTGTTCGTCGTGCACCACGGCGTAGGCAGCGAGCGCTGGAGCGAAGACGGCTTCACGCGGCTGCGGCCGTGATCACGAATCGACGAGATCGACTCCTTCCCGCCGCAGCAGCCCCTGCGCGACGAGCGAATCCGCCGCCCACTTCAACGCCTGCTCGTAGTCCATCCCGATCTGCGCGGCCGCATTGCGCATCACGACTGCACCGTGCGCGCGCTCGGCGAGTTCGCGTTCCTCGATGCGCTCGAGGTCGAGCAGCAGGAACTTCACGAGCACCTTCAGCGCGTGACGGGCGTGGCGCCGCGGGTCGCTGCGCATCGCGTCGAGCTTCGCGCGCGCCCGGCCGAGCGCCGCGTCGACGTCGTCGAACATGCGGCCGTGCCCCGGCAGCACGCGTTCGACGCGCAAGCGCTCGATGAGGTCGAGCACCGCGTGCTGTTCGTCGAAGCCCGACGCGCCCTCGATCTCGGGGAAGAGGATGCCGAAGCCGTTCTCCCACAGCGCGTCGGCCGATATCAGCAGCTTCTCACGCTCGCAGTGGAAGATCAGGCTCTTCGGGTCGTGGCCGGGCGCGGCGTGTACGTCCCAGTCGAGGCCGCCCAGGCGCAACGTGTCTCCGGCGCGAAGCGTCGCGGCGTGCGCGAAGCGCGGGCAGTACTGCCCGGTGGCGGCGAAGCTCAGGCTCGATTCGTTCCACGCGGCGACTTCGTCGGCGCTCGCGTGCGGGATCGTGATCGAGCAGGCGAACGCATCGGCGAGCGCGCGGTTGCCGCCGCAGTGGTCGGAGTGCAGGTGCGTGTTCACGACGCGCGAGAGGCGGGCGGCTTCGCCGGCGAGGGTGTCACGAATCAGTTCGACGGTGAGCGCGGCGTGCTTCGCGTATCCGGTGTCGACGACGGTGGCCTCGTCGCCGTCGATGCCGACGATCTGGTTCGACGACAGCCAGTCGCGCTCGATGAAGCGCAGCGATCCGGGCAGCGGCTTCACGCGCGTCGTTCGGCGTTTCGCGCGCCGCTCGGGTCGTTCCCGGCATCCGCGCGGGCGTTGCGCTGCGCGCGCCGGGCGTCGATCGCCGTCCAGACGTCGCGACGCAGTTCGTCGTCCATCGAGCCCCAGAGCGCGATCTCGTCGAGCGTGCGCAGGCAGCCTTCGCACAGCCCGCTCGCCGGTTCGATCCGGCATACGGAGATGCACGGCGACGGCACCGGCTTCGCCCG
>DASWVL010000361.1:0-8135 GCA_036406255.1 Zeimonas sp.
GGTGAACTCCGGGTTGCTGTCGAGCTTCAGCGAGAACTCGACGGACTGCGCCGTGTTCCGGCCGGTGGTGCCGGTGCGGATGACGAAGCCGCCGTGCGGCATCGCCGAGTGCTCGCGTCGCAGCGTCTGCTCGTCGATGAAATGCACGGTGGTGTCGTAGTCGGCGAAATAGTCGGGCATCGTGCGGATCGCCTGCTCGACGGCGCGCGCGTCGGCGCCGGGCTCGAGCACCACCCAGCACTCCCGCGTGTGCTTCTCGCGCGTCGACAGCTTCGGGTTCTCGCCGCTGCGCACCCGCTCGATCGCCTTGGGCACCGGCACCGTGTACTGCACGCCGGCGCGCACGCCGGGCACGCGGCGGATCGCGTCGGAATGGCCCTGGCTCAGCCCACGGCCCCAGAAGGTGTAGGTGCTGCCGCTTGCGAGGACGGATTCTCCGTATACCCGTGCGAGCGAGAACAGGCCCGGGTCCCAGCCGACGGCGACGAGCGCCGTCTTTCCGGCTGCGCGGGCGGCCTTGTCGACCTCGTCGAAGTACTGCGGGATGCGCGCGTGGGTGTCGAAGCTGTCGACCGTGTTGAAACGTGCCGCCAGCGCCGGGCCCTGCTCGGGCAGGTCGGACTTCGACCCGCCGCACAGCACGAGCACGTCGATGCGGCCGGTGAATTCGTCGATGCCGTCGAGCGGGTGCACGGCAACGTTCGCCGACAGCGGATGCACCGATTCCGGGTCGCGCCGGGTGAAGATGCCGACCAGTTCGGTGTCCGGGTTTTGCGCGATCGCCGCTTCGACACCGCGGCCGAGGTTTCCGTAGCCGGCGATGCCGAGCCTGATTCTTTCGTTCACGGGATTCTTCCTGCACGCCCTGCGCGTTCTTGCGAGGCGCAGATTATGCGCTCGCGCGCGGGGGCTCAGCGGTGCCGGAGCACGTCGAGCGGCGTCACGGCCGACGCCCGGTTTCCCCACGCATTGCGCACCCAGGTGGCGAGCGCGGCGAGTTCCTCGTCGCCGAGGAACTGCGCGAAGGGCGGCATCCCGTAGGGGCGGGGATTGCCGTCGGTCGCCGGTGGGAAGCCGCCATCGAGGATGATCCGGACCAGGTTCGTCGGCGAAGTCATCGTCAGCGCGCGATTCCCGGCCAGCGGCGGGATTGCGCCGGTTGCGCCCTGTCCTTCGTCGCCGTGGCAACTCGCGCAGCGGTCGTCGTAGAGGTCGCGGCCGCGGCGCATCGCGGCGGGATCCGGGGGCGCCGACGCGACGGCCTCGACATCGTCCTGCGGCAGCGACCGCAGGAACCCGGCGATCGCGTGCAGATCGGCGTCGGAGACGTGCTGCAGGCTGTCGAAGACGATCTCGGCCATCGGGCCGAGCGTGCTCGCGTGCGCGGTCCGCCCCGTCTTCAGAAGTGCGACGACATCGTTCGCGCCCCAGTCGGCGACGCCCGCCTGCGTCGGATCGGTGAGCGACGGTGCATACCATTCGCCGGCCGGCAGCGTCGCTCCGGCCAGCTCGGACGACGACAGCGCGGCACCGAGGAAATCGCGCGGCGAATGGCAGGCGCCGCAGTGGCCGAGCCCGCGCACCAGGTACGCGCCGCGGTTCCACTGCTCCGGTCGTTGTGCGTCGGGGACGAAGCGGGCGGGCTCGAACGACAGCGCACGCCACACCGCGAGCGAGGCCTGGCGATTGAACGGAAAACGCAGCGCGTGCGCGCGGTTCGGCTTTCGCAGCGCGGGAAGGCTGCGCAGGAACGCGAAGATCGCGTCCGAGTCCTCGCGGGTGACGAACGTGAAGTACGGGTAGGGGAAGGCGGGATAGAGCAGCCGGCCGTCCTTCGCGCGGCCTTCGTGCATCGCGTTCCAGAAGTCGTCGCTCGACCAGCCGCCGATCCCGGTCTCCGCGTCCGGCGTGAGATTGCTGCCGTAGACGGTGCCGAACGGCGTCTCGATCGGCCGCCCTCCGGCGAAGGCGGCACCGCCGCTCTCGGTGTGGCAGCCGCGGCAGTTCCCGAGCCGCGCGAGATAGGCGCCGCGGTCGATCGTCGAACCGTTCGCGGATGCGGATGCCGATGCCGATGTGGATGCGGACGCGGGCGCGGGCGCGGGCGCGGTCGGCGGCGTCGCTTCTGCAGTCGAGATGCTCCCGCATTCGATCGGCGGCTCGTCGGCGAACGACGAGGCAGGCCGACCGTCGGCGGGGACGGTCTGCGACGCGAGCCAGTTCGCGATCGCGCTCGCGTCGTGCGGCGTCAGTCGCTGCGCGATCGTCGCCATGCAGTCCGGTGCCCGCGCGTGACGCAGGCCGTTCTTCCAGGCGCCGATCTGCGCGACCAGGTAGTCGCGCGAAAGACCGAGCAGGCCGGGAACATCGGGCCGTACGCCGGTGAGCGTCTCGCCGTGACACGCCGCGCATGCGGGCAGCTCGCGCGACGGATCGCCGCGGCGAACCAGCGCTTCACCATCGCCGATCGACGCGCGCGAAGCGCCAACCTGCTGCGGCGGCGCGTACGGAAGGTCGAGAGACGCGAAGTAGCCGGCGATCTCGTGCAGGTAGGTGTCGGACAGGTTCGCGAGCAGCCGGCTCATCGTCGCGTTCCTGCGGCGGCCCTCGCGGAAGTTGCGCAGTTGCTCGTACAGGTATCCCGCCGGCTTGCCGGCGATGCGCGGCAGGTATCCGTCGGGCGTCGCGCGGCCCTCCTCGCCGTGGCAGACGACGCACGCCTGCAGGCGCTGCTCGAGCGTGTCCGGCACCGTGTGCGCGGGCGCGGCACCGGCGGCGGGGACGAAAGCGGACAGCGCGAGCAGAATCGAGGCCTTCCCTGCGCCACGCACCCACCGCGTCCGCCCCGGGATGCCCCGCTCGCTCATCGCCTTCTCCCGCTACGCGCCGCCCGTGGCCGACGAGCGATGCAGCAGACCCCAGGCCCGCCGCCGCGATCGATTCACTGCGACTCGTCGAGGAATAGTGCCGGGTCGACCATCGCGCGATTCAGGCTCACCGACCAGTGCAGGTGCGCACCGGTCACGCGCCCGGTTGCGCCGACCGCACCGATCGGGTCGCCCGCCTGCAGTTCATCGCCCGTCTTCACGTCGATCGCGCTGAGGTGGCAGTACATCGTGAGAAGTCCGCTGCCGTGGTCGATCCAGACCGTCCTTCCGTTGAAGAAGTAGTCGCCGGTGTCGATCACGCGGCCCGCTGCCGGCGCGACCACCGGCGTGCCTTCGGGCGCGGCGATGTCCATGCCGCTGTGCGGATTGCGAGGCTGGCCGTTGAAGAAGCGACGCAGGCCGAAGGAGCTGGAGCGCGGGCCCGGCGTCGGCGACGCGAACTGCATCGCCTGCGGCATCGACGCGCTGCGCGTCGACGCCACTTCGGCCAGGTGCACGCGTTCGCGCTCGTAGCGTGCGAGGTCTTCCTTCGACAGGTCGACCTTGCCCTTGGGCACTTTCAGGTGCTGTTCGGCGTAGCGTGCCGATTCGATGGTAAATGCCACGCGCCGTTCGCCGACGTCGTCGCGCTGCACGACCAGGTGACCGGTTCCGGGCTCGGTCTTCAGTGGAATGCCCACCACGGCGGTCCATCCACCGTCGTCGCCCACCACCAGCACCGGCTCGGCCCCGAAGCGGACGCGCGGCGGCGTGGGCGAAGCGCCGAGATCGATCAGGGCGACGCCGCCGGGAACGCTGCGTTGCCGAGGCAGTTCTTGCGCCGCGACGTTGGACGCGACGATCGTCGCGCAGGCGACGATGAGCAGGATGCGGAGACGGAAGTTCATCGTGCGATGCGCGTTGCGACGGTCGATGGCACCGGGACGGAGGAGCCTTCGAATGTACTCGAAGCCTGCCCCGGACGAGTTGACGATACCAACTGGTCGGTATAGGATCGCGGCATCCATACCAACCGGTCGGTTTCAAATCGACCGCGCGACGAGCCCGTGATGAGCCTAGCCTCGATTTCGGCGAAACCCGCCCCCGTTCCCGCTGCCGATTCGCGCACGCGCATCCTCGATGCCGCGCGCGATGCCTTCCGCGAGAAGGGCTACACGGCGACCACCGTGGACGACCTGTGCCGTGCGGCCGGCGTGACCAAGGGCGCGTTCTTCCACCACTTCGAAAGCAAGGAAGCGGCGGCGCTCGCGGCAATCGCGCACTGGAACGAATCCACCGGGGCGCTGTTCGCCGATGCGCCGTATTGGCGGATCGACGATCCGCGCGAGCGGCTGCTGGCCTATCTCGACTTTCGCGCCGAACTGGTGCGCGGCGAGTTGTCCGAGTTCACCTGCCTGCTGGGCACGCTGGTCCAGGAGACCTTCGCGCGTCACCCGGCGCTGCAGGCGGCCTGCGGCGCGGGCATCGACGCGCACGCGCAGACGCTCGTGCCGACGATCGAAGCAGCGCGCCGGCAATACGCGCCCGACGCCGACTGGAGCGCGCCCGGCCTCGCGCGCCACACGCAGGTCGTGCTGCAGGGCGCCTTCGTGCTCGCCAAGGCGATGAACGACCCGAAAGTGGCGCTCGAGGCGATCGCGCACCAGCGCCGATACGTCGAAGGTCTGCTGCCGCGTCCCGCGAAGCGGCGACGCGCTTGAACGACCCTCTACCCGCAGAAGGAGGCGAAGATGCCCTACACGCTGACCCAGGTCCGGATCCTGCGAGCGCCCGCCGAGCGCGTCTATCGAGCGTTCCTCGAGCCGGCGGCACTCGCCAAGTGGAACCCGCCGGACGGCTTCACCGCCGTCGTCCACACGCTCGATGCGCGCGTCGGCGGACGATTCCGCATCTCGTTCGTGAACTTCTCCAACGGCCAGACGCACAGCTTCGGCGGCGAGTTCCGCGAGCTGGTGCCGAACGAGCGCATCGTCGCCACCGACGTATTCGACGACCCTGGTTTGCCGGGCGAGATCGTGACGACGACCACCCTGCGCACCGTGGCGAGCGGCACCGAGCTCGTCGTGGAGCAGAGCGGCCTGCCTGACGTCATCCCGCCCGACGCCTGTCGCCTCGGGTGGCAGCAGTCGGTCGATCTGCTCGCCCGGCTCGTCGAGCCCGAGATTCCCGCAGAGTGATCGCACGCATTTCGAGGAGAACGGACATGGCCTATGTCGACGGTTTCGTCGTTCCGGTGAAGAAGACGCGCGTCGAGGACTACCGCAGGCTCGCCGCGCTGGCCGAGGGGATCTGGAAGGAGCACGGCGCGCTCGCCTTCGTCGAATGCCTCGCCGACGACGTCCCGTACGGCGAGCACACGTCCTTCCCGCGTGCGGTCCAACTGCGGGACGACGAGGTGGTCGTGTTCTCGTGGATCGTCTATCCGTCGCGCGAGGTGCGCGACGAGGCGAACCGGAGGGTGATGGACGATCCGCGCCTGAAGGAGTACGGGAATGACTGGCCCTTCGACGGCAGGCGGATGATCTGGGGCGGCTTCGTTCCGTTCGTCGGCACCTGAGAAACGGGGCCTGGGGTTTCAGGTCCCGTTCGTCGCCGGGCGCCCATCCCGTTTCGCGAGCAGCAGCACACCCGCGATCACGCAGAAGCCCGCGCCCACGTAGAAGGTGAAGGAAGCCCCCCAGCGCTCCCAGACGAGCCCGGCGAGAGCGCTCGCGACGAGCATCGCGGCGCCGCTCACGAGATTGAAGAAGCCGAAGGCCGTCCCGCGCAGATCGGCCGGTGCGCAGGCGGCGACCATCGTCGCGAGCAGTCCCTGCGTCATCCCCATGTGCACGCCCCACAGCAGGACGCCGACGAGGAGCAGGCCGGGTCCGGCATCGATCGCGAGCACGAGGTCGGCGACGACGAGCACTGCGACGCCCCATAGGAGCAGCGTGCGGTGGTCGATGCGGTCGGCGAGCACGCCGAACGGGTAGGCGCTGAGCGAGTACGCGACGTTCATCGCGACCATGACCATGGGCACGAGCGCGACGGCGACGCCCGCCTGCTGCGCTCGCAGCACGAGAAACGCCTCGCTGAAGCGCGCGAGCATGAACACGGCGCCGATCGTCGCGACCCACCAGTAATCGGGGCCGAGGCGGGCCAGGCTTTCGCGGCGGATCGGGTTCGTCCTGCATGGGGCTTCGCGCGCCGGCGGCTCGCGCACGCCGACGACGAGCAGCGCCACCGAGAGCAGGCCGGGGACCACCGCAACCCAGAACACCGCGCGGAAGTCGTCCGCCCACAGCAGCATCAGTGTGGTGGCGAGCAGCGGGCCGACGAAGGCGCCGACCGTGTCGAGCGATTGTCGCAGTCCGAAGGCGGCACCTCGCACTTCGGGCGGCGCGAGATCGGCGACGAGCGCGTCGCGTGGCGCGCCGCGGATGCCCTTGCCGATGCGGTCGACGAAGCGTGCGACGAGAACGACGCCGGCCCCGGTGGCGATCGCGAACAGCGGCTTGGTGAGTGCTCCCAGCGCGTAGCCGAGGACGGCGAGGCCCTTGCGACGGCCGAGACGGTCGCTCAGCGCGCCCGAGAACACCTTGACGATCAACGCGGTCGATTCCGCGACGCCTTCGATCAAGCCCACGGCGAATGCGCCGGCGCCGAGCGTCGTGACGAGGAACAGCGGCAGCAGGCTGTGGATCATCTCCGAGGAGACGTCCATCAGCAGGCTGACGAAGCCGAGCGCCCAGACGGCGCGGGGAATCGTCAGCGACTTGCCAGGTGCTTCATCCATCGGACGAGTACGGCCGGCAGCGCCTCCGGGCGCGAGAGCAATGCGTAGTGTCCGTTGCCGAAGATCGACGGCAGGTAGGAAGCGGCGTGCCGGTCGACCGTGAGGCAGAACGGGAAGACGCCCTGTACCTTCGCTTCGGTGACCGCCTGACGCATGTCCTCGATGCCGTAGCGGCCCTCGTACAGGTCGACGTCGTTGGGCTTGCCGTCGGAGAGCAGCAGCAGCAGCCGGTGCGTGGCGGGCTCGCGCATCAGCAGCGCCGTCGCATGGCGCAGCGCCGCGCCCGCCCGCGTGTACTGCTCGGGCTCGAGCGCGGCGATGCGCTGCGCGATCCCTGCGTCGTAGCGCTCGTCGAATGCCTTGATCGTGCGCACGGTCACCCCGCCCGGTCCCTCGCCGGAAAAGGACTGCACCGAGTAGCGATCGCCCATCCCGTCCAGCGCGATGCACACCAGCAGGAGCGCCTCGCGCTCGACGTCGACGATGCGCCGATGCGCCGAGATCCACCCGTCGGTCGAGCCGCTGGCGTCGACGAGCAGCAGCACGGCCAGGTCGCGTCGCGCCGGGCGAAGGCTGTTGTACAGCGCCTGCGCGAGCGGGCGCCCGGCGCGGAAATCGGACCACGCCTGCACGCAGGCGTCGACGTCGATCTCCTCGCCGTCGAGCCGGCGCCGCAGCCACGTGCGTTGCGCGCGCAGCAACTCGAAGCGACGCCGGATCGTATCGACCAGCGCACGGTGCTCGGCGAGCGTGCGCTCGACCCATTGCGGCGAGCCGAGCGGCGCGGCGAGGCAGTGCACGCGTGCGCCCGGCGTGCGGTAGCCGCCGATGCGGCAGTCCCATTCGGGATAGTCGATCGCTTCCGCGTCGTGCGACGCCTGCGCCTCGCGTTTCATCCGGGACGCCGGTGCGTCGTCCGACAACAGCACTTCCTTGGGGCGGCCGGGTGTCGAGACGAGCCGCGCCTGCGCAAGCTCGGACACCGAGTCGGCGAATTCGTCGGCGTCGGTCTGCTCGTCGCGGTCGGCCGGCCGCTGCAGGCCGAACGGGTCCTCGGCGTGCTCGTGCGGTGTGTCGAGCTGCACCATCCAGGCGCCCGGCTCACGCGGCTCGTCCTCGTCCCGGTTCGCGCTGCGCACGTCGGGGCTGCGCCGCAGACGGGCGCTGCGCGGGGGCGGTGCGTCGTCGACCGGCGGGTGAGCGCCGGACGCGACGATCGATGCGTCGTCGCCCGGCGCCAGCAGTTCGCCCGTCCATTGGTCGCGCAGCAGTGGCATCGGCCCCATCGCGCGCAGTGCCCGGGCATCGGGCGCGAGTTGCGGGAACAGCCGCCGCGCCTCGCGCAGCGAGTCGGCCGGATCGTCGCAGCGCGCGAGCCCGGGCAGCGGCGAGTGCGGCGGGCATGCCAGAACGCTGCGCGCGAAATCCTCCAGGGGCCGGCGCGGCGGAACGAACGCGTCGAGGGCGGG
>DASWVL010000362.1:0-1506 GCA_036406255.1 Zeimonas sp.
GCTCGTCACCCGCTCGGCCGACGAACTGCGCGCCTTCGTCGACGAGCACGACGAGGCGGTGTTCAAGCTGCTCGACGGACTGGGCGGAACGTCGATCTTCCGCGCCAAGCGCGGCGACCCCAACCTGTCGGTGATCATCGAAGCGCTGAACCTGTTCGGCGCGCGCTCGGTGATGGCGCAGCGCTACATCCCGGAGATCTCCGAGGGCGACAAGCGCGTGCTGCTGATCGGCGGCGAGGTCGTGCCGTACAGCCTCGCGCGCATCCCGAAGACCGGCGAATTCCGCGGCAACCTCGCGGCCGGCGGCACCGGCGTCGCGAAACCGCTCTCGGCGCGCGATCGCGAGGTCGGCGAGGCGCTCGCGCCGACGCTCGCCGCGCGCGGACTCCTGCTCGTCGGACTGGACCTGATCGGCGACTACGTCACCGAGATCAACGTGACGAGTCCGACCTGCTTCCAGGAGATCTGCCAGCAGAAGGGCTTCGACGTGGCGCGGCTGTTCGTCGACCGGCTCGAGGCGGCGCTCGCGCAGCCGCGGCCGGCCTGAGCGATGCCGGCTCTCTCCATGGTCCCGGCGCGCCTGCGATGATCGGCATCCTCGTCGTCTCGCACGAGCCGTTCGGCACCGCGCTCATCCGGTGCACGCGGCACGTGTTCGGGCGGCTGCCGCCGCAACTGGCCGCGCTCGACGTGGTCCCCGACGAGAACCCCGACATGGCGCTGAACTGCGGGCGCGAGCTGCTCGCGCGCATCAACGACGGCAGCGGTGCCGTCGTGCTCACCGACGTCTTCGGTGCGACGCCTTCGCGAGTCGCTGCGCAACTTGCCGTGCGCGACCGGGTTCGCGTCGTCGCCGGCGTGAACCTGCCGATGCTGCTGAAGGCCATCCAGAACCGGCGCATGCCGGTCGACGAGCTGGTCGAGTCGCTGCTGGACAGCGGACGGCGTTCGATCCGCGCGGTCGACACCGACGACGACACGGCCGGCCGGCCGAGCGGGTCCGACCGTCGATGACGAGAGCCGAAGTGGTGGTCGTGAACCGGCTCGGACTGCACGCGCGCCCGTCGGCGCGGTTGACCGCCACCGCGTCGCGCTACCGCTCCGAGGTGTGGATCGCGAAGGGCACGCGGCGCGTGAACGCGAAAAGCATCATGGGCGTGATGATGCTCGCCGCCGCCAAGGACAGCACGCTCGTCATCGAGGCCGAAGGCCCCGACGAGGCCGACGCGGTCGAGGCGCTGCGCACGCTCATCGCCTCCGGCTTCGAAGAGGAGCTGGGCTGAGATGTTCAGCCTGCACGGCGTCGGCGTCGGCGGCGGCATCGCGATCGGCCGCGCGCGAAGGCTCGAGGCGAGCGAGCGCGACGTCCCGCGCTACCACGTCCTGGAGCAGCAGGTCGCGCGCGAGCTGGGGCGGCTCGAGACGGCGATCGAGGTCGTCAAGGCCGAACTGCAGGCGGTCGGCGACCAGCTGCCCGAGGAAGGCCCGGCCGAGGCGAAAGCGCTG
>DASWVL010000363.1:0-13608 GCA_036406255.1 Zeimonas sp.
ATGTCAATGATTCGGGAACTGTCTACCAGGGCGACTGCATTTCGAGAGTCGATTCTCGAGTCGGCTTTTTCCGGACGACAGGTGCCGCAGGATCCGGCTGAGGAACCTGCCAGCGACCTACTGAGCCGGACAGCTACGCGACCCGATGGAGTCAACGTCCGACGGGGAGACGCCATTCGAATGCAACTCGCATGAAGCTCGAGAGCTTCAAAGCCGGCCGCTGGCAGTCGCGCTACCAGTACAAGAGTTTCGAACCCACGCCCGTCAACCACGACTGGACGTGGGAAGACCCCGGCATCCACGTGCTGCTCGAGTCGGCCAATCGCGCGCTCGGCGAACTGAACGCCTTTTCGCTGATCGTTCCGGACATCGACCTGTTCATCCAGATGCATCTCGTGAAGGAGGCGCAGACTTCCAGCCGCATCGAAGGCACGCAGACGGGCATCGATGAGGCGTTGCTCTCCGAAGAACACATTCGCCCCGAGAAGCGGGACGACTGGCGCGAGGTGCAGAACTACATCCGGGCGATGAACCAGGCAGTCGCAGATCTTGCGTCGCTGCCCTTATCCAACCGCCTTCTCAAGCAGGCTCATGCAGCCTTGATGCAAGGCGTGCGCGGTGAACACAAGCAACCCGGCGAATTCCGGAGCAGCCAGAACTGGATCGGCGGATCGAGCCTCGCCGACGCCGCTTTCATTCCGCCGCATCAGGAAGGCGTGCCGGCACTGATGAGCGACCTGGAGAAGTTCTGGCACAACGAACAGATCGCTGTACCGCATCTGGTACGCGTCGGAATCAGCCACTACCAGTTCGAGACGATCCATCCGTTCTGCGACGGCAATGGCCGCATCGGGCGCCTGCTGGTGCCACTGTATCTCGTCAGCCACGGGCTGCTGGCCAAGCCTTCGCTGTACCTGTCCGACTTCTTCGAGCGCAATCGGGCGAGCTACTACGATGCGCTGACACGAGTGCGGCTCAGTAACGATCTCATCCACTGGCTGCGCTTCTTCCTGCGCGGCGTCGAAGAGACGGCAAGCAAGGGCCGCGACACGTTCCGGCAGATCCTCGCGCTGCGCACGCAGGCAGACGAACAGGTGTCCTCGCTCGGGAAGCGGGTGCCGAATGCCCGTGCGGCCTTGGCGGTGCTGTATCGGCGCCCGGTGATTTCGGCGGTCGACCTGGCGAGCGAACTCGGCGTTTCCCGGCCGACCGCGCATGCCCTGGTCCACGATCTGGAGCAGAAGGGGCTGCTCGTGGAGACGACGGGACAGATGCGCGACCGGTTGTACGTCTTCGATCGTTACCTTAGGCTGTTCCTTAGTTAAGTAAAATCCAATATCGTTAAATAAGACGGGACGACGGTAAAGGACGCCGGCACGCATCCCTTTTCAACTCGAAACGCTATCGAACGATGTCTTACGCTCGCTCTGGATGCGAGGCCCGGCATGGCTGCTGATCACTCCGCTCTGGTCTCCAAGGTGTGGAACTACGCCCACGTCCTGCGCGACCAGGGCATCGGCTACGGCGACTACGTCGAGCAGATCACCTTCCTGCTGTTCCTGAAGATGGACGCGGAGCGCGCCGACCTGCTCGGCGAGCCGTCGATCATCCCCCGGAGGTGGCGCTGGTCGCAGCTCGCGCCACTGTCTGGCGACGAACTGGAGCTGCAGTACCGGCATACCCTCGAGAATCTGGCCAGGGAGAAGGGCCTGATCGGCACCGTCTTCCGCAAGGCGCAGAACAAGCTGACCGACCCGGCCAAGCTCAAGCGCGTGGTTTCGCTGATCGACGCCGAAACGTGGATCGGCATCGGCGTGGACGTGAAGGGCGCAATCTACGAAGGCCTCCTGGAGCGCAACGCGGCCGAGGTGAAGTCCGGCGCGGGCCAGTACTTCACCCCGCGACCGCTCATCGATGCCATCGTCGAGGTCGTCGATCCGCGGGTGGGCGAGACGGTCCACGACCCGGCCTGTGGCACCGGCGGCTTCCTGCTGTCGGCCTACGCGCACATGAAGACGCAATCGGGCGCACGCGACCGCGTGATGCAGAAGCGGCTGCGCGAGCAGGCGATCAGCGGCGTGGACATCGTCGACGAAGTCGTGCGTCTGTGCGCGATGAACCTCTACCTGCACGGTATGGGCAACGGCGAATCACCGATCCGCTGGGGCGACGCACTGGCCTTCGATACCGGCGACCGCTACGACGTAGTCCTGACCAATCCGCCGTTCGGCAAGAAGTCGAGCTACCGGATCATCGGCGAAGACGGCGAAGTGGACACCGAGCGCGAGGACTACGAGCGCGAGGATTTCAAGTTCACCACCTCGAACAAGCAGCTCAATTTCCTGCAGCACATCATGACGATCCTGCAGGGCGGGGGCCGCGCTGCAGTGGTACTTCCGGACAACGTGCTGTTCGAGGCTGGAAGTGCCGGCGAGGGCATCCGTCGCCGGCTGCTCGAGCAGTTCGACTTCCACACGCTCTTGCGCCTGCCCACCGGAATCTTCTACAAGCCCGGGGTGAAGGCGAATGTGCTTTTCTTCGACAAGCACCCCCCGCGAGCCGACGGCCGGCCGAACACGAGCGCGCTATGGGTCTACGACTTCCGCACGAACCTGCACTTCACGCTGAAGAAAAACCCGCTCAAGGCCGGCAACCTCTCTGAGTTCCGGGAATGCTATAGAGCGGACAACCGGGCAAAACGGAAGGAATCGGAGCGCTTCCGGAAGTTCGACGTGGCAGAGCTTCTCGCACGCGACAGGCTCAACCTCGACGTTTTTTGGCTGAAGGACGACAGTCTTGACGACGTCGACAACCTGCCGCCGCCCGACGAGATCGCCCTCGAAATCGTGGAGAGCCTGCAGGCTGCGCTGGAGGCGTTCCAGGCCGTTGCCGACGAACTGCAGCGGCCGCACGAACCAGCAAGCGACATCACCGACGCAATCGGCGAACGGGATACCGCAAGAACAGCGGCCAGCGACCACACGCTGGATTCAGCAACCGAGAGGACGAGCTAAGGGGCGATCCCTTCCTCAAGCGTCCCGTGCCGCCTCCAGGTACGACACGAGTTTCGCGCTCGTCTGCCGCAGGCGTTCGGAGAGCAGCTGCACGAGCTTGAGCAGGATCTTGTTGCCGAGCGCAGGTTCGTCGCGCAGCACGAGCACCAGTGCGTCGCGCGTGAGCACGGCGATGCGGCTGTTCTCGAGCGTGACGCACGAGGAGAAGCGCGGCTCGCCATCGAACATCGACATCTCGCCCAGCGAGTGCCCGGCGTGCGCGACGGCGTTGCGCGACGGATAGTTGTAGCGATTGCGCCGCAGGACGTCGACCATGCCCTGCATCAGCAGCATCATGAAGTCGCCCGCTTCGCCCTCGTTGATGATCGTGACGCCGGGCGGTGCTTCGTAGACGTACATGAAGGCGCCGAGCTTGCGGGTTTCCTCGAGGTCGAGCCCCGAGAAAAGCGGCGTCTTCGTCATCAGGGCGTGGATCTGGTCGGCGAAGTCGATGGCACGCCCCAGCGGCTTCAGGCCCACCGCGAGCAGTCGCTCGTGCGGTGTTCGCCGCGCGGGGGCCGATGCACTGGACGCCGGTTCGGGCAATGCACCGCCTTTCACCGCTTCCATCGATTCCTCCGAAACGTTGCACGATGTTTATAGCATGGTAAACGGCGCGTCATGGACGGGGCGCGTCACACATTGTCCGTTTCGGGCTTTTTCCGACGGATGGCACCTGCGCGGGGTTCGACGCGAGGGCGCTCAGTTCGGCTCGACACAACGCATCGCCGGCATGCGCTCCATCGCCCCTGCTCCCGACGAGCGCGTCGCATCGCCGCCGACCGCGCGTCGCCGCGCGCGGACCGACTCGGCGAGCGCCTCGAGCAGCTTCACGCTTTCGTCCCATCCGATGCAGCCGTCGGTGATGCTCTGCCCGTAGCGCAGCGCCGTGCGGTCGCGAAGATCTTGTCGGCCCGCTTGCAGGTGGCTTTCGACCATGACGCCGACGATGCGCGAATCGCCGGCCGCTATCTGCGCACCGATCGCTGCCGTGACGGGGATCTGGTTCTCGGCCCGCTTCTGGCTGTTGCCGTGGCTCGCGTCGATCATCAAGCGGCACGGCAGGCTCTCGGCGGCCGCGGCGCGGCACGCAGCATCGACGCTCGCCGCATCGTAGTTCGGATGCTTGCCGCCGCGCAGGATCATGTGGCAGTCGTCGTTGCCGTTCGTCGACACGATGGCCGAGTGCCCGCCCTTCGTCACCGAGAGGAAATGGTGCGGCTGCGACGCCGCCTTGATCGCGTCGAACGCGATGCGCAGGTTGCCGTCGGTGCCGTTCTTGAAGCCCACGGGACACGACAGGCCCGAGGCCAGCTCGCGATGCACCTGCGATTCCGTGGTGCGCGCACCGATCGCGCCCCACGAGATCAGGTCGGCGTAGTACTGCGGCGTGATCATGTCGAGGAACTCGGTGGCGGCAGGCAGCCCCGAGCGGTTGATGTCGAGCAGCAGCTCGCGCGCGATGCGCAAGCCCTTGTTGATGTCGAAGCTGTTGTCGAGGTTCGGGTCGTTGATCAGGCCCTTCCATCCGACGGTCGTCCGCGGCTTCTCGAAGTAGACGCGCATCACCACCTCGAGATCGCCTGCCAGGCGAGATCGCTGTTCGACGAGCCGTCTCGCGTATTCGCGTGCCGCGGCGGGATCGTGGATCGAGCACGGACCGATGACGACGATCAGGCGATCGTCCTCGCCGTGCAGGATGCGGTGGATCGATCGCCGGGACTCGAAGGTCGTTTCGGCGGCTGCCGCGTCGATCGCGAACTCCCGGAGCAGGTGCGCCGGGGGAGCCAGTTCCTTGATGGCGCGGATTCGAAGGTCGTCAGTGCTGTGGGTCATGGTGTGCCGCCAAAAAAAAAAACCGCCGGACATCGCCGGCGGTTTCGTGGAATTCGGTGGTTCGCTGCTTCGTCTACGCGCGCACTGCCGACTCGCCCCGCCAGCAGCAGGGAAAGTAAAAGAAGAAGCGCGTAAATCGGCCCGTGGGCCAGCCTTGCGGCAGGCCGGAAGCGCGGTGTTTGCGGTGCAGCAACATCCGTCCAGTGTACGTCCGCTTCGCTCGCCCGGCAAGTGCGCCCACCCGCGCCGTTGCTTTTGCGGACGCCCTTCACCGCACTACCGGGACAACGGCGGGGACAACGGCGGTTTCGAAGGCAGCCACCGCCCGAAGACCGCTGCGCCGGCAAAAGCGAGGCCGCCGATCGATCCGATCGCCGCCGACAGGGGTGCCGCTGCCGCCACCGCCGCCAGCAGCGCCGGCCCCGCGGTAGCGCCGGCGTCGGATAGCAGTCGCCAGACGCCGAGGAACTGCGTGCGTGCGTTCGGGGGCGCGTGGTCGACGCCGAGCGTCATCACCAGGCCGGAAGCGATGCCGTTGCCGAAGCCGACCAGCAGCGCCGCCACCAGCAACGTCGCTGCCGATTGCGTGAACGGCACGGCGAGCAGCGCGATGCCCATGATCGCCATCGAGGGCACGGCGACCGCGCGTCGGCCGCGCAGGTCCATGCGTCGCCCGGCCGGATAGAAGACGAGCATGTCGACGGCGTTCGACAGACCGTAGATCAGCGAGACGCTCGCTGCACCGAGACCGATGTGGTCCGCCCACAGCGGAACGACCGCCTGGCGCGACGCCCGCACCGCGGCGATCAGCACGACGCCCAGCCCCACGGTCGCGAAGACGCCGCGGTGCTCGCGCAACATCTCCCGCAGGAGCAGCGGCGGCCGGTCCGCGGACGGACCCTCGTGCGCCGGCAACTCGGCGACCGACCGCGCAACGACGGCGCCGAGGACGAGCACGACGAATCCGACGCCATAGGCGGCGACGGTGCCGAAGATGCGGATCGCCGCCGCCGCGACGAAAGGCCCCACGAAGAGTCCGATGCGCAGCACTCCGCCCAGCGTAGACAGCGCCCGCGCCCGGTACTGCACGGGAACCGCCTCGGCGAGCCAGCTCAACCGGGCGAGATTGAAGACCGCCGCCGACATGCCCACCATCAGGATCGCCGCCGAGAAGACGACGAGGTCGCGCGCAAGCACGCAGAGCAGCATCGCGAGCGCCGCCCACAGCGACGCACCGACCATCGCGCGCCGCTCGCCGAAGCGCCGGGTGATCGCCGATGCCGGAACGTTGCTCGCCAGCGACCCGAGGCCGATCAGCACGACGCTGAGCGCCGCCACCGAGACCGAAGCGCCGAGTTCGCGTGCGGTCAGCGGTACGATCGGCAGGATCGCGCCTTCGCCCACGCCGAACAGGAAGGACGGTCCGAAGGCCGGCAACGCGATCCTGCGAAGGCTGAAGGAATGCGTGCTCACGACGCGGAGGAGTCCGGCGGATGCAATTCGGCAATCGGTGCGTGATGATCACCGGGGCGAGCGGAGCGCTCGGACGTCACCTCGCGTCCGCGTTCGCGGAGGAAGGCGCGCGGCTCGTCCTCGTCGCCCGCGAGGAAGCGGCGCTGCGGGCGGCGTTCGGCGCGGCGGGCGGCATCGGTGGTCGACGATGCCTCGTCGGCGTCGACCTGCGCGACGCGGTACAGGCGGAAGCGGCCGCGAAAGCCGCGATCGCAGCCTTCGGCGCGATCGACGTGCTGTGCAACCTGGCCGGCGCATTCCGCATGGGAACGCAGGTCCACGAAACGGACGACGCCGACTGGGACTTCCTCTTCGATGCGAACGTGCGCACGCTTCGCAACGCCTGCCGCGCGGTCGTTCCCCACATGCTCGCGGCGGGCGGCGGGCACATCGTCAACGTCGGGGCGTACGCCGCGCGACGCGGCGCCGCGCGAATGGGCGCGTACGTCGCCGCCAAGGCGGCCGTCGAGCGCATCACCGAGACGATGTCGGCCGAGCTGCGCGAGCGCAACGTGAACGTGAACTGCGTGCTGCCGTCGGTGCTCGACACGCCGCAGAACCGCGCGGCCATGCCCGGCGCCGACCCGGCGCGCTGGGTCGGCCTGGCCGACCTCGCCCACGTGATCGTGTTCCTCGCATCCGGGCGTGCGAGGGCAGTGCACGGCGCGTCGATTCCGGTGACCGGCCTCTCCTGACCGCCCGGCGCGACGCAGGGCTGCGCCGGCCGCGCAGGAAGAAGGGCGCGCGCTCAGGCGGTGCCGCCGACCGTCATCTGCTCGATGCGCAGCGTCGGCTGGCCGACACCGACCGGCACGCTCTGGCCGTCCTTGCCGCAGACGCCGATGCCGGGGTCGAGGCGCAAGTCGTTGCCGATCATCGTCACGCGCTGCAGTGCGTCGGGTCCGTTGCCGATGATCGTCGCGCCCTTCACCGGATACTGCAGCCTGCCTCCCTCGATCCACCACGCCTCGGAAGCGGAGAACACGAACTTTCCGTTCGTGATGTCGACCTGTCCGCCGCCGAAGTTCACCGCATACAGCCCGCGGTCGACCGACTCGAGGATCTCGGCGGGATCGCGCCCGCCGGCGAGCATGTAGGTGTTCGTCATCCGCGGCATCGGCAAGTGCGCGAAGGATTCGCGGCGGCCGTTGCCGGTGACGGCGGTCTTCATCAGGCGCGCGTTCAGCGAATCCTGCAGGTAGCCCTTCAGGACGCCGTCCTCGATGAGCACGTTGCGCTGGGTGGCGTTGCCCTCGTCGTCGATGTTCAGCGACCCGCGCCGCTCCGACAGCGTACCGTCGTCGACGACATGGACGCCGCGGCTCGCGACGCGTTCGCCGATGCGGCCGGCGAACACCGACGAGCCCTTGCGGTTGAAGTCGCCTTCGAGGCCGTGACCGACCGCTTCGTGCAGCAGCACGCCCGGCCAGCCGGGGCCGAGCACCACCGTCATCGTGCCGGCCGGTGCGGGCCGGGCATCGAGGTTCGTGAGCGCGGCGTGCACCGCTTCTTCGACGTAGCGCTCCAGGCGCTCGTCGTCGAAATGCGCGAAGTCGAAGCGCCCTCCGCCGCCGCTGTGTCCCTGCTCGCGACGCCCGTTCTGCTCCGCGATCACGGTGAGCGACAGGCGCACCAGCGGGCGCACGTCGGCCGCCATGCGCCCGTCGGAGCGCACGACGAGGACGACGTCGTATTCGGCCGCCAGACCCGCCATCACCTGGCGGACGCGCGGATCCTTCGCACGGGCCATGCGCTCGACGCGTTCGAGCAGCGCCACCTTCTGCGCCGCTTCGAGTTGCGGGATGGGGTCGTCGGGGCGGTACAGACCATGTCCGTTCACCGCGACGAGAGCACCGGAGACCTTCGTGCGGCCCGCACCGCGCGCCGCGATCGTTCGCGTGGCCCGCGCGGCGTTCATCAGCGCCTCGGCGCCGATGACGTCGGAATAGGCGAACGCGGTCTTGTCGCCGGACACGGCACGCACGCCGACGCCCTGGTCGATCGAGAAGCTGCCCGACTTGACGATCCCTTCCTCGAGGCTCCAGCCCTCGCTTCGCGTGAACTGGAAATAGAGGTCGGCGTAGTCGACGCGGTGGCGGAAGATCTCCGCGAGCGCCGCGGACAGGTGCGACTCGTCGAGCCCGCAGGGCTCGAGAAGCACGGAGCGCGCGACGGAAAGCGTCTGGATGGGTGTTTCGACGATTTTCATGAATGCATGCTACAGGACGCGATGTCGAAGGGCCGGGATGCTCGCGCGAACCGAATCGAGCCTGGCACGCTCGATGTCGCCCACCGCGATTCCCTCTCCTTCGTCGTGCATCGCGACGATTTCGCCCCATGGATCGACGAGCATCGAGTGGCCCCAGGTGCGGCGGCCGTTCTCATGGCGACCGCCCTGCGCCGGCGCCAGCACGTAGCACTGGTTCTCGATCGCCCGCGCGCGCAGCAGCACCTCCCAGTGCGCCGACCCGGTGGTGTAGGTGAAGGCGGAAGGCACGAGAATCAAGTCGGCCGGCACGAGCGTGCGGTACAGCTCGGGAAAGCGCAGGTCGTAGCAGACGCTCATCCCGACGCGCCAGCGCGATGCGGCGCCGCTCGCGCCGACGTCGACGTCGAAGACGGTGGGCGTGCGACCGGCGACGATCGTCGCCGCCTCGTCGAAGCGCTCGTCGCCGTGCTGGAAGCCGAACAGGTGGATCTTGTCGTAGCGCGCGACGCGCGTGCCGTCGGGCGCATACGCGAAGCTGGTGTTGAGCACCTTGCCGGGATTGGGGCTGAACAGCGGCAGCGTTCCGCCGACGAGCCACACCCCGCAGGCGGCCGCCTGCATCGACAGGAACTGCTGGATCGGGCCGTCGCCATCGGCTTCGCGGATCGTGAGCTTGTCACGGTCGCTGCGCCCCAGCATCGCGAAATACTCCGGCAGGGCGACGAGCCGGGCTCCGGCGCCGGCGGCTTCGGCGATGCGCGCCGCCGCATGCGACAGGTTCTGGTCGACACTCGTCGACGAGACCATCTGGACCGCAGCCACGCGAAGGCGCTCGTCGGACGGTGCGCCCGGCGATGCGATCCCGGCCGGAACGGGCTTCGAGGACATCGTCTGCTCCTGCAGTGCGCGCGATTCCGACGCGCTCATGGTTGGATGGGCGCTCCGTCGGGCGACGCCGAAGGAACGTCGGGCGACGAGGGTACCGGCGCCGTGGGCCGCGCCCGGCGCACCACCTGCGGATCGTCCCACGGACCGGTCACGTCGTACTCGAACGCGAACATCTGCTGCAGCGGCTCGCGCAGCACCATCTGCGCAACGAAGGATCCTAGCCCGAGCGCCGGATTCGCCAGCGCGGCGTAGGCGAGCGAGGCAAGGCCCGCATTCAGCTCCGGACGGACCTCGACGACGAGCGACTGGGTCTCGGCCGGGATGCTCGCCTCGCCGCGGATCGCCACCTGGGCGGTGACGCCGCGCATCCGGAAGTCGTCGGTACGGGCGACGCCGTCGAGCACGCGCACCGTCCCGTCGATCTCGTCGAAAGCGAAACCCTCGGCGAAGACGTCGCGGAAATCGAAGAGCAGCCTTCGCCGCAACGACTGCAGGTTGACCACGCCGATCAGTTTCGCGATCCCCGGCTCGGTCTTCAGGAACTGTCCCTTGCCCAGCGACAGCACCATCTCGCCGCCGAGCGAGCGGGTGTCGAGCCGCATCGGCGAGCCGCTCCATTGCACCTGGCCGCTCAGCTTGCCGGCTCCGCCGCGCAGGACGTCGCGATAGTCGAACAGCGCGAGCAGCTCGCCCGCGTCGGCGACCGACAGCGTGAACTGCAGCGTACTCAGCGGGGGTGCGTCCCCCCGCCGCGCGCGCCAGCTCCCCGTCGCGTCGAAGGTCCCCGCCGGGTTGCGCAGTTGCAGCTGCTGCAGCCGCCACAACGGCACGTCCTGCGTCTCGTCGTTGCGCGCGCGCAGCTGCAGTGCGCCGAGCGGGCGTCCGCCGAGCACCAGCTCGTCGGCGACGACGTCGAGCGCGGGCAGCGAGCGCGGCGTCGTGTCGAGCAGGTCCTCGATGTCGTCGATCCGGTCCTCCGGGATCGACAGCCGCGTGAAGCGGGCCGACAGCCGTCCCCCGGCTGGGCCGTCCGCCGGCGCAGCCCAGTGCAGGTAGCCGTCGATGCCGCGCGCGTGCAGACTCGCGCGCCACGCGGCATCGACGCGCGTGGCGCCGAGGACGACGTCCTCGAAGGTGCGGCCCCCCAGGCGCACGCGATCGGAGACGATCGAGACGACGTCGGGTACGAGCGCCGGGGCGCCGTCGGCCCCGGAGCGCGACGGGGCCCCGTCGAGCAGCGCCCGCCAGGCGTCAACGTCGAGCTGTTGCGCGTGCACGCGTGCCGCGAAACCGGAATCGGGCAGCACCGCCTCGGTCCCGAGCGCCAGCGCCCCACGGCGCAGCTTCGCGGCGCCCGAATCGGTCCGCTCGCGCTCGAGCACGAGCTGCGCGTCGTCGCGCAGCGCGACGCGCAGCGTCTCGACACCCGAGGGGGCGGACACCGATTCGATGTGCAGCGGCCAGCGATCGTCGGCCCGCTTGTCGAACGGTGCCGGCAGCGTGCTCGCGACGCCCGCGAGGTCGGAGTCGATCGCCAGCGTCGTGCGGCGCTCGCGCAGCTCGAAGCGCGCATCGAACGAGAGCGAGCCGCGCAGCGCCTGCGCCAGACGTTCGGGCAGCGAGGCGCCGAGCGAAGCGTCGCGCCATTTCGCAAGCGAAGCGGCCGGAATCACTCCCTGCGCCTTCACCTGCAGCTGTCCCGGCCCCGGGGCATCGCCCTGCGCCTGCACTTCGCCGCCGAGGAAGCTCGCGCGCAGCTCGCGCAACGCGAGCCGGTCTTCGGTGAACTCGAGCGTCCCGGCGAGCCCTTCGAAAGGCGGCAGGCCGCGATCGAGCACCACGTCGTTTCCGGCGAACTGGACCGAGCCGCGCACCCGCGTCGCATCGAGATCGTCGAGCGGCAGTTCGAGTGCGAGCTGCAGCTTCGCGTCGCCGGCGACGGCGGTGTCGCGCGTGAAGTCGTCGATCTTCGTGCGCAGCGCGCTCTCGTTGACGAAGCGGATCATGTCCTGCGCCGGGCCTGCGCCGCTGCCCTCGATGCGCAGCAGCGGCTGCTCGAAGTCGGCGATGCGCGCATGCGTGTCGGCGAGCGCCACCTTCCAGACCGCGCCCGAATTCGCGACGATCTCCATCCCGGCGCGCTCGAAGCGCAGCGCGCCGTCGATCCGCTCGATCGCAGGCCACCCGGGCGCGTACGCCAGCCGGGCGTCGGAGAGTTGCGCCTCGACGAAGAAGGTGCCGGTGGAGGGATCGCGGTACGGGAAATCGGCAAGGTCGCCCTGCAGGACGAAACGGACCTCGTTCGAACGGCCGGCGCGCACCGCATCGCGCACCCAGTCGCGCACGTCGGCGGGGATGACCAGCGGCAGGTAACGTGCGGTGCGCGCTGCCTCGGCGCGTTCCAGGCGGCCGGACAGGTCGACCACGCCGGCCCCCCTGCCGCCGCTGCGGTACGTGCCCGCGACCTCGCCCGCGGCATCGCGATTGGCGAAACGCAGCGATTCGATGCGCAACGCGACGCGCGGCGCCTCCTGCTCGTCCTGCGCCGGCTCGATCGTCCACCGGGCCCGCGCATCGAGCTGCTCGAGCGGCACGTCGGCCTCGGCGAACAGGCCCGGGAAGCGCAACACCGAGTCGCGACCGTTCAGCACCGCCTCGCCGCCGCTGCGCGTCAGGCGAACGTGCCCCGAGACGTTGCGAAAGCCGGGCAGCCGCAGCTCGCCGGGCCGCGGCGCCTTGCCCTCGTGCCACGCGAACGACAGGTGCTCGAATTCCGCATCGACCGAGGCGCGCACGTCGCCCGGCTCGGCCGACCATTCGAGCGCGACGCGCTGCACCTGTCCGTCGACGTGCAGCGGCTCGAGGCGCTCGCGCACGTCGGCAGGCAGCGGGAAACCGCGCAGCCACGCGAGCGTTCGTGCCGCGTCGAAGCGTCCGAGAGCCAGCCGTGCGGCGAGCGGCAGGCCGTCGGCGCCCAGTCGCAGCATCGGTTCGCCGGCAAGGGCGCCGAAGGTTCCATACCGTTCATCGTCGAGTTCGAGCTTCTCGAAGACGAAAGTCGTGCGGCCCGCTGCATCGTGCGTGACCTGGGCATCGAGCCGCACGGCAGCGAGCGGGATCTCCTGCCCGTCCAGGCGCGCTCGCAGCGCGGCGGCGTCGAGCTTCAGCACGGTGCGGTTCGCGACGTCGGGATCGAACTGCGTCCAGGCACGAAAGCCGACGCGACCCGAGTCGATCGCCATCGCGCGGGCGACGACGGGCAGGCCGAGAACCGCACGCCAGCGCTCCCAATGGGCGAGCGCCGCGGCAAGGTCGGCGCTGCGCGCACCGACATACGCCTCGCCGCGCCAGAGCCGCCAGTCGGCGGCCGACGCGAACGGCGCGTGTGCGAATTCGATCGCCGCGTCGAAGTCCCGCGCGACGGTGCCCCATGCGGGTACGTGCAGCGATGCCCGGTGCCGGCGTCCGACCGAGCCGATCGAGAGGTCGACATCGGCGAGTTCGACGCGCTGCCCGCTCGGACGGTCGACCCCCTCGACGCGTGCATCGCGCAGCACGATCTTGCGATGCACCAGCAGCCGCTCGAACGCGTCGGACTCGCCCGGTGCATCGAGATCGACGTCGAAACCGCCGACGCGCAGGCGGTGCCCAGCGACGCGCTCGATGCGCAGCGCGGGCGAATCGATCTCGAGCAGCGCGAGCGCGAACCGGCCGCGCAGCGCCCAGCGCATCGACACGACGGCACGCAGCCGGTCGATCGACAACGCCTCGACGCCGTCATCGTCGACGACCGTGACGCGCTCGGCGACGAGCCACGGCCGCCAGCCTTCGAACCCGGTGGTCAATGCACCGATGCGCACCTGGCGACCCGTCGCGTCGGCGATCCGCTGCTCGATCTGCGGCCGCCAGCGCTCGAGGTTCGGCCAGACGAGCGTTCGCAGCGCGGCATAGGCACCGGCAAGCGCCAGCGCGAGGACGAGCACGCTCCACGCGAGCCACCGAAGCGCGCGCTCGAGACGAGTCGGGCCGGCAACCGGCGGTGGGGATGCGTACATGAGCGACAATCGGGCTCAAGGATAACCCTTCGGACGGGCGATCATGCGCTTCGAC
>DASWVL010000364.1:0-6603 GCA_036406255.1 Zeimonas sp.
CGGCTTCACGCGGCGTCGGCGCGTTCCGCGGCCGCGCTTCGCAGCGCAGCCGCTGACTCCGCACTGCGCGCCGCCAGCGTTTCCTGGCGGCGCCCGACCCACCAGCTGTTCGCCAGCCAGGCGATCGACAGCGGCACGGCGACGAGCGCGATTCCGGTGGGCCCCAGGCCCGCCGACGCGAGCAGGGCGTAGGACCAGCTGCCGACCTGGTCGCCCGCGCGGTAGACGACCGTGTCGATCGCGTTCTTCGCCTTGTACTTGTCTTCGCGCGACAGCACGGTGAACAGCAGCTCGCGCGTCGGACGCGCGAGCCCGAAGTTCAGCACCCGCCGCCCCACCTGCGCCGCGACGAGCACCGCGACGGTGGGTGCGAAGGCGAGGGCAGCGAAGCCGGCGACCGACAGCGCCGGCAGGATCGACACGGTGCGCGCGACGCCGAATCGATGCAGCACGCGACCGGTGACGAACAGCTGCACGAGCAGCGTCGACGCATTGACGGCCAGGTCGATCGACGCGAAGAAGCGCGTGCGGGCGATGCGGTCGTCGAAGCGTGCGGCGACGATCTCCGCCTGCAGGAAGTAGAGAAGCGTCGAAGTGATCGAGAACAGCAGCATGTAGCCGCAGATCGCGAGCAGGTACGGGGAGCGCGCGACATGCGTCAGGCCGGCCCACGCGCTGCCGCCGATCACGCCTCGCACGGGTGCATCCACCCTGTCTGCGCCGCTTCCGTTTCGCGCGTGCGTGCGTGCCGATCGTCGCGAGACGGCGAGCACGCAGGCACACGCGACGACGAGAAGCGCCGCCGAAGCGAGCATCAGCCGGCCCTTGCCGAGCGTCGCGATCAGCGATGCCGTCGACGAGGAACCCGCGATCGCCCCCACCGTCGCTCCCGCGGCAAGCAGGCCGAACAGCCGCTTGCCCTGTTCGCTGTCGAACACGTCGACCATCAGCGCCCAGAACAGCGAGACGACGAACAGGTTGAAGACCGAGGTCCAGACGAAGAAGACGCGTCCGATCCACGTCTCCTGCCCGGGCGACGCCACCTGGAACGCGACGGCGAATGCGACGAGGTTTGCAGCGAAGAACAGGTACGCGAGCGCGAGGAAGCGCTCGCGCGGCAGGCGCCGAACGAGTGCGGAGAACGCGGGGTTGAGCACGAGCATCGCGACCAGCGTCGCGGTGAACAGCCACTGGAGGTTCCCGACCCCTCCCAGCACGCCCATTTCGTCGCGGATCGGGCGGATCAGGTAGTACGCGGCGAGCAGCGAGAAGACGAGCAGCAGCGACCACGCGAGCAGCGGGCCCTCGCCGCGGCGCAGGTCGGCGATACGTGCGAGCGCGCCGCGCGACGGCGGCGCGCGCTCAGAGTGCATCGACGAAACGTTCCATGCGCCGACGCTCGGCGGCGTCGGGCAGCGGTCCGCGCGCGGCGGCCGCGTTGTCGAGCGCGTGCTCGGGCTTCGCGGTGCCCGGGATCGCGCACACGACCGCCTCGTGCGAGACGATGTACTTCAGGAACAGCTGCGCCCAGCTCGTGCAGCCGATGTCGGCGGCCCACTCGGGCAGCGCCTTTCCTTGCACCGCCCGGAACAGCCGCCCGCGTCCGAAGGGCAGGTTGATCATCGCCGCCATTGCGCGCTCGAGCGCGAGCGGAAGGATGCGTTCGCCGGCGCCGCGGTCGTCGAGCGCATAGTCGACCTGGATGAAGTCCAGCGGCTCGCGCTTCATCACCCGCTCGAAGTCGGCGTACTGCGAGTCGAACGAGGTGGTGATTCCGACGTAGCGGATGCGACCCGCGTCCTTCAGCGCACGCAGCGTGGCGAGTTGCGTGTCGACGTCGCGCAGGTTGTGCACGGCGACCAGGTCGATCGTGCGCGCGCGCAGTCGGTGGAATGATTCCTCGATCTGCGCGCGCCCGGCTTCGCGACCGTCCGCGCCCACCTTCGTCGCGAGAAATAGCCGCTCGCGCAGGCCGGCGGCCTCGACCAGTTCGCCGAGCACCGCTTCGGCATTGCCGTACGAAGGCGCCGTGTCGACGACGCGCCCCTGCGCGTCGGCAAAGCGCGCGAGCGTTTCGCGCAGCTCGGCGGATGTCTCGCCGTACCGCCGCGCGGTGCCGAGTCCGATGACGGGCAGCAGCTCGCCGGTGGAAGGAATGGGCTTTTGCAGGGGCTTCGCGTGGGCGCCTTCGCCGAGCCGTTCTGCGGCGATGCGCTCGACCGGCAGTGCCTGCGGGACGAAGGCGGCGGCCTGCGCGCGGGCGCTGCGCGACGGCACGAGCGATGCGGAGACGGCGGCGAGGATCCATCGTCGGCGATCGCTTGGCATCGCGTGCTCCTTCAGCCGGAGGGTGGTCCGGCGCGCACCAGTTCGACGAGCGCCGTGCCGTACGCCTCGAGCTTGCGCGCACCGACGCCTGCGATCCGCGCAAGCTCCTCGGTGGACTGCGGGCATTCGCGGGCGATTTCGCGCAGCGTCGCGTCGTGGAAGATCACGTACGGCGGAACCTCGCGTTCGGCGGCGATGCTCCGACGCCACTCCCGCAGCCGGTCGAACAGCGCTTCGTCGCGCGGTTCGATGCCCGCCCGGGTCGTCGTCGCGCCGGAGGCGCCGCCCGGCGTCGACGCGCGCCGCCCGCGTTTCGTTCGTGTGCGCTCCGGGGCCTGGGGCCGGCGCATCTGCAGCGTCTGCTCGCCGCGCAGCAGCGCGCGGCTCGCCGCGGTGAGCACGAGCACCTGGTGGCGCGCATGGTCGACTGCGACCAGTCCCTGCGCAACGAGCTGGCGCAGCACCGCGCGCCAGGCTGCCTCGTCGAGATCGGCGCCGATGCCGAAGGTGCTGAGCGAGTCGTGCCCGTGCTGAACGACGCGCGCCGTGGCCTGCCCGCGCAGCACCGCGACGATGTGCTGCGCGCCGAAGCCGAAGCCGCTCGCCTGGCGCACGCGGTAGATGCACGACAGCAGCTTGCGCGCCGCTTCGGTGGCGTCCCAGGGCTGGGGCGGCTCCAGGCAGTTGTCGCAGTTGCCGCAGGCGACGCTCGCCTCACCGAAGTAGCCGAGCAGCCGAACGCGCCGGCAGCCGATCGTCTCGGCCAGCGCGAGCATCGCATCGAGCTTGCCGGTGGCCACGCGCTTGTGCGCGTCCTCGGCCTCCGACTGGTCGATGAATCGGCGCTGCTGGACGACGTCGGCGAGTCCGTAGGCCATCCAGGCCTCCGCCGGTTCGCCGTCCCGGCCGGCACGCCCCGTTTCCTGGTAGTAGCCCTCGACGCTGCGCGGCATGTCGAGGTGCGCGACGAAACGCACGTCCGGCTTGTCGATGCCCATGCCGAAGGCGATCGTCGCGACCATCACGACGCCGTCTTCGCGCAGGAAGCGCACCTGGTTCGCGTTGCGCGTCGCCGCGTCCATGCCGGCGTGATAGGCGAGCGCGTCGATGCCGTGCCCGACGAGCCGTTGCACGGTGTCGTCGACCCTTGCCCGGGTGGCGCAGTAGACGATGCCCGCCTCGCCCTCGTGCTCGCCGAGGAACGCGAGCAGCTGGCGGCGTGCATCCGTTTTCTCGACGATGCGGTAGCGGATGTTCGGGCGGTCGAAGCTCGAGACGAAGCTGCGGGCGGCGCCGAGCGCCAGGCGCTCCACGATCTCGGTCCGCGTGAGCGCGTCGGCGGTGGCCGTGAGCGCGATGCGCGGCACGTGCGGGAAGCGCTCGTGCAGCACGGCGAGCTGCAGGTACTCGGGGCGGAAATCGTGCCCCCACTGCGAGACGCAGTGCGCTTCGTCGATCGCGAACAGCGCGATGCGCACGCGCTCGAGCAGTTCGAGGCAGCGGGGCGTGAGCAGCCGCTCGGGCGCCACGTAGAGCAGGTCCAGCTCGCCGGCGACGAGCGCGCGTTCGACCGCGGCCGCCTCGCGTGCGCCGAGCGACGAGTTCAGGTAGGCCGCGCGCACGCCGAGCTCGCGCAGCGCATCGACCTGGTCGTGCATCAGTGCGATCAGCGGCGAGACGACGACGCCGACGCCGTCGCGCACCAGCGCCGGGATCTGGTAGCACAGCGACTTGCCGGCGCCGGTGGGCATCAGCACGAGCGCGTCGCCGCCGGCGACGACGTGATCGACGATTGCCGACTGCTCGCCGCGGAACGCGTCGTAGCCGAACACGTCGCGCAGCACGGCTGCGGGATTGCGTTCGCCCGCGACGTCGAAGAGAAGGGAATCCGTGTGCATCTTTGCGCCGAGTGTACCGGCGCAGCAGGTGACGTGCGACAGCAGCCCTAGCTCTTCGGTATCGGCGCTTCGGGCGCACCGCCCGCCGCGGCCGAGGGCGTCCTGGGCGCCGTGCCCCCCGTGTCCGCCGCGACGGGCGCCGCGACGCCGCGTGCGGAGCGTTCGCGTTCGCCGCAGACCGGGCAGGAGGGATCGCGCGGCACCCGCACTTCGTGCCACTGCATCGCCAGCGCATCGATCATCAGCAGCCGCCCGACCGCCGGCACGCCGAAACGGCCGACCAGCTTCAGCGCCTCGGCCGCCTGCATAGTGCCGACGATGCCGGTGAGCGGTGCGAACACGCCCATCGTCGCGCACAGCACCGGCTCGACTTCCTCGCCTTCGGGGAACAGGCAGTGATAGCACGGCGAGTCGTCGCGTCGCGTGTCATAGACGCCGACCTGGCCGTCGAAGCGGATCGCGGCTCCGGATACGAGCGGAACGCGGTGCGCGACGCATGCGCGATTGATCGCCTGGCGGGTGGGGAAGTTGTCGCAGCAATCGAGCACGACGTCGGCCCGCTGCGCGAGCGCGTCGAGCGCTTCGTCGTCGAGCCGGCGCACGATCGGCTCGACCTCGATCCCGGGGTTCAGCTCGAGCATCGTGCGCCGGCCCGACTGCGCCTTCGGTTCGCCGACGCGATCCTGCCGGTGAAGGATCTGCCGCTGCAGGTTCGTGAGATCGACCGCGTCGTCGTCGACGAGCACGATGCGCCCGATGCCCGCGGCGGCGAGATACAGCCCCGCGGGCGAGCCGAGGCCGCCGGCGCCCACGACGAGCGCGGTGGCGTCGAGCAGGCGCTGCTGCGCCTCGACGCCGATCTCGTCGAGCAGGATGTGCCGACTGTAGCGAAGGAGCTGTTCGTCGTTCATCGAAAGAAAAAGGCCGCGCGATGCGCGGCCTTCGATGATAGGCCCGACGGCGCGATCAGCGTGCGGGCTCCTTCTGCACCGTCGCCGCGGCGACCGGGTCTTCCTTGCTGGCCACGATGACCTCGTTGCCTTTCAGGAAGTTCAGCGCCTGCTGCAGCTGGTAGTCGTCGTTCGAACCGAACTCGATCGGCTTGCGGTCCTTCTGCTCGGCGAAATCGGCCGGGTTCGGGATCGCCGAGCGGATCTCGGTGTCCTTGTCGTTGCTCAGGTGCCGGTTCAGGTCGGCTTCGCGCAGCCGGAACGCGTTCAGGTCGCCGTCGGGCGTCTCCTCGACGATGTAGTCGGGCGTGATGCCCTTCGCCTGGATCGAGCGCCCGTTCGGCGTGTAGTAGCGCGCCGTCGTGAGCTTGATCGCGGTGGTGCTCGACAGCGGCAGGATCGACTGCACCGAGCCCTTGCCGAAGGTCTGCGTGCCGAGCACGACCGCGCGCTTGTGGTCCTGCAGCGCGCCGGCGACGATCTCCGAAGCCGACGCCGAGCCGGCGTTCACGAGCACGACCATCGGCGCCGTCTTCGCCGCTGCAGGCACCTTCGCGACGATGTCCTCGCGCATGCCGCGCAGGTAGTCCTCGGGGCTGGCGACGTACTTGCGGCGGGCGTCCTCGGTACGGCCGTCGGTGGTGACGACGGTGGATTTCGGCTGCAGGAACGCGGCCGACACGCCGACGGCGCCGTGCAGCAGTCCGCCGGGGTCGTTGCGAAGGTCGAGCACGATGCCCTTCAGCGAGTTCTTCTCCGCGAGCGCGTCGAGATGCTTGACCAGGTTCTCGACCGTGTGCTCCTGGAACTGCGTGACGCGCACGTAGCCGACGCCGTCTTCGAGCGCCTTCGACTTCACCGACTGAACGCGGATGACGTCGCGCACGATGGGGACGATCAGCGGCTGGCTCTCTCCCTTGCGCGAGAGCGTCAGCGCGATCGTCGTCTGCGGCTTGCCGCGCATCAGCTTGACGGCCTCGTTCAGCGACAGCCCCTTCGTGGGCTTGTCGTCGATGCGAACGATCAGGTCGCCCGCCTTGACCCCGGCGCGCGCCGCCGGCGTGTCCTCGATCGGGGCGACGACCTTGACGAAGCCGTCTTCGGTTCCGACCTCGATGCCCAGGCCGCCGAACTCGCCCTGCGTGCCGACCTGCAGTTCCTTGAACGCCTCGGCGTCCAGGTACGCCGAATGCGGGTCGAGGCCGGACAGCATGCCGCCGATCGCCTCGGTGATCAGACGCTTGTCTTCGACCGGTTCGACGTAATTGGCCTTGATCGCGCCGAATACGTCGGTGAACTGGCGCAGTTCCTCGAGCGGGAGCGTCGCGCTCGGCTCGCGTTGGGCGACCGCCGTCAGCCCGAGGCTGATCAGCACGCCGGCGATCGCGCCGGCGGAAAGTAGGCCGAGAGGCTTGAACGTTCCCTTC
>DASWVL010000365.1:0-3040 GCA_036406255.1 Zeimonas sp.
GAGGACAAGGACATGCTCGAGGACCTGCTCGTCGCGGCGATGAACGACGCGCTGCGCAAGGCCGAGCAGACCGCCTCCGAGAAGATGGGCGCGATGACCGCCGGCCTGCCGCTGCCTCCCGGCTTCAAGATGCCGTTCTGAGGCCGCGACGCACGCCGGTTTCCAGGATGCACGCGCGATGAAGTCGCCGGCGCCGCTCGATGCACTGACGGCCGCGTTTCGCCGCCTGCCCGGCGTCGGTGCGCGCACCGCGCAGCGCTTCGCCTACCATCTGCTGCAGCACGACCGGGAGGGCGCTGCGCAGCTCGCGCAGGCGTTGAGCGACGCGCGAACGCGCATCCGCCACTGCGCGCGCTGCAACACCTTCACCGAGCTGGAGGTGTGCGAAACGTGTGCGTCGACGCGGCGCGACGCGTCGCTGCTGTGCGTCGTCGAAACGCCGGCGGATCAGCTGACGATCGAGCAGACGCTCAGCTATCGCGGGCTGTACTTCGTGCTGATGGGCCGGCTGTCGCCGCTCGACGGCATCGGTCCGCGCCAGATCGGGCTCGAGCGCCTGCTCGCGCGCGTCGCCGACGGCGTCGTGCGCGAAGTCATCCTTGCCACGAACTTCACGCAGGAGGGCGAGGCCACGGCGCACTACATCGGCGAGCTGCTGCGCGCGCGCGGGCTCGCCGTCACGCGCCTCGCGCGCGGCGTGCCGGTGGGCAGCGAGCTCGAGTACGTCGATCCGAGCACGGTCGCCCAGGCCTTGCGCGACCGGCGCTCGGTGGTCGAAGACGAACCGCGGGGAGGCGCGTCGGCATGAGCGGAAGTCCGCCCGGGGCAGGCGACGAGCAGCGCGACGCACGCGTCGAAGGGCAGGGCGACGCACGCGTCGAAGGGCAGGGGGGCGCCCGCGTCGAAGGGCAGGGCGACGTCCGCGTCGAAGGGCAGGGCGGCGTCCGCGTCGAAGGCCAGGGCGGCGTCCGCGCGGGCGGCCCGCTCGCCGGGTTGCGCGTGCTCGAGTTGGGGCAGTTGATCGCCGGGCCTTTTGCCGGACGCATGCTCGCCGATTTCGGCGCCGACGTGATCAAGGTCGAGCCGCCGGCACGCGCGGGCAGCGAGGGCGGCGATCCGCTGCGCAAGTGGCGCAAGCTGCATCCCGACGACACCGGCGGCACCTCGCTGTGGTGGTACGTCCAGGCGCGCAACAAGCGATCGATCACGCTCGATTTGCGCAGCGTCGAGGGCCAGCACATCGCGCGCGAGCTTTCGGCGCGCAGCGACATCGTCATCGAGAACTTCCGCCCGGGTGCGCTCGAGAAATGGGGTTTGGGCTACGAAGCGCTGTCGAAGGACAACCCCGGGCTGATCCTGCTGCGCCTGTCCGGCTACGGGCAGACCGGACCGTACCGCGACCGCCCCGGCTTCGGTGCGATCGCCGAATCGATGGGCGGCCTGCGCTACGTCACCGGGTTCCCCGATCGTCCTCCGGTGCGACTGAACCTGTCGATCGGCGACTCGCTCGCGGCGCTGCACGGTTTGGTCGGCGTGCTGATGGCGCTTCATCGACGGCGCGAGACGGGCCGCGGGCAGGTCGTCGACGTCGCCCTGTACGAAGCCGTGTTCAACCTGATGGAGAGCACGCTGCCCGAGTACGACCGCTACGGCATCGTGCGCGAGCGCACGGGAACCAACCTCACCGGCATCGTTCCGTCGAACACGTACCCCACGGCCGATGGCCGGCACATCGTGATCGGCGGCAACGGCGACTCGATCTTCAAGCGGCTGATGCGCGCGATCGGGCGAAGCGACCTCGCCGACGACCCGACGCTCGCCGACAACGCCGGGCGCGCTGCGCGCGCGCAGGAGATCGACGAGGCGATCGCGCAGTGGACCTCGTCGCAGTCGCTCGAGGCGGCGCTCGACGCGATGGAGCGTGCCGAGGTGCCGAGCGGGCGCATCTTCAGCGCCGCCGACATGGTCGACGATCCGCAGTACCGGGCGCGGGCCATGATCGAACGGGCGGCATTGCCCGACGGAACGCCGCTCGCGATTCCCGGCATCGTTCCGAAGTTCTCCGAGACGCCGGGCGCGACGCGCTGGGTGGGGCCGGCGCTCGGCGAGCACACGGCGCAGGTGCTCGGCGAGCTGGGCTACGACGAGGAAGCCGTTTCGAAGCTGCGCGAGTCAGGCGTCCTCTGACGGCGCGTCGAACGCGACGTGCCCACGGTCGGCGCCTGCGTGGCAGGCGCCACGCCGCTGGCGGACGAACCTGCGGCCCGGCACGAGCACTGCAGGCCGCTCGCGGCGATGCACCTCATGGTCGAGAGCTTTCGTCACGCGGGAGTGCGAGCTGATCGACCGGCGCATCTTCCGAACGAAGCCCGAGGCGCGGTTGCGCTGTTCTCGTACATCGAGGGTTGGCACGACCCGCGCCGGCGCCCCAGTGCACTGCGCTATCGCTCCCGAGCTGACTTCGAAAGGGGCTATCCAGACGAGACGGACGTTCCGTCCGCGCATCGAACACGACTTGCCCACCGCCGGCGTCTGCGTGGCATTGGCCGTGCCGGGTGGACAAGCCTGCCGCGCAGCACCGCGGATCGCCTTGAAGGCAAAAGCGTCTACCTGTCCGCGGAAACGGGTCGAACCCACACCTCGGATCACTCAACTTTGGCAACGCCGCGAAACGCGGCATTCGCGGCTGTGCAAGCATCTTTGCAGCCTGAAACGCCGCGTTTCGCGGCGAAGCGGATCTGCGTGCCAAAGCGCCAAAGCGCCGGAGCGCCGGAGCGCAGGCGCGCAGGCGCACAGGCGCGCAGGGCCGCGCAGGCCGAGCAGGGTGCGCAGCGTGCGCAGGGTGCGCAGGGCGCGCAGGGCGCGCAGGGCGCGTCCACCGTCGGTGTCTGCGTGGCATGGGCCATGCCGCCGGTCGACGAGCCTGCCGCGCAGCACCGCGGATCGCCTTGAAGGCAAAAGCGTCTACCTGTCCGCGGAAACGGGTCGAACCCACACCTCGGATCACTCAACTTTGGCAACGCCGCGAAACGCGGCATTC
>DASWVL010000366.1:0-10846 GCA_036406255.1 Zeimonas sp.
TTCTCCCTTCCCCCTTCTCCCTTCCCTCGTCAGCTCTTGCGCCAACGGTAGCAACGCATCGGCGGAATGTTCACCAGCTCGAGCGAGACTTCCGGGTCACCGAGGATCGGACGGGCGCGCTCGGCGACGGCGCCGCGGAACTGGTAGGCGACGAAGCAGCCGCCCGGCGCGAGCACGTCGCGGATCGCCTCGATGATCCGGCGGCCCACGTCGTCCGGCATCGTCGAGAAGGGAATGCCGGAGAGGATCGCCTTCGGCGGCTTGAGCCGGTGCGTCGCGACCAGTTCGCGCAGGTGCTCGGCACTGCCCTGATGCACCATCAGGCGCTTGTCGTCGAAGCCGCGCACGAGATCGACGAACACCGGATCCAGCTCGACGGCGAGCAGCGTCGAATTCTCGGGCATCGCCGAAAGGATCGCGCGCGTCGTGCCGCCCGTGCCCGGTCCAAGCTCGATCACCGAATCGGCGCGGCTCACGCCCGCCATTCGCACCATCCGGCGCTCGAGAAAACGGGAACTGGGGATGACCGACCCCACGTCCCTGGGCCCCCTGAGGAAGCCCTTCAGAAAAGCCAGGCGGTCATCCTGCTGCGGACGCAGCGCTTCGAGACGAAACATCGGGCGATCTCCTCCGGCTGACACAATTCGTTCCGCTGGCCGGAGGGGGCGATGGACCTCATCCCCGCGCCCCGGTCGCCTTGCGACGCTCGATTCCGTCGGGCGCCGCGATGACTGCCACGTCGGCGCCGCGCACGGCGAAGAGTCCCGCCGCGACCACACCGGGCCACTGTTCGATGCGCGACTCGACCGACTGCGGATCGCGCAGGTCGAGGCCGCGAACATCGAGAATCTCGTTTCCGTTGTCGGTGGCGCCGCCCTCGCGAAGGCTCGGTGTGCCGCCGAGCGCGCGAAGGCGCTGGGCGATCAGCTCTCGCGCCATCGGGATCACTTCCACCGGCAACGGGAAGGCACCGAGCCGCTCGACGCACTTCGAGCGATCGACGATGCACACGAAGTGCCCGCTCGCGCTGGCGAGGATCTTCTCGCGGGTGAGCGCGGCGCCTCCCCCTTTGATCATGCGCATTTGCGAGTCGATCTCGTCGGCACCGTCGACGTATACCGGGATCGAAGCGCCGCTCGCCAGTACCTCGTTCAGATCGAGCACGCGCAGGCCGCCTTCACGCGCGCGTGCGGCCGTGCGCTCTGAGGCACAGACCACGCCCGGCGGCGGAGAAGCGAGCGCGGCGAGTTCGTCGACGAAGCAGTCGACCGTCGAGCCGCTGCCGACGCCGACGACGGCGCCGACGACGAGGTCGTCGAGCGCCGCGCGCGCGGCCGCCCGCTTCAGTTCGTTGGGATGCATCGCCGGGAGTTTACACACCTCCCGGTCGGCGCCCGGGCAAATTGCGAGGCGCCGGATTCGGCCTTTCGGCGGTGTCGTGCAGCGCTCTCGCCGGGTACCGGCTGCGCCGCAGGCTTGCCTCAGGCGGCGATCAGGTCCGGCGCCGTCAGCGCGCGCATCACGGCTTGATTGCAGTGCGCGAGCGACATCACGCAGTCGTCGAGACGCGAAGTGAGCTTCGGGTCGGGGCCGTTCTCGATCGACTCGACGACCTTCAGGTACGGCATGTACGGGCCGCGCCCCTCGACGAGCGTCTCGTGCACGCGCTCGGGCACGTGCAGGTTGCTGAACAGCTCGGCGAACGGGCGCTTGAGAAGCTTGTCGAGCAGCGACAGCACGCCGAGGATGAAGACCTCGTCGCGCAACTGCTCGTCCTGCGCGGTGCCGAGCAGGTGCTCGAGGAAGACGCCGCGGCGGAACGAGGCGACCATCACCGGGCGCAGGTTCGAATCCTTGCAGGCGGTGGCGAGCAGCAGCGCGCACCAGCGCTTGAGCCGCCCGTAGCCGAGCATCATCACCGCGTGGCGGAACGACTGCACCTCGACCGACAGCCCGAAGCCGGGCGAGTTGATGTAGCGCAGCAGCTTGTACGCGAGCGCGGCGTCGCGCCGGATGACCTTCTCGATGGCGACCGGATCCTCGCCACGATCGATCATCGACATCATCTCGACGATCGTCGCGTAGTTCGGGTTGCCGTTCTCCTTGCCGACGTGCTGCAGGGCGTCCTCGGTCGGCCAGCCGACGACGGCGACGGCGCCGCGCTCGAAGCACTTCTCCATCATCCCGATCGTGCGCACGCCCTCGTTGACGTGCGGGATCGAACGCTTGGCGCTGGATTGCGACTGCAGCGCCTGCAGCAGCGGCTGCTGGAGCCGGCGATCGACGTCGACGTGGATGATCGACATCCGGAACGACGGGACGAGATCCGGCGTCAACGGCGACTCGGGCCGGCCGCCGAGCAACAGCTGGAAACCGGCCTCGTGCAGCCGCGGCGCGAGCGCGCGGCCCTCCTCGGTATCGAGGAACGGTCCCGGCACCTCGATCCACAGCGTGGGCGACGGCTCGATCTCGAGCAGCTCCTCGTCGATCGGCACCGGGGATCGCAGCGCGATCGTGCCGCCTGCGCCGGCGCGTTGCTCGGCGAACTCGCGATAGAGCGCCGCCATGTTCACGACCGCGTTGCCGGGCGAGACGCTCACGCGCATCGCAAGCGCGTTTCGTTGGCGATCGACGATCGGCTCGTAGCCGATCAGCGCATTGGTGAACAGGGACGTCGGACGCATGGTGCTTCAGAGGTAGTCGAACAGCGACAGTCTTGCGATCTGCGCGTAGGTGGTCATCGCCGCTTCGAGCGACGTGCGGTTGTTCTGGAAGCGGGAGATCGCGGCGGCGTAGTCGAGGTCGACGAGATCGGACAGCCGCTCGCGCGCGTCGAGGTCGCCGCTGGCCAGCGCGCTCTCGTGGGCATCGATCTGGCGCAGCTGCTCGCCGGCGCGGGTGCGCGCCATCAGCACGCGCTCGAGGCCGGCGTCGAGCGCGTCGGTTGCACTTTGCACTTCCGCCGTCACGTCGGCCCGGGTGGCGTTTCCCTCGACGAGCTGACCGATGACATCGATCACCCCGTCGAGTGAATCGAAGATCGTGTTGCCGTCGGCATCGACGAAGATCGCGCGTCCGTCCTGGCTCGTGGCGTACGAGGCGTCCAGCCCCGTCTGCTGCTCGCCGGGATGCGGGCCCGAGTCGACAGCGGGCGGGGGAAGTTCCGGATCGACCGGTTGCCCGGTGGCATCGAAGGGAGCGTTCGCGCTGCCCTGCCCGCCGAACACGTAGCCGCCGGCGCCATCGCGCCGATTCGCCAGCGTTACCAACTGGTCCCGCACGCCGGCCAGCTGCTGCGCGACCAGCGCGAGATCGGCCGGCGCCATCGCACCGTTGCCGGCGCCGACCAGGCTCTCGCGCGCGAACTGCAGCGCATCGCCGACCTGCCCGAGCGTGTTCTCGGCGGTCGACAGCATCTGGCGCGCATAGCCCACCATCCGGTTCTCGATCGCGATGCGCGCGAGCTGCGAGCGCAACCGCTCGGCCTGCGCCGTGGCGAGCGGATCGTCGGACGGATCGTTCACCCGCTTGCCGGTGGAGAGCTGCAACTGGTCGGTGTTGAGCGCCGAGCGTCGCTGCGCCATCGCGTCGAGCGCGCGCTGATGAGCGTACATCGTCGGAATGCGGGTCATCGCATGCGGCTCCCGTTCCTCGCTCAGCGCGCCGTCGCCGCCAGCAGCGAATCGAACATCGACTGCGCCGCCTGGATCACCTTCGCCGCAGCCTGGTACATCTGCTGGTACTGCATCAGGCGCGCGGCTTCCTCGTCGAGGTTCACGCCCGAGTACTCGGCGTGCGCCGCCTGCGCGTTCGACAGCAGGCCGGACGATGAGGTACGGCTCGCCTGCGCCGATTGCGTGCGCGCGCCCACGTCGCCCAGCATCGTCGCGAATTCTTCGGTGAGGCTCTCGGAGTCGACGATCATGGCACGCGCGTTGCGGCCGTCGGTGCCGGGATTCGCGTTCAGGACGACGTCGATCCGGTCGCCGGGCTGCGGCTTGCCGTTGAGCGTGAGCGTCCAGCCCTCGTGCACGATCGTGCCGCCCGGGCTGTACGAACCCGCATCGACCTGGACGCCGTTCTCGTGGATCGCGTACCCGCCTGCGCCGTCGAACACGATCGAGGCCTGCGGCGTGTCGGCGCCCGTGATCGACATCGAAGCGAGCTTCAGGTCGCCCTGGTTTTCCGGCAGGAACTGCGCCGTCACCGGATACGCGGCGGCGAGTTGCGAACCCGACACGAGAAGGCTCCGGAAATCGTCGCCGAGCTCCGCGTATCCGAAGAGGGCATCGCCGGGGCTGCCGTCGGCCTTCCTGCCGAGCGCCTGTCGCGTGTTGTAGATCGTGGCGATGTTCTGCGCAATCCCCGAGAGCGCGATGCGCGTGTCCTCGAGGTCCTCGTCGCGAAAGCGCATCGCGCCGGAGATCGATCCGCCGCCGAAGGAATCGGCGCTCATCGCCAGCGTCGCGTTTCCAATCTTCAGCTCGATCTTCTGACCCGAGGGTTCGGAGATCGGGTCGAGGCGGGCCGCGTGCGACCCGACGAGCAGACCTTCCCCACCGGCAGCGAACAGGTTCACCGTTCCGTCGTCCTGCGCGTGCGCAGTGACCTTCATGTACTCGTTCAACTGCAGCAGCACCCGGTCGCGTTCGTCGAGCAGGTCGTTCGGCGCGTGCCCGCTCGCCTGCACCGCCGCGATCCGTTCGTTCAGCCCCGCAAACTGCTCCAGCAGTTCGTTGACCCGGCCTGCTGCGTGCTCGATCTGCTCGTCGGCTTCCGTGCCCAGTGCGCGCATCTGCGCATCGGCATTGCGGATCCGCTGCGCCAGCGTCTCGGCGCGCTGCACGACCACCTGCCGGGCGGTGGGGTCCGACGCCCGGTTCACGACGTCGGCGAGCGCCGCGTTGAGTTCGTCGATGGCGGCGCCGATCCCGTTGTCGGTGTCGGCGAGCACGCGTTGCAGCCGCTCGAGATGTGCGGCGCGCGACGTGTCCGCGGCCGACGCGGCGGTGCTCGACGCAAACTCGCCGGTGAGAAACCGGTCGTAGCGACGTTGCACGGTGACGAGGTCGACGCCCATGCCGAGAAAGCCGCCCCCCGTGTAGGTACCGCCGGCGGTCGCGAACACCGCTTCCTGCCGGCTGTAGCCCGGCGTGTTCGCGTTCGCGATGTTGTGTCCGGTCGTCTGCAGCTGTGCGTAGGCCGCCATCAGCGCGCTCTGACCGATTCCGAGCAGGCCGGCCATCGTCGTCTCCTCAGACCCTCGAGCGCGCCAGGCGCACCGCGCGCTGGATCGTGCTCTCGAGCTTGTCGCCGTAGTTCGGGTCGGTGGCGTAGCCGGCACGCTGCAGCCCCTGCGCGAAACCCTCGGCGGACTTCGCGTCGCGCAGCACGCCGCCGTAGCGCGCGCTTCCCGACATCAGCGACGCCCAGTCGCGGAACGCCTCGGCATACGATCCATAGGCGCGAAACTTCTCGACGCTCTTCACCGGCTTTCCGTCGACGTACTCGGTGGTCGTCACGTCCACCGTCGGGCCGCTCCATCCGCCGGTGGCCTTGATGCCGAACAGGTTGTGCGCGCTGCGTCCGTCGGACTGACGGATCTCATGCCGGCCCCAGCCCGATTCGAGCGCCGCCTGGCCGACGACGAATGCGGCGGGAACCCCCGTCGTGCGCTGGGCCGCGACCGCGTGCGGCCACATCCGCTCGACGAAGGCGGCCTGCGGTGCGTCGAGCCGCTTCTCGAGCGACTCCTTCAGTTCGCGCGAGGCACGCGGATCGAGCGACGGCGCCTGTGTCGTGGCGCGGGAACCCAGCGACGGCGTCGGCGCCATTGCGCGCGGAACGACCGAGGCACCGCGCGTTGCGTTCGCTCCCCCGCTCGCCCGTGCGTGGCCTGCCGTGCCCGACGCGACGTTCGTCGACGAGGCGGGCGCGAGGTTCCTTTCGAGCTGGCGCGCGATGATCTCGGCCAGTCCCCCGGGCCGATTCGACATCGACTGCGCCAGTTGCTGGTCGAGCATGCCGACGTAGGTCTCGTGACCGGGACCGTCGAACATGCCGCTCTTCGGCATCGCATCGCGCATGCTCTTGAGCAGCTGCTGCATGAACAGCGCCTCGAACTGGCCGGCGGCCTGGCGCAGCGCCGCGCGCGGGTCGTCCGACGCGTCGCGTCGCAGTGCGTCGAGCGAACGCGCGTCGAGCGCGAGCCCCCCGAGCGACGTCGATCCCAGCGCCATCAGATGATCTCCAGCTCCGCCTTGAGGCTGCCCGCGGCTTTCAACGCCTGGAGGATCGCGATCAGGTCCTGCGGCGTGGCACCGAGGCTGTTCAGCGCCTTCACGACGTCGGGCAGCTTCGCCGATCCCTCGAGCATCATCATCGACCCGCCGTCCTGGCGGATCTCGATATCGGCTCTTTCGGCAATCACCGTCGAACCTTTAGAGAAAGGCGCGGGCTGGCTGACCATCGGCATCGCCTGCACGGTGACCGACAGATTGCCGTGCGCAACCGCACTCGGCGCGAGCGTCACCGACTGGTTCATCACGACCGAGCCGGTGCGCGCATTGACGATCACGCGCGCGAGCGGCGCGGCCAGCTGCACGTCGAGATTCTCGAGGCCGGCGAGGAACGGCACGCGCTGCGCCGGATCGGAGGGGAGCTGCACGCGGATCACGCGCGCGTCGAGCGGCTGCGCGATCGGCACCGCCGCGCCCGAGCCGGGCAGCACGCTCGCGTTGATCGCTTCGGCGACGCGGTGCGCGGTGGCGAAATCGGTCTGGTTCAGCTCGATGTGGATCGTGTCGGAGGCGAGCGTCTGGTTCGGCACGATGCGCTCGACCGTCGCGCCGCCCGGGACGCGTCCTGCGCTCAGGTGATTGATCTGCACCTTGCTGCCGGCCGCGGACGCACCGGCACCGCCGACGACCAGGTTGCCCTGCGCCATCGCATACACCTGCCCGTCGGCCCCGCGCAGCGGCGTGAGCAGCAGCGTACCGCCGCGCAGGCTCTTCGCGTTGCCGAGCGACGAGACGGTGACGTCGATCGCCTGCCCCGGCCGCGCGTACGGCGGCAGCTGCGTGGTGACCATCACGGCGGCGGCGTTGCGCAGCTGCGGCGTGATGCCGGGCGGCAGCTGCACGCCGAGCTGCGACAGCATCGACTGCAGGCTCTGCACGGTGAACGGCGCCTGCGTCGTCTGGTCGCCGCTGCCGTCGAGACCGACGACGAGGCCGTAGCCGATGAGCTGGTTGGCGCGCACGCCCTGGATCGACGCCAGCTCCTTGACGCGCTCCGCCTGGACGGGCGCCACGAGCCACAGCGTCGAGAACAGCGCCGCGCACGCGGTGCGCCCCCAACGTGCGATGCGACGGGTGCGCGGCGATGCGCTGCAGGATCTCGTCATCGGGTTCCCTTTCGTGAAGCGCCGGCGATCAGATCGGCAGGAAACTGAGGAAGAAACGCGCGAGCCAGCCGACCGTCTGCGCATGGTCGATGTCTCCCCGGCCGCGAACCTCGAGCCGCGCGTCGGCCACGCGCGTCGACGACACGACGTTGCCGGGCAGCAGGCTCACCGGGTCGACCACGCCCGAGAAGCGCAGCACCTCGACGTTCTGGTTGATGCCGACCTGCTTCTCGCCGGAGACCACCAGGTTTCCGTTCGGCAGCACGTCGAGCACGGTGACGGTGATCGTTCCGGAGAACGCATTGTCGGAGCCCGTCTCGCCCTTGCCTTCGAAGGTGTTGCTCGAGCTGCCCGCGACGCCGAGTTTCGGGATCAGGCTCGACGTGGGCGACTTGAACGGCAGCCGGCCGATGCTCGCGTCGACCGACGCGTTGCGGTCGACCGAGCTGTTGGAGCTGCTGCGCGCCGAGGTCTTCTCCTGGATCTGGATCGTCAGGATGTCGCCGACCAGCCTTGCACGCCGGTCCTCGAACAGACCCCGAAAGCTCGACGGACGGAAGATCGCGCCGTCGGCCACCGGCGCGCGCGACGCGTTCGCGGCAGCGATCGCCGTAGCGGTCGGCTGGGGACGAACGCTCGTCGGTTCGAGCACGTGCACGCTGGGCGTGGCGCACGCCGCGACGAACGCGGCCGCGAGCGGCGCGCACAGCCGAAGGAGTCGACGCACGGCCTGCGAAATCACAGTTGCGACAGACGCGCGAGCATCTGGTCCGAGGTCTGGATCGACTTCGAGTTGATCTCGTAGGCGCGCTGCGTCTGGATCATCGCGACCAGTTCCTCGACGACGTTCACGTTGGACGTCTCGACGTAGCCCTGGTTGATCAGCCCGGCGCCGTTGTTGCCCGGCGTACCGATGGTCGGCGCGCCCGAGGCGGCCGTCTCGAGATAGAGGTTCTGCCCCTTCGGGTCGAGACCGGCCGGGTTGACGAAGGTCGCGAGCTGCACCTGCCCGACCTGCACCGGGTTGGGCTGGCCGGCCTGCATCACCGAGACGACGCCGTCGGCGCCGATGGTGACGCTCACCGAATTGGGCGGAATCACGATCGGCGGCGACATCGGCATGCCGTTCGACGTCACCAGCTGGCCGGCGGAGTCGACGCGGAACGAACCGTCGCGCGTGTAGGCGACGGTGCCGTCCGGCATCTGCAGGCTGAAGAAGCCGTTGCCGTCGATCGCCATGTCGAAGGTGTTGCCGGTCTGCTGCAGGTTGCCCTGCGTGAACAGGCGCGCCGTGGCGACCGGACGCACGCCGGTGCCGACCTGCAGCCCGGTGGGCAGCTGGTTCTGCTGCGTCTCCTGGCCGCCCGCCTGCCGCAGGTTCTGGTAGAGCAGGTCCTCGAACACCGCATGCGAGCGCTTGTAGCCGTTGGTGCTGACGTTGGCGAGGTTGTGCGAGATCGTGTCGAGCTGCATCTGCTGCGCGTCGAGCCCGGTCTTGGCGATCCACAGCGAACGAATCATGGTTTCAGCCCTTCAGCGAAAGGAGTTGCGAGGCCTTCTGCTCGTTGCCCTCGGCGGTCTGCAGCATGCGCATCTGCATCTCGAACTGACGCGCGAGCGCGATCATTCCGACCATCGATTCGACGACGTTGACGTTGCTGCCTTCGACCGACCCGGGCACGATGCGCACCGACTCGTCCATCGGCGCCGCATCGCCGGCGCGCATTCGCACCAGGCCGTCGGCGCCCTTGCTCAGCTCGTCGAGCGGAGGATCGACGAGCTTCAGCCGCCCGATCTGGAACGGCGCCTGGTTGCCGATGCGCGCACTCACCGTGCCGTCGCCGCCGATCGAGACCTCGGCACCCGGCGGGATCGTCAGCGGACCGCCGTCGCCGAGCACGAGCTGTCCGCGGCGGTTCTGCAGCGTGCCGTCGACGCCGATCTCGAGCGCGCCGTCGCGCGTGTAGGCCTCCTGGCCGTCGGGTGCCTGCACCGCGAGCCATCCGTCGCCGGCCACCGCGACGTCGAGCGCGCGACCGGTCTGGCGAATCGGACCCGACGAGGCGTCGAAGCCCGCGCTCGCCTCGAGCGCCCAGACGCGCGTCGTCGCGGCATTCGGCTGCTCGCCGGGCACCGCCCGAAACGCCATCAGGTCGGCGCGAAAGCCGTCGGTGCTGCCGTTGGCGAGGTTGTGCGCGAGCGAGTCCTGGCGCTGCATCAGCGCCTTGGCTCCGCTCATCGACTGGTAGATCAATCGGTCCATCGCTCCTCCCGTCGCGCGGCGTCGGCCTCAGCCGAGGCGCCGCGCATCGCGGTCGAATCCGTCAACGCAGGTTGACGATCGTCTGCATCACCTGGTCCTGCGTGCGGATCGTCTGCGCGTTGGCCTGGTAGACGCGCTGCGCGGTGATCATGTTCACGAGTTCGGCCGTGAGGTCGACGTTCGACTGCTCGAGCGCGCCCGACTGGATGACGCCGAGGCTCCCGGCGCCGGGGGCACCGGCCATCGGAGCGCCGGAGTCCGCCGTCTCGGCCCATTGATTGCCACCGAGTGGCTGCAGCCCCTGCGGGTTGTTGAAATTGACGAGAACCACACGACCCTGCGCGAGCGTCTTGCCGTTCGTGTAGCGCGAGATGACGGTACCGTCGGAGGCGATCGAGAAGCCCGAAAGACGGCCTGCCGCGAAGCCGTTCTGCGAGAGCTCGGAAACAGAGAAGGCAGAGCCGAACTGGGTCATCTCCGCGAGATCGATGTCGACATCGAACGATGCTCCGCCGCCCGTGGAGTCAGGTACGAGAGCGGTCAGCGAATTCGGCGAAGCAGCGTCCAGCTTTCCGAACTCGTCGAAGACCAGTGTCTCGGTGCCCGCCGAAGCGCCGTCCGCGTAGGCGTGCACCTCCCACGTGTTCTGGTTCGTCTTCCGGAAGTAGAGCGCGACCGTGTGCTCGGCCCCTTGAGAGTCATACACCGCGATCGACGTCGCACCGTGGTAGCTCGCTCCGTTGTTGATGTCGAAAGGCGTCGTTGCGTCGAGCGGGCTCGCGGCCGCATTCAGGTTCGCCGCAATCGTTCCTTCCTCCGTCTGCTTTGGCGCGACGTCTCCCGTTTGCAGCCGTACCTCGGTCGGCACACCCGCCATCACGCGCCCGTTCGCATCGGCCGGATACCCGGTCAGCCGCCCGCCCTGCGCGTTGACCAGGTAGCCCTCCCGGTCGAGCTGGAACTGCCCGTTTCGCGTGTACGTGATATCGCCGCCGTTCGACATGCGGAAGAAACCGCGCCCGTTGATCGCCATGTCCAGCGCGCTGTTCGTCGTCGCGATGTCGCCCTGCGTGAACTGCTGCGTGATCGCCGCCACCGTCACGCCGATCCCGTTGTAGTGCGTGCCGGCGCCGTACAGCGACGTCGCGTAGATGTCGGCGAACTCGGCGCGCGACGCC
>DASWVL010000367.1:0-3037 GCA_036406255.1 Zeimonas sp.
TTCAACCAGACCGACCTGCGCTACCGGACGCGAACCGGATCGATCGCGCACACGCTGCTGTTCGGTGCCGAACTCGGTCGCCAGACGAGCGACAACTTCCGCAACAGCGGCTTCTTCGACGGCGGCTCGCTGTCGGTGCCCGTCGCCTCGCCGGTCAGCTTCGCGCCGGTTCGCTTCGCGCAGCGCCCCACCGACGCGAACAACCGCAGCACGGCGAACATCGCCGCGCTGTACGTGCAGGACCAGATCGACCTTTCGCCACAGTGGCAGGCGATCGCCGGCGTCCGCTTCGACCGCTTCGAGGTCGAGCTGGACGACCGTCGCGACGGCAGCACGCTGTCGAACACCGACAACCTGGTGTCGCCCCGTGCCGGCCTCGTCTACAAGCCGTCGGAGCCGGTGTCGATCTACGCGAGCTACACCGTCGCCTACCAGCCGCGCGCCGGGGACCAGCTCGGTTCACTGAACGCCGAGAACCGCTCGCTCGATCCGGAGGAGTTCCGCAACCTCGAACTGGGCGTGAAATGGGACATCGCGCACGACCTGGCCGCGACGGCAGCGCTCTACCGCCTCGACCGGACGAACGTCGCAGTCACCGATCCGGCCGACCCGACGCGCTCGGTCCTCGTCGACGGGCAGCGGGCGAAAGGCATCGAGATCTCGCTCGCCGGGACATTGGCGCCGGGCTGGCGCGTGATCGGCGGCTACGCCTGGCAGGATGGCGAATACGAGAGCACGCAGTCGGCGACGATCGCCTCCGGCAACCGCATCGCGCAGCTGCCGAGGCACACGTTCTCGCTGTGGAACCGCTACGACTTCGACGAGAAATGGGGCGCAGGACTCGGCGTCGTCGCCGCGAGCGACCAGTACGCGTCGGGCGACAACGCGGTGACGCTGCCGGGCTTCGCGCGGGTCGACGCGGCGCTCTACTACCAGATCACGCCCGACCTGCGCATGCAGCTGAACGTCGAGAACCTGTTCGACCGCGAATACTTCGCGTCGGCGCACAGCAACAACAACATCACACCGGGCTCGCCGCGCGCCGTGCGCGTGAGCCTGACCGCCAACTACTGAACCGGGGGGTCGCGCGGATCGGTCACGAAACCGATTCGCGCCAGTCCGTTGCGCGACGCCTGCGACATCACGCGCGCGATCGTTCCGTACGGCGTGCGGCGGTCGGCGCGGATCCGAAGCTCGGTGTCCGGCGAGCGACGGGCGGCTTCGGCGAAACGCGCGGGTAGCGCGCCCTCGTCGATCGCCGCGCCGTCCAGGTGCACGCGCCCCTCGGCGTCGATCTCGATGTGCAGCGCCGTCTTCCCCGCGTCGATCGCGCTGCTCGCCGCCCGAGGCAGCTCGAGCTTCACCGCGTGCGTGAGCAGCGGCGCGGTGACCATGAACACGATCATCAGCACGAGCATCACGTCGATCAGCGGAACCATGTTGATGTCGACGATCTCGTCGTCGCCGTCTTCGTCGTGCAGGGAGAACGCCATGCGGTTTCCTGTTGCGCAGATCCGTTGCGGTTCGCGTTCAGCCCGCGTCAGCTCGCGCCGGGCACCGCTTGGAGACGCGGAGGCGCCGACGTGCCGCCCCGTGCGCGCGCGTCGTCCGCGTCGTGTACAGGACGCGGTGCAGCGTCCTCGAGCAGCAGCACGAGCAGGTCGTGCGCGAAGGCCTCGAGTCCGATCTTGAGGTTGCGCCGCGCGCGAGCGAACGCGTTGTAGGCCATCGACGCGGGGATCGCGACCGCCAGCCCGATGCCGGTCATGATCAGCGCCTCGCCGACCGGGCCGGCGACCTCCTGCAGCCCGGCCGCGCCGGCGTCGCCGATCGCGAGCAGCGCGTGATAGATGCCCCAGACGGTGCCGAACAGCCCGATGAAGGGCGCGGTCGATGCGACGGTGGCGAGCAGCGTCTGCCCCGATTCGAGCCTGGCGCACTGCTGGACGATCGAGCGCCGCAGCGAGCGCGCGAGAACCTCGGCACGCGCAGGCAGCTCGGGCGCGTTGCGGGCGGCGTTCGCGCGGTGGCGCTCGAGCGTCTCGAACGCGTCGCCGGCGAGACGGGCATACGGACCGCTCGACTCGTTCGCGCAGCTTTGCTGCGCTCGCGCGTCCGAGGACAGCGCGGCGCGAAAGGCCGCGAGGAACCGCTGCGACGCACGCCGCGTGCGCACCCACTGCAGCGCCTTGGCGGCGATCCAGTACCAGCTCGCGAGCGACATCGCGACCAGCACCGCGAGCACGGCCCATGCAATCGCATCGGCGTGCGCGACGAAGTGTGCGAATCCCAGGCTGGAACCCATCGGTCGGTCTCCGTAGTCAGCTGTCGTTCAGGCGGAATTCCATCGGCACGAGAACCCACGCGGCCACCTTCTCGTCGCCGCGGCGCGCGGAGATGAAACTCCATCGGCGCACCGCGGCGAGCGCGGCCTCGTCGAGCCGCGACGACCCCGAAGAGTGCTGAACCTCGCACTGCGAGGGGCGCCCGTCGGCCTCGACGCGCACGCGCAGGACGACCCGCCCCTGCTCGCCGAGGCGGCGCGATGCGCGCGGGTACTCGGGCGCAGGGTTGCGCAGGTAAGCGGCGTCGAAGCGAGGCGCGCTCACCGGAGCAGCCGAGGCCACGGCGGGGGCCGGGACGGCTTTCGGCGCGGGCGGCTCGGCAGCGGCCTGCGCCGCCGGCGGGGGTGACTCTGCGGGGGCTCGCACGGCGGCGGGCTCGGTCGCCGGCGGCGCGGGCGCAACCTCGGCAACCCGTTCCGGCGCGGGGCGCTCCGTGGGCGGAGGCGGCGGCTTGCGCACCACGCGACGCGGCGGGCGAGGCTCGACGGCTTTCTTCCGCGGCTCGGGCTTTCGCGCCTTCTCGACCTGCGGCGTCGGCTCGGGCTCGGGCGCCTGCGCCTCGATGGTGCGCTGCGGCACCTCGGGCAACGGCTCGGGCGCGGGTTCCGGCAGCCGTGTCTGCGGCGGCTCGGGCGGCGGTTCCGATGGCGGCTCCGGCGGTGGCGGCTCCGGCGGTGGCGCCTTCGGCGGCT
>DASWVL010000368.1:0-15877 GCA_036406255.1 Zeimonas sp.
CCATCGGCGCGACCAGTGCGCGGTTGGAGATCGCGTACGGGCCGATCCGGAACGCTGTGCTCGTCATCACGCGACTGCGATCCTTGCGAACGGGAGGGCGATTCTATCGAAAAAGATCGCGCGCGACGATGCGCGAAATCATTCAACCGGATCGCAGGCCGAACATCAACGCTTTCGCGAAACGGTCGCGCAGCGGAGCGGACCAGTCGAGTGCGTCGAACGCGACCGACTGGATCGGCGCGAGCGCGCGCCAGCGGAACAGTCGCGCGAGCGTGTCGGTGACGCCGACCGTTGCCGCACGGTCGGCCATGCGCCTACGGCGAAAGCGCGCGATCGCGTCTTCGAGTGGCGCTCCACGCGCATGTGCGCCGCCCAGTTCCTGCGCAAGCTCGAAGGCGTCGCGAAGGCCGAGGTTCAGTCCCTGGCCCGCGACCGGATGCAGCGCCTGCGCGGCGTTGCCGATCGCCACGCGGCGCGGGTCGTCGTCGCGCTGCGCGAGGCGGCGCTGCAGCGGCGCCTGATGGCGTTCGCTCGCGAGTCTCATCGTGCCGAGAGCGCTGCCGAACGTGGCGAGCAACTCGGCCTCGAATTCGTGCGGCGCCAGTTGCGCGCGCCGTTCGGCCTGTTGCGGGCTCGCGCACCACACGACCGCGCGTCGGCGTGCTTCGGGAAGCGGTAGCAGCGCGAGTGGGCCCTCGTGCGTGAAGTGCTCGAATGCGACGCCCAGGGCGTCGCGCTCGACGACGACTTCGGCGAGCAGTGCGGTCTGGCCGAAGTCCAAGGTGCGCGCAGACGGCGATCGGGGGTCGCCGTCTGCGCGGATCAGGATCTCGTCGGCTTCGCCGACGGAAGGAGAAGGGGGAAGGGAGGAGGGAGAAGGGTGATGTGCGGCTGCGCCGACACGTTGCAGGGCCTCGAGGAGCGCCTCGTGCAGCGTGGCGTAGCGCACGACGCAGCCGAGGGTGGGGGAGTCGAGGTCGGCGGCGTGGAAGCGCGTGCGGCCGGCGCGCTGTACGAGCGAGACGTCGACGGTGTGGATCGGCGCGCAGTCGGGCAGCGCGACGATGCGCGAGAGCAGGTGCGTGCTGCCGAGCGAGAGCGCGAGCGCGCGCGCGGCCACGCCCGCGGGGATCTGCCGGATGAACGTGTCGTGCGTGATCGACTTCGCCGCGAAGCCCTGTCGCGCGAGAAAGAGGCGCAGCGCAATGGCGACCGGTCCGCGCCCTTCGATGCGCAGCCGCTGCGTCATGCGCCCATCGCCGCTTCGATGTCTTCCGCGCGCTTCGGCGCCTCGAGGGTGAGGATCTCGCAGCCCTCGTCCGTGACGAGCGCGTCGTCCTCGATCCGGATGCCGATGTCGTGGAACGCGCTCGGGACGTCGTCGGCAGCGCGCACGTAGATGCCGGGCTCGACGGTCGTCACCATTCCGGGTCGCAGGATGCGCGACGCGGCGTTCTCGCCGGGCGCCGCCGACGGCTCGCGATAGTCGCCGCAGTCGTGCACGTCGATGCCGAGCCAGTGCCCGGTGCGGTGCATGTAGAAGCGACGGTAGGTGCCGGCTTCGATCGCCGCGTCGAGCGGCCCCTCGATGAGCCGGCAGTCGATCATGCCCTGCGCGAGCACGCGCACCGCGGCGTCGTGTGCGTCGACGAAGCGTGCGCCGGGCCGGATTCGCTCGATCGCCGCGCGTTGCGCCTCGAGCACGATGTCGTACAGCGTGCGCTGTGCGGCGCCGAAGCGGCCGCCGACCGGAAAGGTGCGGGTGATGTCCGAGGCATACCCATCGAACTCGCATCCCGCATCGATCAGCAGAAGCTCGCCTTCGTTCATCACTGCATCGTTCGCGCGGTAGTGCAGCACGCAGGCATTGCGTCCGGCGGCGACGATCGAGCCGTACGCCGGTGCGTCGGCGCCGTTGCGGCGGAATTCGTACAGGAGCTCGGCCTCGATCTCGAACTCGCGGCAGCCGGGGCGCGCGGTGCGCATCGCGCGCAGGTGCGCCGCCGACGAGATCCGTGCCGCCTGCCGCATCGCGGCAATCTCGTGCTCGTCCTTGACGAGCCGCATTTCGTCGAGCACGCGATTCAGGTCGAATACCTGCGTCGGCGAACGTACGCCCGCGCGCGCCTGTGCGCGCACCGCGGCGAGCCACTGCCGAACCGATGCGTCGAGCGCCTCGCTGGTGCCGAGCGCATGCCACAGTGCCGGGCGGTTCGCGAGCAGCTTCGCCATCTCCTCGTCGAGCGACTCGATCGGCGCGCCGCGATCGAAACCGAAGCGTTCGGCGGCGACCTGCGGTCCGTAGCGGAATCCGTCCCAGATCTCGCGCTCCTCGTTCTTCGGACGGCAGAACACGATCGACTCGTCGCGATCGTCGCCGGCGACGAGCACGATCGCGGCCTGCGGCTCGGGAAACGGGCTGAGGTAGCGGAAGTAGCTGTCGCTGCGATACGGGTACTCGCTGTCGCGATTGCGGATCACTTCGGCACCCGTGCAAACGACTGCAACGCCGCCTCCGGCGGCGTGCATTGCGTCGATCACCCGTTGTCTGCGTTTCGCGTATTCCTGCATTCCGTTTTCCGGAGAGGCGGCACGGTGGGACGAGGGCCGGCGCGCGCTCGCGCGACCGCTATGGGCCGTCCGACCGCAATTGTGCATCCAGGGCGGCGAGGCGCTGCGGCGTGCCCACGTCGATCCAGCGGCCGTCGTATCGTTCGCCGCCGGCGCGGCCCGCCGCGGCCGCGGCTCTGAGCAGCGGGGCGAGCGGCGCCTTGCCCGCGCGATCGGCGCCGTCGAAGAGCGCCGCTCGATATACGCCGATGCCGCTGAACGTGCTTCTCGGCTCGCCGTCCTCGAGCAGGCGCCCGCCGTGCAGCGCGAAGTCGCCGCGCGGATGATGCGGCGGGTTCGGTACCAGCACGCACCACGCGAGCAGGTCGTCGTCGAGCATGCGCCGCGCGATCGCGTGCGTGCGTGAATAGTCGAAATCGGTGAACACGTCGGAAGCGGCGACGACGAACGGGCCGTCGCCCAGCATCGGCAGAGCGCGCGCGATGCCGCCGGCGGTCTCGAGCGCCTCGCCTTCGGCCGAGTAGCGGATGCGCAGGTTCCACCGCGTACCGTCCCCCAGCGCCCGTTCGATCTGCGCGCCCAGGTGCGCGTGATTGACGACGACGTCGACGATGCCCGCGCGTGCGAGCGCGCGCAGCTGCCATTCGATCAGCGCGCGGCCTCCGGCATGCAGCAGCGGCTTCGGGCAGGTGTCGGTGAGCGGGCGCATCCGCTCGCCGCGGCCGGCGGCCAGCAGCATCGCACGCACGTTGCGCCTCAGAACGTGAAGCCGGCGGCGCGCGGTGCGTCATCGCCGTGTGCGGCCTCGATCCGCTCGATCAGCCGCACGAGCGCGTCGAACTCGCGGTAGCGCCGCGCCGCCCGCAGGACGTACGAGACAACGAGCGGAAGATCGGCGAGGTATCGATCCTTGCCGTCGCGGTGGTACAGGCGGGCGAATATGCCCAGCACCTTCAGGTGCCGCTGCAGGCCCATCCATTCGAAGTCGCGATAGAAAGCGCTGAAGTCGGCGGCCACCGGCAGCCTGCGCGCGCGTGCGGACTCCCAGTAGCGCACCGCCCAGTCGAGCTGGCGCTCCTCCGGCCACTCGATGTACGCGTCGCGAAGCATCGAGACGAGGTCATAGGTGAGCGGGCCGCATACCGCGTCCTGGAAGTCGAGCACGCCGGGATTCGCATCGCCGCCGAGCACCATCAGGTTGCGCGAGTGCCAGTCGCGGTGCACGAACACGCGCGGCTGCGCAAGGTTGTTGGCGAGCAGCCGCCCGAATGCGTCGTGCAGCGTGGCGCGCCCGGCGTCGTCGAGCGTCGCGCCGCGATGACGGGCGACGTACCACTGCGGATAGAGATCGAGTTCACGCGCGAGCAGCATCCGGTCGTAGTCGGGGAAGACGCCGGGACGGCTGCCCGCCTGCATGCGCACCAGCGCTTCGGTGGCATCGCGCATCAGTGCGTCGACGCACGCGTCGTCGACGGCGCATTCCTGCAGCCTTTGCAGGTACGTGATCGAACCGAAGTCTTCGAGCAGCAGGAAGCCCCGGTCGACGTCGGCGGCGAGCACCTGCGGCACGCGCACGCCCGCCTCGCGCAGCGCCGCTGCGGCGTGCACGAAGGGGCGACAGTCTTCCATCGGCGGCGGCGCGTCCATCGCCACGACGCTGCGCAGGTTCGCGCGATCGCTTCCGCTGCCCGGGCGCTCGATGTCGATGCGAAAATAGCGGCGAAAGCTTGCGTCGTTCGACGCGGGACGAATCGACTCGAGCGCGAGCGCGTGGGCAGGTGCGAGCGTGCCGAGCCATGCGCGAAGCCGTGCGAGACGGTGATCGTCGTCGCCGTCGCGCTGCAGACGTTGGGGTTCGATCGATGCGCTCCGAAGCGAGGGCGGAACAGGACACGAGGCAGTCCGTATAATAGTCGAGGGGTCGCCGCACGAGGCCACCCTCCTGCTGTGCCTCGCTTGCCCGGCACTCGCCGGTCCGGTCCCGCTCCCGACGAATGCGCCGGCCCCGAATCCGTCCTCCCGTCCCTGTCGTGCTGTCGGCGCTGCTCGTTTCGAGCCACGCGATGGCGCAGGGCGCGTCCGCGGGCTTTCCGCTGAAGCTCGATCCCGCACTGTCGGAGTCGCGCGCGGAGATCACCGAGGGGCGCCCGGTCTATGGAAGCGGCCAGCGCCTCTACGGGCGCAGCGAGCGCGACACGACGCTCGAGGGAAATGCCGAGGTGCGCAAGGCCGGCTCGGTGATCCGCGCCGATCGGCTCACGTATTACCCGGCGGACGACGAGCTGCTCGCAGCCGGGCACGTGCGCGTCACGCGCGAGGGCAACGTCTTCACCGGGCCGGAACTGGCGCTGAAGCTCGACGCGAACACCGGCTGGTTCGAGACTCCGTCCTACTACCTCGCGCTGTACGACGGGCGCGGAAACGCCGAGCGGATCGATTTCCTCGGGCCCGACCGCATGCGGCTGACCGAAGCGAGCTACACGACGTGCCAGTTCGACGATCCCGACTGGATCCTGCTCGCCGAGACGATGACGCTCGATCAGGAAGCGGACGAAGGCACGGGCCGCTCGGCGAGCCTGTACTTCAAGGGCGTGAAGATCCTGGCAGCGCCGATCTTCGCGTTCCCGTTGAGCGACCGGCGCCGCAGCGGCTTCCTTCCGCCTTCCGTTTCGGTCACCTCGCGCTCCGGCGCCGATGTCGTCGTTCCGTACTACTGGAACATCGCGCCGAACCGGGACCTTACCCTCTACCCGCGGGTGAGCACGCGGCGCGGCCTGCAGATGGGCGCCGAGTTCCGCTACCTGCAGCGCAGCTTCTACGGCAGTGCGACGGTCGAGTGGAACCCGGACGACCGGGTCACCCACACCAGCCGGCACTTCTTCGATCTGAACAATACCTTCACCAACTGGGGCGGTTGGGGCGGCGGCTGGAACCTGCGCGGCGTGTCCGACGACAACTACTTCGTCGACTACGGCCGTTCGATCGTCTCCAGTTCCGAGCGGCTGCTGCCGCGCGTGTTCTCGGCGTCGCGTGGGTTGCCCAACGATTGGACCGCGCTGGTGAGCGTGCAGACGTGGCAATCGATCCTCGACGCGCGGCCCGGGCCGTACGAGCGCGTGCCGCAGGTGCAGTTGCGCAACGTCGTGCGCGACGCGCGCGGTTTCGATCTCGACACGGTGCTCGACTCGACGCGCTTTCGTGCACCGGCGGCGCGCCTGCCCGAAGGCTGGCGCGGCGTCGCCAATCCGCAGCTGAGCTATCCGGTCGTGCGCCCCGGGTGGTTCGTCGTGCCGAAGGCACAGCTGCACCTGGCGAGCTACCAGATCGACAGCGGCACCGACGGCCTGTTCGACCGGACCGAAAGCAGCGCCGTGCCGACTTTCTCGATCGACAGCGGCCTCGTCTTCGAGCGGCCGACGCGTTTCCTCGGCCGCGAGCTGACACAGACCTTCGAGCCACGGCTGTTCTACGCGCGCACGCCGTTTCGCGACCAGTCGGACCTGCCGGTGTACGACACCACGGTGGCCGACTTCAACTTCGCGCAGCTGTTCTCGGAGAACACCTTCGTCGGGTACGACCGCATCGCCGATGTCAACCAGCTCACGGCCGCGGCGGTGTCGCGGCTGATCGATCCGGCCACCGGCGCCGAGCGCCTGCGCTTCGCGGTCGGGCAGCGCATCCATTTCTCGCCGCAGCGCGTCACGATCCCCGGCGTCGCGCCGCGGACCGACGAGCGTTCCGACGTGCTGCTCGCCGCTTCCGGCGAGCTGGGACGCTACCAGAGCTTCGACGCCGGGTTGCAGTACAGCGTGCGCGACCGCGACGTTCCGCGCTACACCGCCCTGTGGCGCTACCTGCCGTCCGACGGTCGCATCCTCAACGTCGGGCTTCGCTACCGGCGCAACGAGATCGGCCAGTTCGACACGTCGGCGCGCTGGCCGGTGGCTCCGCGCTGGGTCGCGCTCGGGCGGCTGAACTACTCGTTCCTCGAGGAAGGCCGCGACCCGATCAGCGGCGTGCCCAACGAGCGCGGCGTCGTCGAAGCGGTACTGGGCTTCGAATACGACTCGTGCTGCTGGGGCACGCGCTTCGTCGTGCAGCGTTTCCGCACCGCATTCGGCCGCTCGACGACCGCTTTCTTCATCCAGCTCGAACTCAAGGGGCTGGCCCGACTCGGTTCCGATCCGTTTGGTATATTGCGCCGGAACATTCCGGGCTACCGCCTGCCTAACGATCGGCCCGAGTTGCCGTCGCGCTACTTCGGCTACGAGTGATGCCTTCCCGATTCCTTCTTCGCCTGGCCACCGCGCTCCTGGCGGCCGGCCTGACCCCGTTCGCCGCCGCCCAATCGAGCGCGCCTGTCGAGATCGACCGCATCGCCGCGGTCGTCAACAGCGAGGCGATCACCGCGCGCGAGCTGCAGCAGCAGGTGCTCCTCGTCGAGCGTCAGCTGCGCGAGCAGAACATCGAGGTACCCCCGTCGGACATACTCGAGCGCCAGGTGCTCGAGCGCATGATCGTCGACCGCGCGCAGATGCAGCTTGCACGGGATTCCGGTCTGCGCGTAGACGACGGCCAGCTCGAGCGCGCGATCTCCAGCATCGCCACGGAGAACGGCCTGACGCCCGCGCAGCTGCGCGATCGGCTACGCCGGCAGGGAATCGATTTCGAGCAGTTCCGCGAGGAGGTGCGTGGTCAGATCGTGCGTCAGCGGCTGCGCGAGCGCGAGATCGACAGCAAGGTGCAGATCAGCGACGCCGACGTCGACGCGTTCCTCGCGTCGCACGCCAATGGCGGCGGGCCCGATGGCAGCGAACTGCACCTGGCGCAGATCCTGTTGCGGCTGCCGGAGGGCGCGAGCGCCGAGCAGATCGAGCGCCAGCGCCTGCGGGCCGAGGAGATCGTGCGGCAGCTGCAGGCCGGAGCCGACTTCGGGCGACTCGCCGCTGCCTTCTCCGATGCGCCGGAGGCGATGAGCGGCGGTTCGCTCGGCTGGCGCACGCCCGAGCGGCTTCCGCAGCTGTTCGTCGACGCGGTCAAGCCGTTGAATCCCGGTGGCGTGGCGCCGGTGCTGCGAAGCCCGGCGGGCTTCCACGTGCTCAAGCTCGTCGAACGGCGCAGCGGTTCGCTGCCCGCCGCGGCCGGGCAGCCGGTCGTGCAGACGCATGCCCGGCACATCCTGATCCGGCCCAACGAGGTGATCGGCGAGGAGGAGGCGATTCGCCGGCTTCGCGAGATCAAGCAGCGCATCGAGGCGGGTACCGGTGACTTCGCCGAGCTGGCGCGACAGTACTCGGTCGACGGCAGTGCAGGGCGCGGAGGCGATCTCGGCTGGATCTACCCGGGCGACACCGTCCCCGAGTTCGAACGGGCGATGAACGCGCTTGCACCCGGCCAGCTCAGCGACCCGGTGCGCACGCCGTTCGGCGTGCACCTGATCCAGGTCGTCGAACGTCGCACCGACGAGAGTTCGCCCGATCGGCTGCGCCAGCAGGCGCGCCAGGCGTTGCGCGAGCGCCGCATCGACGAGAACTACGAAGACTGGCTGCGCCAGCTGCGCGATCGCACCTACGTCGAGTACAAGCTCGACCGGTACGCGATGGCCGCGCAACCTTCCGGTGGACACTGACGGCGGCGGTGGGCACCGCGCGCGCAAGCGTTTCGGACAGCACTTCCTGACCGACGCTTCGGTCGTCGAGGCGATCGTCGACGCGATCGCCCCGCGAGAAGGCGAGCTTCTCGTCGAGATCGGGCCCGGGCTCGCCGCGCTCACCGGCGCACTGCTCGAGCGCGTCCCGCACCTGCACGCGGTCGAGATCGATCGCGATCTCGCCGCGCGTCTGCGCAGGCGCTACGCGGCGCAGCGGCTGACGGTGCACGAGGCCGACGCGCTGCGCTTCGATTTCGGCACGATCGCCGGCTCCGGTGCGCGCCGGCGCCTGCGCATCGTCGGCAACCTCCCGTACAACGTCTCGAGCCCGCTGCTCGTGCGGCTGCTCGACTTCCGCGCCGGCATCGAGGACCAGCACTTCATGCTGCAGCGGGAAGTCGTGCAACGCATCGTCGCCAGCGCCTCGACGCGCGAATTCGGCCGACTCTCGGTTCTGATGCAGGCGTTCTACGACGTCGAACGGCTGTTCGATGTCCCGCCGAGCGCCTTCGACCCGCCGCCGAAGGTCGAGTCCTCGGTGGTGCGCATGCGCGTCCGCATCGACAGGCTCGCGCACGATCCGTCGCCGCTGCAGGCGGTGCTCGCGGTCGCCTTCACGCAGCGACGCAAGATGATCCGCACGACCCTGCTGCCGTGGCTCGACGCGCGCCAGGTGCCGCGCCCGGCGATCGCACCGACGCTCCGGCCCGAGCAGATCGAAGTGCCCATGTGGCTTTCGATCGCGGACAGTTGCGCCGCCGTGTCCGACGTCCGGCTTCGTTGACGCTCGCAGGAAAACAGCGCACAGTCGTTCGCAACGGGGAAAGCACGGCCAGCGGAGTACGCGCGATGTCCCGCACCTCCACGGTTCGTTCCACGCACCGGTCCGCGGTGCTCGCAGGGCGGATCCTGCGTGCGGGTTGCGAGATGTCCTTCACGCTCAGCCTGGCGCTCTTCGTCGCATCGGCCGTATCGATGGGGCTCGAACCGGGCACCGCGCTGCGCGCGGTTCGAGGCGCGATGCTGCAGTTCGGCGTTCCGCTGCTCGTGGCGGCGATGGCGGTGGCGGCGTTCGCCGCGCTTCGGATCGCGCATGCGATCGACGCGCGGGAAGTGCACCGTCTGCGCGAGCGGCTCTATTTCGTCGCGGCGCTCATGCTGACGGTGCTCGTTCCGTCGGTGCTGCTCGGTGTGCGCGCGATGCTGATGCCCAGGCCGGGAGGCGTGATCGCCGTGCACGTCGTCGAGGTGCTCGCCTGGCTGCTCGCCACCTGGCTGCTGTGGGGCAACGTGCACGACGCGCGCGCACTGTCCTTCGCCGGCGGGCGCGACGAGGATCAGGTCGACGCGACGCGCGTGTCCGAACGCTCGATGAGCTCGATCCGGTAGCCGTCCGGATCCTCGACGAAGGCGATCACCGTCGAGCCGCCTTTCACCGGCCCGGCCTCGCGCACGACCTTTCCGCCCGCCGCGCGGATGCGCTCGCAGGCCGCGACGGCATCCGGGACCTCGATCGCGACGTGACCGTAGGCGGTGCCCAGGTCGTAGCGATCGACCCCGTGGTTCCACGTCAGCTCGAGTACCGCGTCGGTGGATTCGTCGCCGTAGCCGACAAAGGCGAGCGAATACTTCTGCTCGGGACGTTCGGTCGTGCGCAGCACGCGCATGCCCATCACCGTCGTGTAGAACCCGATCGATCGCTGCAGGTCTCCCACGCGCAGCATCGTGTGCAGGATTCGCATCGTCGCCCTCCTCGTCGAATGTGCCGCTCAGCGCGGCGGCGTGTCCTCGGGAAAGTCGCGCAGCCAGGCGCGTGCGCGTTCGTACTCGGGGAACAGGTCGCCCACGATCTGCCAGAAGCGCGTGCCGTGGTTCAGCTCGCGCAGATGCGCCAGCTCGTGCGCGATCACGTAGTCGACGATGTCGATCGGGAAATGCACGAGCCGCCAGTTCAGGCGGATCGATCCGTCGGCGCTGCAGCTACCCCAGCGCGTGCGCGCGGACGACAGCGACCAGCGGCGCGGTGTGTAGCCGTGACGCGCACCGAACCACTCGATCCGTTCGGCGAACACTTCGCGTGCACGCGCCTGCAGCCAGCACTGCACGCGGTCCTTCAGCTGCTCGGCGCGCGCCTGCGCCGGCAGCCCGACGACGAGATCGTCGCCGACGCGTTCGGTCCGCCGCGCGTTTTCGGCGACGCACAACGTGAGCGTGTCGCCGAGATAGCGCAGCGGTGCGCCGTGCTCCCAGCGCACGGTGAGCCGATCGCGGCGCGCCTGGTGCGCCCGCCATTCGGCGAGCTTGCGCACGATCCATTTCGCCTTGCCCTGCAGCGCGGATTCGACCTCGTCGACCGGCACCCAGCGCGGCGCCGTGACGCGCAGTCCGCGTTCGTCGATGACGAAGCCGATCGTCCGGCGTCGCGAGCGGCGCAGCTCGTACTGCAGCCACTGCTCGCACAGGCGTGCGACGCGGATCGATCCGCCGGCCGCAGTGCCCCCCGAGCCGAGGGGGGCGTGCAGCGGGTCGAACAGCGGAAGGCTCAACTGCCGTGCGGGCTCGACAGGCATCGGCGGAGCCGGCTGCCTGTCCGCCTTCCTGCGCGCCGTCATTGGCGCAGCGCCTGCATCGCTGCCGCGGCCGGTGCTTCGCTGCGGTAGACGTGGGGACTGATTCTTCGCATCTCGTTCTCGATCCAGCTTTCGACTTCGGCGGACAGGGCCTCGGCGGACTTGCCTACGCTGGCGATCGGTTCGCCGATCGACACGGTGATCGTCCCGGGCCGCAGCAGGAACGCCCGGCGTGGCCAGTGTTCGCCGGAGTTCACCGCGATCGGGATGACCGGGACGCCGGTGCGAACGGCGAGCCTGCACCCGCCGGTCTTGTACCGGATTCGCGCACCTGGGCGCGTGCGAGTGCCTTCGGGGAAGAGCACGATCCAGCGACCCTGCGCCAGGCGGATCGTGCCTTCGCGCAACAGCTGGTCGAACGCGACGGCGCCGCGACGCCGGTCGATGTGGATCATGTCGAGCAGCCCGATGCCCCAGCCGAAGAACGGAAGCCACAGCAGTTCGCGCTTGAAAACGTAGCACAGCTCGCGCGGCATCCTGGCCGGATAGAACAGCGTCTCCCAGGTGGACTGGTGCTTCGAGAGCACGATCGCGGCCTCCTCGGGCAGCCGCTCGGCGCCGAGCACGCGGTAGTCGATGCCGACGATCGCGCGTGCGGCCAGGATGACGAAGCGCGGCCAGCCGAGCGTGAGCCGATAGCGCGTCGGCCTCGGCAGCGGCGCCCAGAGCAGGCACAGCAGCGCGTACGGCACGACGGTGACGAACAGCAGTGCGTGGAACAGCGCCGAGCGCAGGACGATCATGGAGCGAGTTCGGCGGCGATCGCGGCGAGGTCGACGCGAATGACGGTGTCGGGCGGCAGGCCGCCTGCCGCAAGCGTCGCCCGGCCCTTGCCGGTGAGCACGAGTACCGGCCGGCATCCGGCGGCGTGCGCGGCCTGCAGGTCGCGCAACTGGTCGCCGACCGCGTGCACGTCCGTGGTGGCCGCACCGTAGCGAACGAGAATCTCGTGGAACAGGCCGGGGCGCGGCTTGCGGCAGGTGCAGCCCTCGTCGGGCCCGTGCGGGCAGAAGAAGACCGCTTCGATGCGGCCACCGGCCTCGGCGGCCGCTGCGTGCATCTTCGCGTGGATCGCGCCGAGCGTCGCGATGTCGAACAGCTTGCGCGCGACGCCCGACTGGTTGGTTGCGACGACGATGCGGTAACCCGCCTTGTCCAGCCGGGCGATCGCCTCGAGGCTGCCCGGAAGCGGGCGCCACTCGTCGGGGCTCTTGATGTAGGCGTCGCTGTCATGGTTGATGACGCCGTCGCGGTCGAGAACGATCAGTTTCACGGCCGGATCGCGGACAGGGACCGACGCCTCAGCCGAGCTTCGAGATGTCGGCGACGTGGTTCATCAGGGCACGCAGCGCGGCGAGCAGCGACAGGCGATTCGCGCGCAGCCGTGGGTCGTCGGCCATCACCATCACTTCGTCGAAGAAGCGGTCGACGGCATCGCGCGCTCTCGCCATGACGCTCATCGCGCCGAACCAGTCGCCATCGCGCATCCGCTCGTCGGCCTGCGGGGCGAGCACGTCGACGCATTCGGCGAGCGCGCGCTCCGCCGGTTCGACGAGCAGCGCGCGATCGACGGAGCCGGGCGCCGCGTCGGGCGCCTTGCGCAGGATGTTGACGATGCGCTTGTTGGCGGCGGCGAGCGCCTCGGCTTCGGGCAGCCCGGAGAACGAGCGCACGGCGTTCAGGCGCGCCGGAACCGTATCGAGCCGCATCGGCCGCGGGTCGACCACCGCGGCGATCTCGTGGGCGGAGTAGCCGTGCTCGCGCAGATAGCCCGAGAGTCGCTCGAACAGGAAGGCGACGAGCGCGTCGTCGGCGCGCGCGACGCGATCGTCGAAGGCATCGGAGGCCGCGGCGACCAGCGCATCGAGCGCAAGCGCAAGCGACTTCTCGACGAGCATGCGTACCACGCCGAGCGCGTGCCGTCGCAGCGCGAACGGATCCTTGTCGCCGCTGGGCTGCTGCCCGATGCCGAAGAGCCCGGCGAGCGTCTCGAGCTTGTCGGCGAGCGCGAGCACGGTGCCGGTCTCGGTCGCGGGCAATGCGTCGCCGGCGAAACGCGGGCTGTACTGCTCGACGATGGCGTGAGCGACCGCGTCGTCCTCGCCGTCGTGCCGTGCGTAGTGCCCGCCCATGACGCCCTGCAGCTCCGGGAACTCGCCGACCATCCCGGTGAGCAGATCGGCCTTTGCGAGCAGCGCGGCGCGGTCCGCGCGCTCGACGTCGGCGCCGAGCATCGACGCCACGGCGCGCGCGATGCGCCGCACGCGTTCGGTGCGTTCGGCCTGCGTGCCGAGTTTTGCGTGATACACGACGTTCGCGAGGTCGGCGACGCGCCGCTCGAGCGGCGTCCGGCGGTCGACATCGAAGAAGAAGCGCGCGTCGGCCAGGCGCGGACGCACCACGCGTTCGTTGCCGGCGACGATCGAGCGCGCGTCGTCGACTTCCATGTTCGAGACGATCAGGAACTTCGGCAGCAGCCGGCCCGAAGGGTCGAACAGCGGAAAGTACTTCTGGTTCGTACGCATGGTGAGGATCAGGCACTCCTGCGGCACCTGCAGGAATGCGCGCTCGAACTCGCCGACGTAGACCGCCGGCCATTCGACGAGTGCGGTGACCTCGTCGAGCAGCGCGGCCACCTGCGCCTCGTCGCCCAGTGACGCGTCATGCTGCGCCGCGCGCTCGCGCAGCATCGACTCGATGCGCGTGCGGCGCGCGTCGAACGACGCGACGACGCGACCCGCCGTGGCGAGCCGTTCCTCGTAGCGCAGCGCGTCCTCGATCTCGATGTCGCCTTCCGACTGGAAGCGGTGCCCGCGCGTGATCCGTCCGGCGGCCAGCCCGAGCACCGACGCCTCGAGCACCTGCGCGCCATGCAGCACGACGAGGCCGTGCGCGGGCCGCACGAACGAGACGCTCGTGCGCCCGTCGGCGAGCTGGTACTGCATCGTCTTCGGGATGGGCAGTTCGCCCACCGCCTCCTCGAGCGCAGGGCCGATCGCATGCCCCAGCGATTCGCCGGGCACGACGCTGCGATAGCGGAAGACTTCCTGCTTGCCGTCGCTCGCGCGTTCGAGTGCATCGAGCGGCGCACCAAGCTTCTGCGCCCACTTGAGCAGCGCCTGCGTCGGCTCGCCGGCGGCGTCGAGTCCGATCTTCACCGACGGCCCCCGGGTCTCGACGCGGCGATCGCCGGCCTGGGTTGCGACCCCGTCGATACGCACTGCGAGGCGGCGCGGCGTCGCGAAGCGCTCGATTCGCGCGTCAACCTCGATGAGCCCGCGCACGCGCAGCGCCTTCGCGAGCGCTTCGGCGAAGGCGTCACCGAGCCGCTCGAGCGCCTTCGGCGGCAGTTCCTCGGTGCGCAACTCGACGAGCAGCGGCGCGCGCATCGCAGCGGGGGGGGACGCTGTGCCTTGCGCGGCGGACGCGCGCTGCGCACGCGGATCATTCGACATCGCGAACCGTCTGGAGCATCGGGAAGCCGAGCCGCTCGCGCGACTCGTAGTACGCCTGCGCCACCGCGCGCGCCAGCCTGCGAACGCGGCCGATGTATGCCGCGCGCTCGGTGACCGAGATCGCGCCGCGCGCGTCGAGCAGGTTGAAGGTGTGCGAGCAGTCGAGCACGCGTTCGTACGCGGGCAACGCGAGCCCGACTTCGATGAGGCGCATCGCTGCGCGCTCATGGTCTTCGAAATGCCGGAACAGCACGGCGACATCGGCATGCTCGAAGTTGTAGGCCGACTGCTCGACCTCGTTCTGGTGGAACACGTCGCGGTAGGTGATGCCGTCGGTCCACTGCAGGTCGTAGACGCTCTCGACGCCCTGCAGGTACATCGCGATGCGCTCGAGGCCGTATGTGATCTCGCCGGTGATCGGCTGGCACTTCAGCGAGCCGACTTCCTGGAAGTACGTGAACTGCGTCACTTCCATGCCGTTGAGCCACACTTCCCAGCCCAGGCCCCACGCGCCGAGCGTGGGCGACTCCCAGTCGTCCTCGACGAAGCGCACGTCGTTGGTCGCGGTGTCGATGCCGATCGCCGACAGCGAGCCGAGGTAGCGCTCGAGGATGTCGACCGGCGACGGCTTGAGCACGACCTGGTACTGGTAATAGTGCTGCAGCCGGTTCGGGTTCTCCCCGTAGCGGCCGTCCTTCGGTCGACGCGACGGCTGGACGTAGGCGGCGCGCCAGGGCTCGGGCCCGATCGCACGCAGGAACGTCGCGGTGTGGAAGGTGCCCGCCCCGACCTCCATGTCGTAGGGCTGCAGAAGTGCGCAGCCCTGGCGGTCCCAGTATTGCTGCAGGCGCAGGATCAGTTGCTGAAAGCTGAGCATGGCGCCGTTGCGGCGTCGAAAACGCGCATTCTAGCGGGTTCGATCGACTCGACGCTGCTCGCGGCGGGCGGCGCCGCGCATCATCCCGAGCGCGGCCGCGACGAAGCCGATCGACAGCACGAGGACCGGAACGTTCCCGTGACGCGCGTAGGGCGTCGTGCCGTCGGTTCCCTGCACCTCGATCTCCAGCACTCCTGCGGTGTAGGGCTCCAGGCGGGCGAGCACGCGGCCGTGCGCGTCGATCGCGGCGGTGACGCCGGTGTTCGTCGCGCGCAGCATCGGGCGCGCAAGCTCGACCGCCCGCATGCGCGCGATCTGCAGGTGTTGCGGCAGCGCGTGCGAGTCGCCGAACCAGGCGATGTTGCTGACGTTCACGAGAATCGTTGCGCCGTCGCGCACCTGTGCGGCGATCTCCTCGCCGAACAGGTCCTCGTAGCAGATGTCGAAGGCGATGCGCTGGTCCGCGATCCATAGCGGGCGCTGGCGCGCGGAGCCGCGCGCGAAGTCGCCGAGCGGGATGTGCATCAGGTCGACGAACCAGCCGAAGCCGAAAGGAACGAACTCGCCGAAGGGGACGAGGTGGCGCTTGTCGTAGCGCCAGGCGATCGTTCCGGTCTCGTCGATGACGCCGACGCTGTTGGTTAGCGCCCGCGCGCCGTCGTCCGGGCGGCTGCGCCGGCGCGCGAACTCGTCC
>DASWVL010000369.1:0-26835 GCA_036406255.1 Zeimonas sp.
GTTCTACCGGCAGTTCGCGTTGACGATCGCGATCTCGACGGTGATCTCGACCTTCAACTCGCTGACGCTGTCGCCGGCGCTCGCGGCGCTGCTGCTCAGGCCGCGCGGCGAGCGCAGCGACCGCCTCGGCGCGCTGATGGAACGCGCGCTCGGCGGGTTCTTCCGCGGTTTCGACCGCGTCTTCGGTCGCGCGTCGAGCGCCTATGGCGGCGCGGTGTCGCGCGTGCTTGGGCACAAGGCGGCGGCAATGGGCGTCTACCTCGTGCTGGTCGGCGTCGCGTTCGCCGCTTTCCAGGCGGTGCCGCGCGGATTCGTCCCCGCGCAGGACAAGCAGTACCTGGTCGGTTTCGCCCAGTTGCCGGACGGCGCGTCGCTGGACCGCACCGAGGAAGTGATCCGCCGGATGTCGAAGATCGCGCTCGAGCAGCCGGGCGTCGAGTCGTCGGTCGCGTTTCCCGGGCTGTCGATCCATGGCTTCGCCAACGCGTCGAACGCGGGCGTCGTCTTCGTCACCCTCGACGCCTTCGACGAGCGGCGCGATCCCTCGCTGTCGGGCTTCGCGATCGCCGATTCGCTCAATCGCCGGTTTGCCGCGATCGAGGACGCGTTCATCGCGGTGTTTCCCCCGCCCGCCGTGCCGGGGCTGGGCACGATCGGCGGCTTCAAGATGCAGCTCGAGGACCGTCGCGCGCTCGGCTACGAGGCGCTGCAGCAGGCGACCGACGCCTTCGTCGCGCGCGCCGCGCAGGCGCCCGAGCTGGCCGGGACGTTCTCCGGGTACCGCAGCGACGTGCCGCAGATCCATGCCGACGTCGATCGCGTGAAGGCCAAGCAGCTCGGGGTGAAGGTCGACGACGTGTTCGACACGATGCAGATCTACCTCGGGTCGCTGTACGTCAACGACTTCAACCGCTTCGGGCGCACCTACCAGGTGAAGCTGCAGGCCGACGCCGGATACCGTGCGCGCGCCGCGGACATCGGCCGGCTCGAGACGCGCAACGACCGCGGCGAGATGGTTCCGCTGTCGGCATTGCTCGACGTGCAGCCGAGCTTCGGCCCGGATCGGGTGATGCGCTACAACGGCTACACGTCGGCGGACATCAACGGCGGACCGGCCCCCGGCTTCAGCTCGGGGCAGGCGCGCGAGGCCGCCGAGCGCATCGCGCACGAGACGCTGCCGCCCGGCATCTCGTTCGAATGGACCGAGCTGACGTACCAGGAAATCCTCGCTGGACATGCAGGGCTGCTCGCCTTCCCGCTTGCCGTCCTGCTCGTGTTCCTCGTGCTCGCCGCGCTGTACGAGAGCTGGACGCTGCCGCTCGCCGTGATCCTGATCGTTCCGATGACGATGCTCTCGGCGATCGCCGGGGTATGGCTCACCGGCGGCGACAACAACGTGTTCACGCAGATCGCGCTGATCGTCCTGGTCGGCCTCGCCGCGAAGAACGCGATCCTGATAGTGGAGTTCGCGCACGCGCTCGAGCGACGCGGCCACCGCGTCGTCGACGCGGCGATCGAGGCGAGCCGGCTGCGCCTGCGGCCGATCCTGATGACGTCGATCGCTTTCGTGATGGGCGTCGTGCCGCTGGCGGTCTCCACCGGTGCGGGCGCCGAGATGCGCCGCGCGATCGGCGTGGCGGTGTTCTACGGAATGCTCGGCGTGACGTTGTTCGGGCTGGCGCTGACGCCGCTGTTCTACGTGCTGTTCCGTCGGCTGGCGCAGCGTTTCGAGCGCCGGCGGGTGCCGGCGGAGCCGGCCGGCGTTTCCGGTGCAACCGCGCGCGGATACGAAGCGCCGCACGAAGATCGTTCGCGAGGATGAGGAAGATGCCGATTCGCGTGCTGTCACTGCTGCTGCTGGCGCTGGCCGGTTGCAGCGTCGCGCCCCCGTACGACCCGCCCCGGCCTGCGTTGCCGGCCGTCTTCAAGGAGGCGCCGCAGGACGTCGATCCTGCGGCGTGGAAGCCGGCCGAACCGGGCGACGCTGCCGCGCGGGGTGCGTGGTGGACGGTCTTTGCAGATCCGCGGCTCGACGAGCTGCAGCAGCAGGCGCTGCAGGCGAACCAGAGCCTGCAGGCCGGCATCGCGCGCGTCGAGCGTTCCCGAGCACTGGCGCGCGCAGCCGGTGCGGATCGCTTCCCGCAGATCGACGTCGGCGCCGGCGCCACGCGGTTCCGCGCGTCGCCGGCCTCGCTCGGGCTCGCGGCGGATGCCGACGTGTCGCCGCAGACGCTGTGGCGCGCGAACGTCGGAGCGGGTTACGAGGTCGACCTGTTCGGGCGGGTGAAGAACGCGGTCGCCGCGGCCCGGGCCGACGCCGAACAGGACAGCGCCCTGCTGCAGTCGCTGCTACTGGCGATCCAGGCGGACGTGGCGCAGCACTATCTGCTGCTGCGCTGGCTCGATACCGAGATCGGCCTGCTCGAGGACACCGTGGCGCTGCGTGCCGACGCGGTCGGAATCATCGACCGCCGGGTGCGCGAAGGCGAGGCGGGCGAACTCGACCTCGCGCGCGCGCGCACCGAACTGTCGAATGCCCGCTCGGATCGCATCGCGCTCACGCGCACGCGCGCCGAGATCGAGCATGCGCTTGCCGTGCTGCTCGGCAAGGCCCCTGCCGAGTTGACGATCGAGCCCGAGCCGATCGTCTTCCGTCCGATCGCGATCCCGCCCGGCGTCCCGTCCGCGCTGCTCGAACGGCGCCCCGACATTGCCGCCGCCGAACGGGCGATGGCCGCGGCGAACGCACGGATCGGCGTGGCGCGCGCCGCGTATTTCCCGCGGCTGTCGCTCACCGGGCTGCTCGGCTTCGAATCGGGCGAGCTGGGCGACCTGTTTCGAAGCGCGAGCCGTACGTGGGCACTCGGTCCGCTCGTGGGCACGATGCTCTCGATGACGGTCTTCGATGGCGGGCGACGCGAGGCGATCGAGGCGAGCGCGGCAGCCGACTACGACCGCACGGTCGCCGACTACCGGCAGACGGTTCTCACGGCGCTGCGCGAGGTCGAGGACAACCTCTCCGCGCTTCGCATCCTCGCCGAGCAGTCGCGCGAGGAATCGCGTTCGGTGCAGTCGGCGCGCCGCGCCGCGCAACTTTCGTCGACCCGATATCGCGAAGGCTACGTGAGCTACTTCGAGGTGATCGACGCCGAACGGCAGGTGCTCGCGGCGCAGCGGGCGGCCCTGCAGACCGATCGCGAGCGCGCGCTCGCCACCGTCGGGCTGGTGCGTGCACTCGGCGGCGGCTGGGAGCCCGTGGCACCCCGCGCGGATGCCGCACCGTCGCCCTCCTCGCCCGAAGCGACCCCGTCGTCGCGCACCGATCAGCGCCGGCTGGCGAACGCGCCCAGCACGAGCGACGCGAGCGCCGCCAGGTAGAGCACGGCACCGACGGCGTGCGAGTACTCCCAGCGCTCGCGCAGCGTCTCCCAGTTCGGGGGCAGCATCACCCAGTTCTGCGTCGCCTGGTTGGCCGGGAAGGTGACCGAGAAGAAGACGACGAGGGACAGGGCGATGCAGAGCGCGGCGACGACGGAGTGTCCGGCAGGCTCCCCCTGCTGGCGCTGCACGAGAGCAAGCGCGATCGTCGACACGAGCGCGCCGACCACGACGAAGCCGAGCCATTCCCAGCCGCGATAGACCTGCTGCACCGTGAGGTAGTCGTCGTGCGACAGCGCCATCTTGTTCGGCAGCTCGAGCAGGTGCGCCCAGCCGGCCGACATCGAGATGGCGGTGAGCAGGATCGCGACCAGATGCAGCGCGTGCATCGCTCACCTCCCGCGCCTGGTGTGGGGTCGGCGCCCGGGCCGGCAGCTGAACGGCATCGGTCGCTGCCGCAGCGTCGTCGTCTATTGCCGCGAATGCAGGCCGATCATGTTGCCTTCCGTATCGACGGCCAATGCGATGTGGCCGTACTCGCCGATCGGGAACTTGTCGCGTTCCAACCGTCCGCCGGCGTCCTCGACGCGTGCCGCCTCCACCGCGCAGTCATCGCAGCTGAAGTAGATGATCACGCCGCTGCCGCCCGGGTCGAAGCCCTCCTTGCGCACGAGCGCCCCTGCGGCGCCGGCGGCATTCATCGCCATCGGGAAGGCGAGCATCGGGAGTTCCGTGCCGCCGAGCTTCTGCAGGCGGCAGGCGAACACGGTCTCGTAGAAGCGCTGTGCGCGCTCCATGTCGCGCACGTAGATCTCGAACCAGCCGACCGGGTTGTCCTTCATGTTTCGCTCCTCGTGTCGGATTCTCGCGTTGCCGCGTTGCCGGGGCGCAGCCCGCCCTTCGAATCGGTCGCCCGGGAATTTTCCCTCTTTCAGCCTCGCGGCTCGCGAGACTCGATCGCGTCGGCCATGGCCGTCGACGACGGATCGCCGGCGGCGCGCAGCGCTGCGACGAGCGAACGCCGGTTCTCCGCCGGCTGGTTCTGGCTGAGCTTCGCCTTGCCGACGATGCGCTGCACGTCGATCTCGATGCCGACCACGGCGCCGAGCATCGTCTCGACGTAGTCGAGCGGCGCATCGTCGACCCGCCAGGGGTGTGGCTGCGCGCGTTCGTGCTCGTGCGTGAGCGTCTCGAGGAAACCGCGCAACCAGGCGCGGTCGTCGATGGCGCGGATCGCGCCGTTCACGTGCACCGCTTCGTAGTTCCACGTGGGGACGACCTTTCCCGTCTCCCGCTTCGTCGCGTAGGCGTTCGGCGAGATGTAGTGGTCGACGCCGCGGAAGACCGCGAGGCAGGGCGCTCCCTGGCCGGCGCGGCGCCACAGCGGGTTGGCTCGTGCGACGTGTCCGAGGAGCCTGCCGTTCGGTGCGGGGTGCGGCCGCAGCATCAGCGGGACGTGATCGGCCGACAACTCGCCCTCGGCGTGCAGGACGATCGTCGCGAGCGGATGCGCGCGCATGAAGGCATGCAGCGCCTCGGGGCGGGATTCCTCGAACGGTTTCGGGAGATACATGTCATCGAGTCCCCTCGCCGACATCCACATAGACCCACGCGGTCCGGCCCGACGCGAGCTGCGCCGCCACGCGACGGTAGGCGTCGACTTCATAGCGATCCGCGTCGGCGAGTTCATCGTCCGTGATCTCGAACACCGTCCCGGCCACCCGGCTGCCGGGCCGGCCGTTGTGCCGAACGATCGGATGATGCGTACGCCCGCTCGCGGCGACGACCGCTTCGTCGTCGATTCGTACGAGCGATTGCTCGTAGCCGATCAGCTCGTCCGGGCATCCGGCGAGGCGCCGGCCGAAGGTCGTGAGCTGCACGCCTTCCTGCTGCAGCGTTCCATACGAAAAGAGCAGGGGCATCGGTGTCTCCGCGGCCTCAGCGCTGGCCGGCGTCGGGCAGCGCGTGCACGCGCGAGACCCAGGGCAGCGCCGAAGCCGTCCAGATCTGTTCGCGCGGCTCGAGTTCGGCACGTTGCACGACGCAGCCGGTGCGGATCATCACCTGGGTGGCCCCTTCGGTGGCCGAAGCGAAAAGCGGCGTCCCGCAATCGGGGCAGAACGCCTGCACCCGATGGTTTCCGCTCTGCGCGACCTTGACGTAGCGTTTCGGCTCGCCGCGCAGTGCGAAGCGCTCGACCGGCGCGGGGACCGAGACGCGGAACGCCGAACCCGAGAGCACCTGGCAATCGGCGCAATTGCAGACCGCGACACGCGCAGGGTCCACCTCCGCGGTGAACGAGATCCGTCCGCAGTGACACCTTCCATCGATCTTCATCGTCGTCTCCGTTGGCACCTGCCGGTTCCGATACTGCCGCAATCAGCTTGTCGGCGCAGCGGATCGGGCGGGACGATCGCCCGGCGCCTTCGGGCAATCTCGTCAGCCTCCACCTACGCGGCGCAGGACGACGTGCGTGATGCGGCGCGTCGGAACGTGCTCGACGCACGCGTAGCCGAGCGCCGGCGGGTCGAGGTCCACGAAGAGTCCTCTCCCGAGCCGAGCAGCACCGCGCGACGGCGAGGTGCATCTCGTCGATCTCGCGCGCCTTCTCGAGGCTTTGCTGCGGGCCGCAGCCGTAGCGTCGAGCGAGACCGAGAAGCTTTCGACGCGAACCGAGGACATCGGGGGCGACAGCCTGCCGGTTCAGGCCGGCGTGCCGCTCAGTGGCCGCAGGACGCGAAAGGACATGCCTTCGGCCTGCGCGAGGTAGATCGGCATCGACGCATCGGCGTTGCCCCGCCACCGCATCGACCGGACGCTGTCGAACTCGATCGGCGCGTGGGAGCGGACCCGCCGCTTCAGCGCGGCGCGCAGGAACGAGACGCCCTCGTACATCGACTGGCCGAGCGCATTGAGCACCGGCGCCCGTTCGCCGAAGCGGGTCCAGTACCGCTCGCGGAACGCGGCGTTGCGCTCGGTGGCGAGCGAGGCGAAGTACGCCGACGCGACGAACAGTCCCTCGGTGTGCTTCGGCCCGATCGCGAGCAGGCCGTTCTCCTCGATCGCGCATGAGAGCCGGACGACGCGGCCGGCGAGGCCCGCCTCGCCGAGCGCACGACTGAAGTCGACCGCGTCCTGCCCGACCAGCGACATCAGCACCGCCTGCGCGCGCGTCTGCCGGATCTCGTCGATCAGTTGCTGCACGTCGAGCGAACCCATCGGAACGTAGCGGCTCGCGACCACCTCGCGCCCCGCGCGGCGCAGCGCCTCGGTGGCCATCGCGTGCGAGCGTCGCGGCCAGCAGTAGTCGTTGCCGACGAGGTGCCAGCGGCGCAGCGCGTAGCGCTCGCCGAGCGCCTCGATGGCCGGCAGCAGCTGGTGTCGGGGCGTCTCGCCGATCGCCATCACCCCGTCGGGCAGCGGGCCGCCTTCGTAGAGCGGCGTGTAGACGAAGGGAACGATGCCGCGCAGCTGCGCGGTGATCCGTTCGCGCACCGAACTGGTCTGCATGCCGACGACGGCTTCGACGCCGTCCTCGTCGACGAGCTTCTCCAGTTCCTCCTCGAGCCCGCTCGACTCGTCGCTCGCGTCGACCACCGCCAGGCTCACGCGCCGTCCGTCGACGCCGCCCGCCGCGTTCCACTCCTCGGCTGCCAACGTCGCGCAGGCGAGGCACGACGGGCCCCAGATCCCTGCAGTGCCCGACAGCGGGATGGGAACGGCGATCCGGTAGTCGCGCGCGGCGAAGTCGCCGTCCTCGAAACCGCCGGCCCAGCGCGCGAAGCGGTGCGGCTGCGAGGTGCGGGGGCGCTTGAGCAGGTCGAGATCGCCGGGACGAGACCGCATGAGAAAGCACTCCGCCCGCGGGGGAATTTCGATGTTGCTCCCGTTGGAGCCCCGTTTGCAAGATTCGCAGGAACGCGCCTGCGGCCTAGAATGAACGGCATGGCAAAGCCGAGGAAAAAGCCGGGCGATTCCCCGTCGCTGCAGAGGCTGCTGTCGGAGGCGAGCCGCCGCGCAACCGCCGACCTCGAACGCGTGCTCCACCCGGAAGGCATTCCGGTCGAGTTCTGGCGCGTGCTCGAGGTGCTCGCCGACGAAGGCGGACGCCCGATGTCGGCGCTCGCCGAGGCGGTCTCGATGAAACTGCCGTCGCTGTCGAAGCTCGTCGACCGCATGGTGGCGAACGCGCTCGTGCAGCGCGCGCCCGATCCCGAGGACAGCCGCCGTGTCCTCGTCTACATCTCCGACGTCGGACTCGCCCGCGTGCGCCGCCTCGAGGGAACGGTGCAGCGCCAGCGCCTGTCGCTCGAGTCGTCGCTCGGTCGCGCGAACGGGCGCGAGCTGCGGCGCCTGCTCGAGGCGTTCATCCGCGAACAGGGTTCCTGATACCCGCCGCGCCTCCCGTGCCTTCCCGAATGGTTGAACGGGAAAGCAAAATGCTTGACAAGGAAAACATCAGGTCCCGATACTGATCCGAACTCGCACGGCGGGAGGGCTCATGGTCGTTCTCGGCTGGCTGTTCGGAATCGTCGTCGCGATCGTGCTGGTGGCGATCGCGGTCGCCTTCCTCGACCGCTTCTACCGCAAGTCCACGCGCGACATCGCGCTGGTGCGCACGGGCTTCGGCGGGCAGCGCATCGTGCTCTCGGGCGGCTGCCTGGCGCTGCCGTTCCTGCACCGGGTCGACGAGATCAACATGCGAACGATCCCCGTCGAGGTGCGGCGAACGGGCGAGAAGTCGCTGATCACCTCCGACCGCATCCGGGTGGACGTCGAACTCGAGTTCTACGTGCGCGTGCACCCGTCGAGCGAAGGCGTGGCGACGGCGGCGCAGGCGCTCGGCGCGCGCACGCTGAGCGCGGACGGTATCCGCGAGCTGCTCGAGGGCCGCTTCGTCGACGCGCTGCAGTCGGTCGTCGCCTCGCGCACGATGGACAGCCTGCACGAGCAGCGCGGCGAGTTCGTGCGCGAGGTCGGCGCACGGCTGCAGGAGAACCTGGTGCACAACGGCGTCCTGCTCGACTCGGTGTCGCTCACGCGGCTCGACCAGGCGCCTTTCGCCGCGCTCGACGAGAACAACGCGTTCAACGCGGTCGGGATGCGCAAGCTGTCGGAGATCATCTCGGCGAACCGCAGGAAACGCACCGAGGTGGAGGCCGAATCCGACATCGCGGTGCGGCAGACGCAGCTCGATGCGACCAAGCGGCGACTCGAACTGGCGCGACAGGAGGAGCAGGCACAGATCGAGCAGCGGCTCGACATCGAGCGGATCAAGGCCGCCAGCGAATCCGAGACGGCCAAGGCGCGCGAGGACGCGCTCACCGCGAGCGAGAGCGCGCGAATCGTCCGCGAGCGCGAAACGCGGCTCGTCGAGCTGGCGAAGCAGCGCGACATCCGGCGGCTCGAGATCGAGGCACAACTCGCCTCCGAGGTGCGCAGGATCGACAGCGCGATCCAGCTCGCCGCAAAGCACGCCGAGGAGGCGGCCGCCCAGGCGCAGGCCGAACGCGCGCGAGCGGACATCGTCCTCGCGCAGGAGCACGTACAGACCGAACGCGAGCGCGCGATGGCCGAACGTTCGCGTGAGATCGCGCTCAAGCGCGAGCAGGAGATGGGCGAGGTGGCGGCTTCTAAGGCCGAGAGCGAGACCGCGGTGCTGATCCGGCGGGCGCAGGCCGAGGCGCAGGCGGTGCGCACGCGCGCCGAGGCCGAACGGCTGCGCATGCTCGCCGAGTCGGAAGGCAGCCGGGCGCTGATCGACGCGGAGAACGCGCGCAGCGACGGCGTGATGCGGCTGCAGCTCGAGCGGCACCGGATCGATCGCATGCCGGAGATCGTCGCGCAGCTGATGAAGCCGGTCGAGAAGATCGACAGCATCCGGATCCACCAGGTGAGCGGGCTTGCGGGTGCGCCCGGAACGGTGGGGGCCGACGGCGCGGTGCGTGCGCCGGTGAACCAGGTGATGGACAGCATCCTCGGCATGGCCCTGCAGCTGCCGGCGCTCAAGAGCATCGGCGACTCGATCGGCGTCGATTTCTCTTCGGCGCTGCCCCCGGCGACCAGTCCTCCAGGAGACAGGCATGAGCATCACGCGTCGTGATTTCGTCAAGGGCGCCGGGTCGGCGGCGCTCGGCGCCGTGTTGTCCGCGCGTCCGGCGTTCGCGCAGGGCGCGCCGATCAAGGTCGGCGTGCTGCTCGACGCCTCGGGCAACCTCGACATCTACGGCAAGCCGATGTCGATGGCGTCGAAGATGGCGGTCGACGAACTGAACGAAGCGGGCGGCCTGCTCGGGCGCAGGCTGCAGCTCGTCGAGTACGACACGCAGTCGGACATCGCGCTCTACACGAAGTTCGCGCAGCAGCTGGTGCGCGACGACAAGGTCGACGTCGTGCACGGCGGAATCACGTCGGCCTCGCGCGAGGCGATCCGGCAGACCTTCCGCCGCGGCAACACGCTGTACTTCTACAACATCCTCTACGAGGGCGGCGTCTGCGACCGCAACGTCGTCGTCACCGGAACGACGCCTGCACAGGTGATCGAGCCGGTCGTCGATCTGGCGATGAAGCAGTGGGGCAACACCGCGTACGTGCTCGCCGCCGACTACAACTACGGACAGATCGCCGCGAAGTGGATCTCGCACTACGTCGGCAGGCGCAACGGGAAGACGCTGAAGTCGGACTTCTTTCCGCTCGACGTCGCCGACTTCGGCTCGACGATCGCGAAGATCCAGCAGGAGAAGCCGGCCTTCGTCGTCTCGGCGCTCGTCGGCGGCGCGCACATGTCGTTCTACCGCCAGTGGGCGGCGTCGGGGATGAACCGGAAGATCCCGCTGGCCGCCACCGTGTTCGGCGTCGGCAACGAACAGCTCGCGCTGTCGGCCGCCGAGGGCGACGGCATCCTCATCGCCGGAAACTACAGCCAGGAGATCGACACCCCGGCCAACAAGGAGTTCCTCGCGCGCTGGCAGAAGCGCTTCGGCGACTCGAAGTCGGTGCACGAGATCGCCGTGTCGCAATACCAGGGAATCCTGCTGTGGGCCGAAGCGGTGCGCAAGGCGAAGTCGATCAAGCACGACGACCTGATCCAGGCGATCGAGTCGGGCGTCCGGATCGAGGGGCCCTCGGGCACCGTGAGCATCGAGCCGAAGACGCACCACACGGCGCTCGACGTGCGCGTGATGGAGGTCAAGGACCAGAAGCTGACGATCCGCGACACGGTGAAGCAGCGCCCGCCCACCGACACGCTGCAGTACTGCGACCTGCAGAAGAACCCGAAGGAGAACAAGCAGTTCGAGGTGCAGATCTAGCGACAGCGCGAACGGGCAGGGACGCCGCCGTGGACTACGCTGCCGTCGTCGCACTCGAGATCCTGTACATGATCGCCTTCCTGGCGCTGATCAGCGCCGGGCTGGCGATCGTCTTCGGGATGATGCGCGTGATCAACCTCGCGCACGGCGAGTTCGTGATGCTCGGCGGCTACGCGACGATCGCGTGCGCGAAGGCCGGCGTGAATATCTGGCTCGCGATGCTCGTAGTGTCCCCGCTCCTCGTCGGACTGTGGGGTCTCCTCGTCGAGCGGCTGATCATCCGCTTCCTGTACGGCCGGATGATCGAGACGATGCTCGCCACCTGGGGGCTGAGCCTGCTGATGATCGGCGTGGTCACGCTCGTCTTCGGCAGCAGCGCGGTGAGCGTCCCCGCGCCGATCCCGGGCTACTCGATCGGCGGCTACCAGATGGGCGGCTACAACCTGTTCATCATCGGCGTCGCAGTGCTGCTCTTCCTCGCGTTGTGGATGCTGCTGCGCTTCACGCGCGCCGGGCTTGTCGCGCGCGGCGCGATGCAGGGTCCGGAGGTGGTGGCGGCGCTCGGCTACGACCCGCGCAAGGTGTATCGCAACACCTTCGCATTCGGCGCCGCGCTGTCGGGGCTCGCCGGGGGCGTGCTCGCGCCGCTCACCGGGCTGCTGCCTTCGTCCGGCGGCGCGTACATCGCGAAGGCGTTCATCGCCGTCATCACCGGCGGCGCGGCGGTGATCTCGGGTACGCTGTCCAGCTCGGCGCTGTTCGGCCTCGTCAACCAGCTCTTCTCCTTCGAAGCCGGGCCGGTCGTCGGCGACCTCGCGATGCTCGTGCTCGCGATCGTGCTGCTTCGACTGATGCCGCAGGGCATCACCGGCCGCTTCTTCCGGAACGGCACATGACGCCGTGGCGCTCGCTGGGCCGGGTGCACCGCGGCGGGTTCCTCGCCGCAGCGATCGCGCTCGTGCTGTATCCGCTTGCTTTCGACACGCACACGGCGACGGTGCTGCTCGTCTGGGCGCTGTTCGCGCTCTCGCTCGGGCTGATGTGGGGTTTCGCGGGCCTGATCAGCTTCGGGCACTCGGCGTACTTCGGGCTGGGCTCCTACACCTACGCGATCGCGGCGCTGAACTTCGGCGAGAGCACGGTGCCGGTGTTGCTCGCCGTGCTCGTGCCGGCCGCGTTCGCCGCCGCGGTCGGCGCAATGATGTTCTATGGCCGCATCAGCGACGTCTACATGGGCGTCATCACGCTCGTCGTCACGCTGATCCTGTTCCGCTTCATGAGTGCAACCGCGGGCGACGCGTACCGGATCGGCGATGCGCGGCTGGGCGGCTTCAACGGCATCCCGGGCTTCCCGACGCTGAACGTGCCGGGGCTCCCCGACGTCTCGCTGTACGGCGTTCCCACCTATTACGTGAGCGTCGCGGCGCTGCTGCTGTGCTACCTCGCCTGTCGCTGGATCCTCTCCGGGTCCTTCGGACGCGTGCTCGTCGGCATCCGCGAGAACGAAGCGCGCTGCGAGCTGGAGGGCTACGACGTGCCGCTGTACAAGACCGCGGTGTTCTCGATCAGCGCTGCGATGGCGGGGCTGGCCGGATGCCTGTTCGCGAACTGGGCCGAGATCGTCACGCCGGGGCTGTTCAGCCTGCGCCAGGCCGCCGAGGTGCTGATCTGGGTGATCGTCGGCGGACTCGGCACGCTGGTCGGCCCGATCCTCGGCGCCGTGGTGCTCGGCAGCGTGAAGCTGCTGCTGGGCGAGCAGACCGTGATCGACAACTCGCTGATCCTCGGCGTGATCCTGATCGTCGTGGTGCTCGTGCTTCCCGGCGGCGTCGTCCCGGCGCTGCAGCGCGCCTGGGGCCGGATCGGCCGTGCGCGTGCGTCGCCGTTCGCCGGCGCGGCCGCGCGGCGTCGCCTGGGCATCTCTTCGGGAGGCCCGGCGTGAGCGCAGTGGTGCGTACGCAGGACCTGACGATGCATTTCGGCGGCGTCGTTGCGCTCGACAACGTGAACTTCACGCTCTCCGAGAACGAGTTGCGTTGCCTGATCGGCCCGAACGGCGCGGGCAAGAGCACCTTCTTCAAGTGTCTCTCGGGGCAGCATCGGCTCGGCAGCGCGAACGGCCGCGTGCTGATCCGCGAGAACGACGTCACCGGATGGCGCACGCACCGTATCGTCCGCCTGGGGGTCGGCGTGAAGACGCAGGTGCCGTCGGTGATGAACGCGCTGAATGTCACCGAGAACCTGTGGCTCGCCGCCAGACGGGTGCACGGCGCTTCCGCCAGCGACGACGTCGTCGACGAGACGATCGCCTCGCTTCGGCTGTCCGACGTCGCGCGCCGCATCGTCGGAGAGCTGTCGCACGGGCGACGGCAGATGGTCGAGATCGGCATCGTACTTGCGCAGCGACCGTGGCTCGTACTGCTCGACGAGCCTGCGGCCGGCATGACGGGCGACGAGGTCGAGCGCCTCGTCGACGTCGTGCGGCGCATCGCCGAGTCGGCGTCGGTGATCGTCGTCGATCACGACATGGAGTTCGTCCGCCTGCTCGGCTCGCGCGTGACCGTCTTCCACCAGGGATCGATCCTCGTCGAAGGCACGGCCGACGCGGTGCTCGACGACGCGCGCGTACGCGAGGTCTACCTCGGGGATCGCGCGCGATGAGACGCGATCCGCTGCCCGAAGCGGCCGACGCGCATTCCCCAGGTGCTCCCGGCGCCTTCGCCGCCGCCCCGCGCACGGTGCTCGAGCTGCACGACGTGCGCGCCGGCTACGGGCGCGTCCCGGTGCTGCACGGCGTCTCGCTTCGCCTGCGCGAAGGCGAAGCCTTCGGCATCGTCGGCCACAACGGAATGGGCAAGACGACGCTGCTGCGCACGATCGTCGGGCTGCAGCCGTGCACGGGCGGACGCATCGTCGTCGACGGCGCCGACGTCACGCGCGAGGCGGCGTTCGCGCGGAGCCGCCGCGGCGTCGGTTACGTCGCGCAGGGGCGCGGCATCCTGCCGGCGCTGAGCGCGCGCGAGAACCTGCGGCTCGCGTGGACGGGCGACTCCGACGAGAGCGAGGCCGAGGCGGTCGACCGCGTGGTCGGGTTGTTCCCCCGGCTCGAGCGGCTGCTCGACCGTCGCGGCGGCGCGCTCTCGGGCGGCGAGCAGCAGCTGCTCGCGCTCGCCCGCGCGCTCGTGCCGAATCCGTGGGTCGTGCTGCTCGACGAGCCGTCGGAGGGCGTGCAGCCGTCCACCGTCGCCGAGATCGGCCGCACGCTGCTGCAGCTGCGCCGGAACGACCACCTCGCGATGCTGATCGTCGAGCAGAACCTCGACCTCGTGCTCGACGTCGCGACGCACGTTGCGGTGATGGAGAAGGGTCGGCTCGTGCGTGAGTTCGCCTCCGACGAGATCGGCGCGACGGCGTCGCTCGTCGACGCGCTCGGGATGGGCGCGGTGCGGATGTCTCGGGCCCCCGGTGCGCCGGCGAGGGCGGCGCGCCGAATCGACGCAGGCGCGCCCGGGGCTCGCGGCTCGCCCGCGGATCACGGCGCGGTCGCGGCCGGAGCCCCGGGTGCGATGCAACTGCGCAGCACCCCGGCGCCGCGCGCCGAAACCCGAACGGCAGGAGCCGCCATGGGAACCGTAAAGAGACCCACGCTCGATCAGATGCGCGACATCGTCTCGTCGCTGCACATGAGCATGTCGGACACCGAGATCGCCGAGTACCTGGAGGTCATCGACGGCACGTTGCAGGCCTACGACCGGCTCGGCGACCTGCCGGACAACCTGCCCGCGGTGCGTTACCCGCGCACGCCGGGCTACCGGCCCGCGTCGACCGAGAACCCGCTGAATGCGTGGGCGGTGAAGGTCGAGGTGCGCGGCGCCTCGCACGGCCCGCTTGCCGGCAAGCGCGTGGTGCTGAAGGACAACGTCTGCCTCGCCGGCGTGCCGATGATGAACGGTGCATCGACGCTCGACGGCTACGTGCCCGATCTCGACGCCACGGTGGTCACGCGCATCCTCGACGCGGGCGGAACGATCGTCGGCAAGGCGCACTGCGAGTACTTCTGCCTGTCGGGCGGCAGTCATACGTCGGCACGCGGACCCGTGCACAACCCGTACCGCCACGGCTACGCGTCGGGCGGTTCGTCATCGGGGTGCGGTGCGCTCGTCGGCAGCGGCGAGGTCGGCATGGCGATCGGCGGCGACCAGGGCGGTTCGATCCGGATGCCGGCGGCGTGGTGCGGCATCTACGGCATGAAGCCGACGCACGGGCTCGTTCCGTACACCGGCGTCATGCCGATCGAGGCGACGATCGACCACACCGGGCCGATGACGGCCACGGTCGCCGACAACGCGCTGCTGCTCGAGGTGCTCGCCGGCGCCGACGGGCTCGATCCGCGCCAGTACGACGTGCGCGTCGATCGATACACGAGCGCACTCGGCCGCGGTGCGGCCGGGATGCGCATCGGCGTCGTCGGCGAGGGCTTCGGGCATCCGAACAGCGAGCCCGACGTCGACCAGAAGGTTCGCCAGGCCGCCGAGCGATTCCGTGCGATGGGGGCGAAAGTCGACGATGTGTCGATCCCGATGCATCTCGACGGCGCGGCCATCTGGACGCCGATCGCGCTCGAGGGGCTGCAGGCGCAGATGATGCGCGGCAACGGCATGGGCTTCAACTGGAAGGGGCTGTACACGACGAGCCTGCTCGATGCGCACGCGAACTGGAGGGCGCGCGCGAACGAACTTTCCCGCACGCTGAAGGTGTCGATGCTCGTCGGCGAGTACTTCATCCGCCAGTACCGCGGCCACTTCTACGCGAAGGCGCAGAACCTCGCGCGGCTGCTGCGCCAGTCGTACGACGAGGCGCTCGAGCGCTTCGACGTGCTTCTGATGCCGACGCTGCCGATGAAGGCGACGCCGCTGCCGCCGCCGAACGCGCCGCTCGCGCTGTGGTGCCAGCGCGGTTTCGAGATGCTCGCCAACACCTGTCCGTTCGACGTCACCGGTCACCCGGCGATGAGCGTTCCGTGCGCGATGAGCCACGGCCTTCCCGTCGGCCTGCAGCTCGTCGGCCGGCAATTCGACGAGTCGACGCTGTATCGGGCCGCACACGCTTTCGAGCAGAACGGCGACTGGCGCACGTTCTGACGACCGCGCGGCGGCGATGATCGGCAACGCATTCAGCTCCGACTGGTTGCGCCGCGACGGCGCCGACCGACGCCGGCCGCAGGGCGGCCTGTCGTACGTCGTCGGTGAAACCGACGAAGCGCTGCGCTTCACGACGATCCCGACGCTGCTCGACGAGGCGGTGCATCGGCACGGCTCGCGCGATGCCGCCGTCTTCGTAGCCGACGGGGTGCGGATCAGCTGGCACGACCTGCGCCGGCGTTCGGACGACGTTGCTGCGGGGCTGCTCGCGCTCGGCATCGGTCGCGGCGATCGCGTCGGGATCTGGGCGCCGAACTGCGCCGAGTGGCTGTTCGTGCAGTTCGGCACCGCGCGCATCGGCGCGATCCTCGTCAACATCAACCCGGCGTATCGCGCGGCGGAGCTCGAATACGCGCTGAACAAGGTGCAGTGCCGCGTGCTGGTGATGGCGCCCTCGCTGAAGTCGAGCGACTACGTCTCGATGATCCGATCGCTCGTGCCCGAGATCGACGACGTCGAGCCGACTGCGCGGTTGCACGGGCGGCGCATCGAGCGGCTGCGCCACGTCGTGCTGATCGGCGATGGCCCGCGGCCGCGCGGCACGCTCGCCTTCGCCGGGCTCGAGAGGCTCGCGGGCCCCGCGCACCGTGCACGGCTGCCGGCGCTGTCGGGGGCGCTCGATCCGGACGATGCGATCAACATCCAGTTCACGAGCGGAACGACCGGCTCGCCGAAGGGCGCAACGCTCAGCCACTTCAACATCGTCAACAACGCGCGCCACTGCGCACGCGCGATGCGGCTCGGCGAAGCGGACCGCCTGTGCATACCGGTGCCGCTGTACCACTGCTTCGGCATGGTGCTCGGCGTGCTCGCCTGTACGGCGGCCGGCGCGGCGATGGTCTTCCCCGGCTCTTCCTTCGACGCGGCGGAAACGCTCGCGGCGATCCAGACGGGGCAATGCACCGCCGTGCACGGCGTGCCGGCGATGTTCATCGCGATGCTCGATCACCCCGCGTTCGAATCCTTCGACGTGTCTACGCTGCGCACCGGCATCATGGCGGGCGCGCCGTGCCCGATCGAGACGATGCGCCGCGTCGTCGAGCGCATGCACATGTCGCAGGTCACGATCGCCTACGGCATGACCGAGACGAGCCCGATCTCATTCCAGTCCGGCGTCGACGATCCTCTCGAGCGGCGCGTGTCCACCGTCGGGCGCATCCAGCCGCACGCCGAGGTGAAGATCGTCGACGCCGACGGACGCATCGTTCCGCCGGGCACGCGCGGCGAGCTGTGCACGCGCGGCTACCTCGTGATGCAGGGCTACTGGGAGGATCCGGAACGCACGCGCGAGTGCATCGACGCTGCCGGCTGGATGCACAGCGGGGATCTCGCGACGATCGACCGCGACGGCTACTGCAACATCGTCGGCCGCGTGAAGGACATGCTGATCCGCGGCGGCGAGAACGTCTATCCGCGCGAGATCGAGGAGTTCCTCTACGCGCACCCGAAGGTGCAGGCGGTGCAGGTGTTCGGCGTTCCCGACGCGCGCCTGGGCGAGGAGGTCTGCGCGTGGGTGGTGCTCAAGCCGGGCCAGCGGGCCACCGAAGCGGAGATCGTCTCGTTCTGCCGCGAGCGCATCGCGCACTACAAGGTGCCGCGCTACGTGCGTTTCGTCGACGAATTCCCGACGACGGCGACCGGAAAGGCGCAGAAGTTCGCGATGCGCGAGCGGATGATGCGCGAGCTGGGGCTCGCCGAGGCGCGCAGCGCCTGAATTACCCTGGGCGCGCGTCAGGGCTCGACGACGATCTTCCCGAGCACCTCGATCTCGCCGCTTTCGTTCGCCTTGCCGACGAGCAGTTCGCCGTCGGCGATCAGTTCCATCGTCAGCTGGTCGATGTTCGGCCGGTGGCTGACGAACACGATCGGAGCTTTTCCGCGGTGGCTGGCGATCAGCGACAGTGCTTTCGCCTCGTAGGCCTGCGCGCGCGCAGCGTCGGCGCTGGCTACCTCGCGCAGGTTCGGATCGCTCCGCGGCGGCGAACCGAAGGCCTCGCGCGCCGTCTGCAGGCAGCGGCACATCGGCGAGCTGATGACGACCGGCACGATGCCGCGCGATGCGAAGGCTTCGCCGATCCGTCGTGCGTGCGCCTTGCCCTTGCCGGTGAGCACCAGTTCGCCCCTGCAGCCGCCGCTCTCGTCCCAGGCGAGCGGGTGGCCGCCGGTCGATTCGGTGTGGCGCATCAGCACGACGAGGTTCTCGTCGTTCTTCAGCCTTTCCCAGAGCGTATCGCCCGCGTGCACGAGGGAAGGGAAAGCGGTCACGAGTATCAAGGCGATCCACGTTCGCATCGAAGGACTCCGTCGCCGGCGAGCCGGGCGCCGCCGCGCGAGCACCCTTATACGCTCCGCGACGCGATCGGGGAAAGCCTGCGCGTCTCAGCGCACGCGGTGCTCGCGCAGGATCGTCGACCCGAAATTCCTGAAGGCGGGAGAAACGGAACCCACGTCGATTATTCGCAGGCGCCAACCGGCTCGTCGCTCGATCCTGCTGCGTCCCTTCGCGTAGCATCGCCTGGAACCCGATGGAGGAGACATGCCGAGGCTCTGCGGATTCCGCTTCAGCAACTATCACAACAAGGTCCGTCTCGTGCTGCTCGAGAAAGGCATCGAGCACGACGAGGACGACTCGCTCAAGCCGTCGCAGGAGCCGGCTTTCGTCGAACGTTCGCCGCTCGGAAAGGTACCGTTCCTCGAGGTGGACGGCACGGTGCTCACCGAGTCCGACGTCATCTGCGAATACCTCGAGGACCGGTATCCGCAGCGTGCGCTGCTGCCCAAGGACCCGCTCGAGCGCGCGAAAGTGCGCGAGTTGAACCGGTATGTCGAACTGCACCTCGAGCTGGTCGCACGCCGGCTGTACGCCGAGGCGTTCTTCGGCGGCACAGTGTCCGACGGGACGAAGCGCGACGTCGAGCGCACGCTGGAGAAGGGAGTGCGCGGCCTCGCTCGGCTGGCGAAGTTCGATCCGTACCTCGCAGGGCCTCACCTCACGCTCGCCGACTGCGCCGCGTTCATTCACCTGCCGATCGTCTCGCTGGCGTCGAAGACGATCTACGGCCGCGACGTGCTCGAGCCGATCGCGCCGCTGAAGGGCTATCTGCGGATGCTCGGGGAACGCGAGTGCTTCGCGCAGGTTACGCGCGAGCGCAAGGAGGCGACGGCGGCGATGCGGCCGCAGTCGCCTCGGTCTACCGATAGCGGGCGGCGGTGATGAACTGGCTGAAGGATTCGCACCAGACGATCACCGTGTCGTACGCGGACACGTCCACCGATTCCGGCACCGGGACGACGAAGTTCTCGAAGGTGCGTACGTCCCCGACGCGCACCATGCGCGGCTTCAGCCGTTCGAAGTCGGCTTCGGTCTCGACGAACTCCGGCGACAGGTAGAGCTTGTAGTCCGGCCCTGGGGCGACGCGGCCGACGAGGACGATGTTCCGTTGTCCGACGGACACGGTGCCTTCGCCCCAGTGCAGGAAATCGCTGTCGCGCAGGTCGCGGCGGAACGTGCCGGTGTACGCGGCCTGGCTCGCGGCCGCGATCGCCGCCTCGTGCGTGGGTGCGGGCGGCGCGGTGAGGATCGGCAGCAGATAGATGCCCAGCGCGATGCCCACCGCGAGGACGACCAGATGCGAGACGACGAGCAGGAGCGGCTTTCGCGCGGCGGCTGCGTGCCGATCGGGCGGCGAGGCCGCCGCGGGAACGTTTGTTCGGTCGCTCGACACGGAACGCGGGTAGGCCATGGCGTCTCTCTCCGGTCGGGGGATGCAGAACGGCTGCGCTCGGGCCGTCGTGCGCAGTGGGTCGCTGCATCGGCGCTCGGCTTTCAGGTGCATGAAGCAGCAGGCCGAATGCTCGTCGGCGGAGCGGCCGGGTCCCGCGATGGAAACCGCCGCCTGCCCGAACACGGGCTCGGCGCGACGCGTCGCAATGCCGGTGGCGGCTCGGAGGTAGAGCCGCGTCGCACCCTGGATGCCGTCTCAAGCCGCTTCGAGCGCCCGATCGAGATCCTCGACCAGGTCGTCGACGTGCTCGATGCCGATCGACAGCCGGATCATGTCCTCGCTGACGCCCGCCTTCGCCAGTTCCGCCGGCGACAGCTGCCGGTGCGTCGTCGAGGCCGGGTGCGTCGCGAGCGACTTCGCGTCACCGATGTTCACCAGCCGCGTGAACAGCTGCAGCGCATCGAGCACGCGTGCGCCGGCTTCGCGTCCGCCCGCCTTCAGTCCGAACGACAGGATGCCCGACGCGCGTCCGCCCATGTATTTCTTCACCAGCGCGTGGTCCGGGTGCTCGGGCAGCCCGGCATACTGCACCCAGCCCACCTTCGGGTGCTGCTGCAGGTGCTTCGCGATCGCGAGCGAGTTCTCGCAGATCCGGTCCATGCGCAGCGGCAGCGTCTCGATGCCCTGCAGGATCAGGAACGAGTTGAACGGCGAGATCGCCGCGCCGGTGTTGCGCAACGGAACGACGCGGGCGCGGCCGATGTACGCGGCGGGCCCGAGCGCCTCGGTGTACACGACGCCGTGGTAGCTGACGTCGGGCTCGTTCAGCCGCTTGAAGCGCGCCTTGTGCTCGGCCCACGGGAACTTGCCGCTGTCGACGATCGCGCCGCCGATGCTGTTGCCGTGGCCGCCGAGGTACTTGGTGAGCGCGTGCACGACGATGTCCGCGCCGTGCTCGAAGGGGCGGCACAGGTACGGACTGGGCACCGTATTGTCGACGACGAGCGGGATGCCGTGCGCGTGCGCAATCTCGGCGAGTTTCGCGATGTCGACGACGTTGCCGAGCGGGTTGCCGATCGATTCGACGAAGATCAGCTTCGTGCGCGCGTCGATCTTCGCGGCGAAGCTCTCGGGCCGGCTCGCCTCGGCGAAGCGCACCTCGATGCCCTGTTGAGGGAAGGTGTGCGCGAACAGGTTGTAGGTGCCGCCGTACAGCGTGCTCGCCGAGACGATGTTGTCGCCCGCCTCGGTGATCGTCTGGATCGAGTAGGTGACCGCGGCCATGCCGGAGGCGAGTGCCAGCGCACCGACGCCGCCTTCGAGCGCGGCGACGCGTTGCTCGAGCACGTCCTCGGTCGGGTTCATGATCCGCGTGTAGATGTTGCCCGCAACCTTCAGGTCGAAGAGGTCGGCGCCGTGCTGCGCGTTGTCGAACGCGTAGGCGACGGTCTGGTAGATCGGCACGGCGACGGATTTCGTCGTCGGCTCCGGCTTGTAGCCGGCGTGTACGGCCAGGGTTTCGATGCGCATCGCGGGATTCCGGTCGGGGTGGGTCAGCGGCGGGCGGCGTTCCTCTGCGCCCGCCGGGCGGACCCGGCATTCTGACAGCGACCCTCGCGCAGGCCGGGCGATATGCGCAAGCCGAAGGTGCTCATGCCTGCGCGAGGAGCATCGCGTCGAGGCCGACGTGCCAGCGTTCGGCCAGTCGAGAAGCGCGTGCCAGGCCGTCGCTCGCCGGCTTCGTGCCGCCGCCGCTCGTGCGCACGAGCGCTGCCGCCCACGTGGCGCGTGGACGCAGGATCGGGAAATGGCGCGCCAGCCGGGCGAACCGTCGCGCGCTCGCCCGCGCGTGTCCGAGCCACTGCGGCTCGTCGCCGGCGAGCGAAACCATCGCCTCGATCGCGCCGCTGTAGCCCTCGAGCGACCAGAATCCGCACAGTCGGGTGCGGCCGATCAACGCCGCCGCGAGGCTCGCCGCTTCACTCGCGCCTGCGCGCTGGCCGGCGCGGACGCGAAAGACGGCGGTCAGGCCATGCTGGCGGATGATCTCCGCCGGGTCGGAGTATTCGATCCGCGTGGCGAAGCGGCGCACGTCGTCGAGCATCGCCAGCGCGGCCGCCGGCGTCACGTCGCCGGCCCGCAGACCGCATTCGACGAGTCCGAGCGTCGCCCAGTGGCGTCCGAGCGCGTCCCCGCCGTGCCTGGCTTCCGCGTCGAGCGTCTCGAAAGCACGCCGCGATTCGTCCAGCCGGCCCTGCAGGTACAGCGCCTTGCCGCGGAAGCTGCACGCTTCCATCGTCCAGCGCGGCTGCCCGAGCGCGCGGTACAGGTCGATCGCCTCGGCGAGCGCTTCGTCCATGCCGTCCCACTCGCCGCGCGTGATCCGGGCGAGGCTCGTCATGCTGAGCGCATGGGCGCGCGCGAGCGGCGAGCCGGCGGCACTGCCGATCGCCATCGCCCGCTGCGCGAACCGGCGCGAGATGCGGTCGGCGCGCAGCACGCTCGTCATGTAGGCGGCCGCGCCCAACAGGCACGCGCCTTCGGCGCACGGCCCCGCGTGGCGCAGCAGCGCGAGGCCGCGCAGGCACAGCGCGAGCGACTTGTGCGGTTCGCCGCCGATGTGCGACAGCTCGCCGACGTAGCAGATCGAATCGATGACGTGGCGCGCCCGGCGCCGGAACGCGTCGTCGCCGAGCCGGCGTCTTGCGCGTGCGTAGCGGATCGGCGCGACGATCGAATGCGCGTACCACGCAGGCGCGAACCGCGACAGCGGTTCACCGAACCCGGAGAGTGCGCGTGAGCCGGTTTCCGCCGCTTCGGTTGCGCGCCCCTCCACGAAGCGGCCGTGCCCCAGGCACGCGCGCCAGCGGGCGCAGGCTTCGGCGTCGACGTCTCGGCGCGCCGTCGCCTGCGTCATCGCCGACTCGAACTCGTCGATCCAGCCCTTGCGCTGCAGGTACGGCCAGGCCGCGTCGACGAGCTCGGCCAGCATCGGCGTCGGCGCCCGCTCGAGCGCCCAGGCGAGCGCCGCGCGCAGTTCGTCGACGTCCGCATCGGCGCGCGCGAGGACCTCCGGGGCCGGGTCCTGCGCCAGCGCAGCCGCCTGCTTCGCATAGCGCGCGAGGTAGTGCTGCGCGTGTGCAGCCTGTAGTGTGTGTGCACCCGCTTCGCGGGCCACAGTTTGTTCGCGCGCGTAGCGGCGAACGAGCGGATGCATCGAGAATCGGCCTTCGCCGCCGCGCCCGAGCCAGCAGTGCTCGGCGAGCCGCGAAAGGCCGAGTGCGCCGACCTGCGCGATCGCCTCGGCTGCCTCCGCATCGAAGGCGCCGTCGAACACCGAAAGCCGGCACGCGGCCGCGCGTAAACCGTCGTCGAGCCCCTGCCAGCTCTCGTCGAGCACGACGCGGACGCTGCGATGGCGTGCAGGCGCGGCGGCATCGTCGAGCAGGTCGATCGATTCGCCGAGATGCCGGGCAAGATCGGCGCAGGAAAGGACGTGTACCCGGCGGGCGGCAAGCTCGATCGCAAGCGGAGATCCGCCCACGAGCCTGCAGATACGGCTCACGTCCGCCTGCTGCGCCTTCACATCGAAGTGGGTGCACACACGTCGCGCGCAGCGGGCGAACAGTGCGGCTGCCGCGCTGTCGTCCAGGCCGCCGACGTCGCGCAGCCAGGTGCCGGCGATCGGCACGGTCTGGCGGGAAGTGAGCAGAAGCTTCACGTGCGGGGCACGCCCAAGGAGCTCCGAGAGCCATGGGGTAGCGCCGCGCGCGCTTTCGGCGTTGTCGAGCACGAGCAGCAGTTCGCGCTCGGCGAGCGACTCGGGCAGTGCCTGCCGCGCGGGTGTCGGACCCGGCAGCGCGAGACCGAGCGCCTGCGCGATCGCGCCGACGACGCGCTCCTCGGCTTCCGACGCGCTCGCCGCTGTCGTGTCGGCGAGCGACACGATCGCCGCGCCGTCACGGAAACGATCCGCCACGAGAGCGGCGACGCCACGCGCGAGCATCGTCTTGCCGATTCCGCCCGGTCCGAGCAGCACCAGCGAGCGGCAATCGCGATCCGCGAGATCGCGCTCGATCGCGTCGAGGTCGGCCTGTCGCCCGATCAGCGCGGGCGTGCCCGCGGTGTCGGCGTCGATGGCAGGCGGCCGGTGCGCGATCGCGCCGCCTGTGGGGGTGTCGGCGAGTAGTCGGCGGTGGAGCGCCTCGAGCTTCTCGCCCGGGCGGGCGCCCAGTTCTTCGGCCAACGTGCGACGCAGTGCCTCGAACTGCGCGATCGCGGCCCAGGGCCGGCCTTGCGTCGCCAGCCGCTCCATCAATTCCTCGTGCGCCGCTTCGTCCCACGGCTCGAGCCGGATGCGTTCACGTGCCGCCTGCAGGGCGCCTTCCGCGTCGCCGACCGCCTCGCGCAATGCGCCGAGGCGCTGCCACAGCCTGCACGCGGCGCGACGGGTGCGCAGCCGTTCGCCGTCGACCCACTCCTCGAATGCGCCGGCGTCGGCGAGCGCGAATCCTTCGAGGAACTCGCCCCGCAACTGCGTCGCGACCGCATCGAGTTCCTCGATCGTCGCGTCGTCGAGGCGTGCGGCGAGCGCATCGAAACCGTACAGATCGACCGACACGTCGGGTGACACCGCGATCTCGTCGCCGTCCAGATCGAGCGCGTCGCCGAGGACGCGGCGCAGTCGCGTCAGCGTCAGCCGCAGGTTCGCGCGCGCTTTCGACGAGCCGGTTTCGCCCCACAGCAGCGCGGCCAGGCTGCCGCGCGACAGGGAGCGCCGCTGTGCACAGACGTAGAAGAGCATTGCCTGCCCCTTGACCGGCAGGCTTGCGGAAACGGCGACACCGTCGCGCTCGATGCGCGGGCGGCCGAGCAGCTGGATCGACAGACCCTGCATGCGTCGCTCCTCGATGCGGGGCGCGTCCGATTCCAGGAGCGCGCGCCCGCCGCTTCCATCCCGCAGCGCGCAACGGCGCGTGAAACGCCGTGGAAACGCCGCTGACACGAGCGGGAATCGCGTCGGGGCGGACGCTGGGGTTTCGCTCCCATCGGAGGTGCCCATGATGATCTCTTCGTCTGCCCGACGCGCCGTCGTCATCGGCGCCAGCATGGCCGGCCTGGCGAGTGCGAAGACGCTCGCCCGCCACTTCGACGAAGTCGTCCTGATCGAACGCGACGAACTGCCGATTGTGGCGGCGCAACGCAAGGGCGTTCCACAGGGTCGGCACGCGCACGGACTCCTTTCCGGCGGCCGCGGCGCGCTCGAACGGCTCTTCCCGGATTTCGCCGCGCGAGCGGTCGCGGCCGGCGCCGAGCCCGGCGACTTCTCGCGCGACGTGCTGATCCACGCCGGCGGCGGCTTCCTGCGCCGCTTCGACTCGATGCAGCTGCCGGCGATGCTCGTCAGCCGCTGCACGCTCGAAGCGGTCGTGCGCGACCTCGTGCGACGCGAGCCGAGGGTGCGCTTCCTCGAGCGCGCTCGCGTCGTCGCGCCACGCTGGTCGGCCGACGGCACGCGCGTCGTCGGTGTCGACTGGTCGTACCTCGCCCTGCCCGACCGGGTCGAAGCGCTCGACGCGGAGCTGGTGATCGATGCGACCGGGCGCGGCTCGCGCCTGCCGGGCTGGCTCGCGGCGCGCGGCCGCCGCGTTCCCGACGAATCGTTCGTGCATTCCGACGTCGCGTACGTGACGCGCGAGTTCGAGCGCCACCCCGGCGATCTGCCCGACGACGCGCGCGTGCTGCTGCGGCTCGCCGAGCCGCCCGAGCCGCGCGGGGGGGCGCTGCTCGCGATCGAAGGCGGACGCTGGGTGATGACGCTGTTCGGCCTCGCCGGGATCCGGCCCGAGGCGAGCGCGAGCGGTTTCCTCGAGTTCGCGAAGACGCTTGCGGTGCCCGATTTCGCGCGCGTCGCGCAGTCGGCGCGGCCGCTGACCGACGTCGTCGCGTACCGGATCGAAGGTAGCCGGCGGCGTCACTACGAACGGCTGTCGATGCCCGACGGCATCCTGCCGATCGGCGACGCGATCTGCAGCTTCAATCCGATCTTCGGCCAGGGGATGACCGTCGCGGCGCTCGAGGCGCTCGCGCTCGACGAGGAACTGGGCCGCGGCAAGGCCGGCCTCGCACGACGCTACCTGAAGCGCGCGTCGGCGCTCGTCGATGCGCCATGGGACGTGGCGTCCGGCGGCGATCTGCGTTTCCCGCAGATCGAGGGACGCCGTCCTGCGGCGCTGGCCGCGATCAACCGCTATCTCGCGCGCGTGCATCGCGTCGCGCAGCACGACGATGCGGTCGCACTTGCGTTCCACCGGGTGCTGAACCTCGTCGATCCGCCGGCCGCGATCCTGCGGCCGCGCGTGCTGTGGCGCGTGATGCGACCGATGCGCGCCGCCGGCGATGTCCGCCCGGCGCTGTCAGCCTGAACGCGCTGCCTGCGCGCCGCGCACGTCGAGCGCGAACATGACGAGCACGCCGGCGGCGAGCACGGCGACGCCGACGATCGCCCCGAGCCGCACGTAGGCGAGCGACGACCACAGCATGTACGCGCAGACGGCGACGAAGACGAGCGGCAGCACCGGATACAGCGGCACGCGGAACGGGCGCGGCGCGTCCGGGTCGCGCCGGCGCAACACGATCAGGGCGAGCGTGCTCAGCAGGAAGAAGGCCCAGAACACGGGTGCCGTGTACTCGACCATCGTCTCGAATCCGCCACGCGCGTTGCTGCCCAGGGCGACGAGCGCGAGCGCGAACAGCGCCTGCGCGAGCAGTGCGTTGGCCGGCGTGCCGCGCGCGGCGTGCCATCGCCCGAGGCCGGCGAGTGCCGGCCAGTCGTTGCCCGCTGCGAAGCTCGAGCGCGCGCCGACGATCATCGTTGCGTTGATCGACGTGAGTGCCGAGACCGCGACAATCGCGGAGACGAGGATCTCGCCGCTGCGGCCGAAGCTCACGCGCAACAGGTCGGCGGCGACGGCGTTGCTCTTGGCCATCCCGCCGATGCCGAGCCCGTACCAGTACGCGAGGTTCACCATCAGGTAGAGCGCCGTGATGATCGCGATGCTGGCGACGAGTACGCGCAGCATGTTGCGCGCGACGTCGTTCAGCTCCGCGCCGAGATACGCCGCTTCGTTCCACCCTCCGTAGGTGAGCAGGACGAAGACCATCGCCAGTCCGAACATTCCCCAGCCGGGCGCGCCGCCCGGCGCGGCGGCGGGCGCGGCG
>DASWVL010000370.1:0-3287 GCA_036406255.1 Zeimonas sp.
CCGAGCATCAGCAGGAAGAAGCGATAGCTCAGCCGCTGCGTCTGGTATTCGATGCGCATCACTTGCTCCCCAGGCTGCGGATGTACGCGACGAGCGCGTCGCGCTGCTCGGCGGTGGTGATCGTTTCGTAGCTCGGCATCACGCCCGGCGGATAGCCGCGCACGACGTGCGCGTCGGGCCGCACGATTGCTTCGGCGAGATAGCTCTCGTCGGCCTGCACGGCGGAGCCGTCGGCGAGCGGGCGCTGCGAGCCGTACAGGTGCGCCCAGCCGGGGCCGACGACGCGATCGTCGCCCTTCGAGTGGCACGCGAGGCAGCCAAGCTCGTTTGCCAGTTGCGCACCGTGCGCCGCCGCTTCGAGCGGCGAGGACGGTCTCGTCGATGCGGACGAGGCCGACGCGCCCGATGCGGCCTTCGTCGCGGCGGCCGGCGCCGCCGCCGTCGCTTGCGCAAGCCCCGGCGTTCCTTCGATGCCGGTCCGGGCGGCCGCGGCTGCCTCCCGCACGCCGGGCAGCGGTGCCGGCGGCCAGCCCTCGGTGTGCATCTGCGACGTGTACTGGAGGAACGCCAGCAGCTGTCCGATCTCGTCGCGCGTGAACGGGAGCGTAGGCATGTGCGTCGGCGTTCCGCCGCGTCGCTCGATGCGCTCGCGCGCGGCCGGGTAGCGCTCGAGGTAGTCCTCGAAACGGTCGGTGCCGGCCGCGTCCGCGATCGCCGGGTTGGCCAGTTGCAGGCGGATCGCCGTGGCCGTGGGCCATGCGTTGGCCGATGGCAGGAACGCGGCGAGCCACGCGGGACCGGCGCGGCGGTAGAGGTCGGTGAGATCGGGGCCGAAGTACGCGCCGTTACCGACGATCGTGTGGCAGCCCATGCAGTTGTAGGCCTGGAAGACACGCCGTCCTTCCACCGCCGAGTGGCCGTCGAAGGAGACCCTCTGCGGCAGCGCCTGCTCGCGCGAGCCGGTGAACGAGAACACCGACAGCGCTGCGAAGATGAGCATCATGAAACCGAGCACCGCCAGTGCGATGCGCCGCTTGCGCGGTTCGTCGTTGCACACGTTCAGCCCTCCTCGTGCTCGAAGAGCTCGCGCAGGCTGCCGAGGAACGCGTGGAACACGTAGACGGCAAGCACGAAGCCGAGCGCGAAGTAGAGCGACCACGCCCACTGCGACTCGGGCCAGAACTCGAAGTCGCGCCAGAACGGCCACGACAGCAGGACGCTGACCACGCTGGCCAACACCGAAATCGACAGGTCTGTCCAGCGTCGCGTCATCGGCGACTCCTCCCGGCTTTAGGCTATTAGATATATCGTATATATAGCTTAAGTAGTGCCCCGATGCGTCGGATTATTTCCTTTCGAGCGTCAGGGTCTTCCGTCTCGCGGTGGCGACGCGCCGGTCGCCGAGGCCGCGCCGGTCGCCGGGGGGCTGCGCCGGTCGTGCGTCGGTCGCGCCGACGATGCCGGCTATGGCCGATCGCGGCCCGGTGCCTCGGGAACGTAGACCATCGAACCGTTGCGCAGGCGGTACGCCGTCCCGGCCTTCGCGCCTTCCCCCTCACCGATCTGCCCCGACGAGCGGTACTCCTTCAATTCCCTGCCTTCGCGCACGAGCATGCGCATGTCGGGCTCGCCCGGAGTGCGCAGCACGACGACGTCCTCGGTCGCGAACGGGTTCAACGGGTTCTCCATCACCGCGATCAGCAGCACGGCGATGACGACGAGGAAGACGTCGACGATGTTGACGACGCTCAGGATCGGGTCGTCGCCGTCTTCGTCGGACAGGATGTCGATGGCGATGCGCCGCTCACGCATTGCTGGCTCCGCGCGCACCGAGCAGCGCGTCGAGCTCCTCGAGCAGCCAGCGGCGGCGCACCGACTGCACGACGAACGTGATCGCCGCCGACAGCAGCGCGACGATCACCGCGGAGAAGGCGACCACGAGGTTCTCCGCCATCCCCTGCGCATTGCCCGACGCAACCGCGACGAGCGCCGGACCCATCGGGATCATCGTCGCGACCAGGCCGAGCATCGGCGCGGTGCGGCTGACGATGCGCTGCATCTCGAGGCGGCGCAGCACGTGCAGCTCGAGACGTTCGGGGCTCGCATCGGGCCGCGCGTGCAGCCAGCGCGCGAGCGGCCGGCGACCGTGTCCACGCACGGTGCGCAGCGCAGATTCGGCGAGCAGTGCGCCGAGGCAGTACAGCGCATACGCGAACATCGCCGCGAGCAGGATCAGCACCGGCGCCAGGAAGAAGCGGGAGATCTCGTAGAGGAACGATTCGAATGCGGGCATGGGTGGAGGCAGAAGGGAGAAGGGGTGAACGGGCTCGGCGGTGTCAGGCGGGTGTCGGCAGTTTCCGATCGCGCCATGCGCCCCAGGCTTGCGTCGCGGCGCCGGCGGCGACGATCAGCGCGATCCACGCGGCGTAGGTCCACGCAAACGGCATGTCGGTCGGCGGTTCGCGAGGCACCTCGCGCAGCTCCTGTCCGCGTATGCGCTCGAGCGGCGCATCGGGCGGGGCTTCGTCGGCCGGAACGACATCCTGGGGTGGTGCTTCGGGCGATGCGAGCTTCGCAGCCTCGACCGAAGCCTGCGAGGCGGGTGCCTGTTGCGCCTGCATCGCGTCGAGCCCATAGCCCTGCGCGAGCTTCTCGACGTGTGCGACGAAGGCCTCGTTCGTCGTGTGCACGTCGTGCCGCTGCGCGATCTCGCGCCACGCCTGCACGAGCTCGCGCTCGGTCGCCGCGTCGGCGCGCCAGTAGCCCTTGCGGATCGCCTCGAGCATGCGCTCGGCGATCTGGGCGAGCGCGGCCGGGTTCGCCTGCTCGAACCACTCGCGCGTGCCGAGCCGGTAGCGGTCCTTCACGTAGATCTCGTGGAACGCCTGCCACTGGTCGTCGCGCACGACGTTGCGGTCCATCGCCTGCCAGCCCCAGAAGTTGTTGACCGCGTTCAGCAGTTGCAGCGTCCCCGCGTAGCCCTCGTCGCGCATCTGCGCAATCCAGTTCGGGTGCTGGTAGATCGAGCGCAGCTCGGTGGCGAGGAAGGTCGACGCGTTCTGCAGCCGTGCGCGCTTCGCGTCGCGCAGGTTCGAGATGTACAGCTGCGGGCTGCGGCCGTCGAGGAATCGCACCGCGCTCGAGATGCCGCCCAGGTATTCGAACGGATGGTCGGTGTCGAGCAGCCCGCGCAGGTTCGACGAGCGCGAGAACACCGCCGCGTCGGTGCCGCGCAGGTGCTCGGCGTACGCGTCGACCGTCCCGCCTGCGCCGTCGCGCGGCTTCGT
>DASWVL010000371.1:0-2004 GCA_036406255.1 Zeimonas sp.
GGTGCTCATGCCAGCGCCTCCTTCATGTCTTGAATGCACGATTGGACGAGGTCTTCGCGTCCCTTGCGGTACAGCGCGAAGGAACCGAGCGCGTCGACGACGCAGTCGAACGATTCGCTGACGAAGATCGCGGTCGTCTCCTGCTCGATCATCGCCGGCCCGTCGATGCGGTTGCCGTACCGCATGCGGTGGCCGTCATAGACCGGCACCTCATGGAACTTCTTCGTCTCGGGGATATAGACGGCGCGCCGCCCCTTGAGCGCGTGCGCCGCATCCTCGCCCGCCCATTCCTCGTGGCGCGCGACCGGCTTGTCGGTGACGCCGATCGCCTGCACGCGTACGTTGACGACCTCGACCGGGGTGTTCTCGGCGTCCAGCGAGTAGCCGTACAGGCGGTTGTGCTCGGCATGGAACGCGCGGGTGATGCCCGCGGCGTCGCCCGCGTCGATCAGCGCGCGCGGCACGACGAAGGACACCTCGTGGTACTGCTTCACGTAGCGGCAGTCGAGTTTCACGTCGAAGCGGCGCCGCGCCTCCGGGATGCGCTCCTCGTCGAGCTGGCGCGCGCCGTCGGCGGCCATCGCGTCGATGATGCCGGCGAGTTTCGCCCAGTCGAGCGCGTCGAGCCGCGCGACGAAGGTGCGCACGAAGTCGTGCTTCAAGTCGCTCATCAGCATGCCGAACGCGCACAGCACCGAGGACTCGCGCGGCACGATCTGCAGCGGGATCTCGAGCTCCTCGCAGATCAGGCACGAATGGATCGGCCCGGCGCCGCCGGCGGGGATGAAGGGGAACTCGCGCGGATCGAAGCCGCGCTTGATCGTGACCTCGCGCACGCCCTGCGCCATGTTGTTGCAGGCGACGCGGTACATGCCGGCCGCGGCGTCCTCGACGGAGAGGCCCATCGGGCGCGCGATGTGTTCAAGGATCGCGGCGCGCGCGGCGGCGACGTCGAGCTTCATCCTGCCGCCGGCGAAGAAGTCCGGATCGAGGTAGCCGAGCACGACGTTGGCATCGGTGGTGGCCGGCAGCTTGCCGCCCTTGCCGTAGCAGGCGGGGCCGGGATCCGCGCCGGCGCTCTGCGGACCCATGCGCAGGAGTCCGCCTTCGTCGAGCCAGCCGATCGAGCCGCCGCCGGCGCCTATCGTGTGGATGTCGAGCATCGGCAACGCGATCTTGTGGCGCGCGATCTCGCCGTCGTTCTTGATCATCGGCGCATCGACCGCGACGGAGGCCTCGAAGCTCGTGCCGCCCATGTCGGTGACGATGCATTTGTTCTGGCCATGCACGCGCACGTAGTGCAGGCCCGCGCCGGGCCCGCCCGCCGGTCCGGACAGCAGCGTCAGCGCCGCCTTCTCACGCGCGAGCTGGGGCGAGATCACGCCGCCGTTTGACTGCATGATCAAGAGCAGCCCGTCGAAGCCGATGCCCTTCAGCCGCCCGACGAGCTGGTCGAGGTAATGGTTCAGCTTCGGGCCGACGTAGGAGTTCAGCGCGGTCGTGCTGACGCGCTCGTAGAAGCGGATCGACGGCAGCAGGTCCGTCGACACCGACAGGTAGGCGTCCGGCAGTTCGCGGCGCACGAGCTCGGCCGCCGCCTGCTCGTGCGCGGGGTTCGCGAACGAGTTCATGAAGCAGAGCGACACCGCCTGCACGCCCTCGTCGCGGAACAGCGCGATCGCGTCGCGCACTGCGTCGAGATCGAGCGGCGCCGTCTCCTTGCCGTCGCGATCGATGCGCCCCGGAATCCCCGCGCGCAAAAAGCGCGGCACGAGCGGCTTCACGTTCGTGTAGCGGTTGTTGTACTGCTCCTCGCGCACGCCGCGGCGCATCTCGAGCGCGTCGCGCACGCCCTCCGTCGTCAGCAGGCCGCTCTTCGCGCCGGTGCCGGTCAGGGTGGCGTTGGTCGTCACCGTCGTGCCGTGGACGATCGTGGCAATCGTCGGCGCGAAGGCTTCGAGCGTCATCGGCGGGCTCATGCTCGCGGCGATGTCGGCGAGGCCG
>DASWVL010000372.1:0-2928 GCA_036406255.1 Zeimonas sp.
GACGCTCGCACCGCGCGCGGCGATCGGCGACGTGCCTTTCGTCGCCCAGAGCGACTACCAGTGCGGCCCGGCGGCGCTCGCCATGACGCTCGCCGCCGCCGGCCGGCCGGTCGGGTTGCAGCGCCTCGTCGACGCGGTCTACCTGCCTGCGCGCAAGGGAAGCCTGCAGGCCGAGATGCTGGCGCAACCGCGGCGCGAATCGATGCTCTCGGTGCCGCTCGATGCGCAGCTCGCGTCGCTGCTGCGACTCGTCGCCGAGGGCGTGCCGGTGCTCGTGTTCCAGAACCTCGGCCTGTCGTGGACGCCGATCTGGCACTACGCGGTGCTCATCGGCTACGACCTGCCGGCGGGCCAGGTGGTGCTGCACTCCGGAACCCAGGCGTCGATGACGATGTCGATCGACACCTTCGAACGTACCTGGGCGCGTGCCGGCTCTTGGTCGATGATCGTCGTCGACCCGTCGCGGATCCCGGCGTCGGTGGCGACGACGACCGCGCTGCGTGCCGCGGTGGCGCTCGAACGGCTCGATCGGGCGGCGGCCCTGCGCGCCTACGACGCGCTTCTCGCGCGCGCGCCCGCCGATCGGCTCGTCGCCTTCGCGCGCGCGAACGCGCTGCTCGCCGACGAGCGTCCGCGCGAGGCGGTCGATGCCTATCGGGCGCTGCTCGCACGGCATCCCGACTTCGCCGACGCATGGAACAACCTTGCGCACGCGCTCGCCGACACCGGCGATGTGCAGGCGGCCCGACAGGCCGCGCAACGCGCGGTCGCACTCGGCGGTCCGTCGGTCGGCGTCTACCTCCAGACCGCCGAGCGCATGCAGCGCACGGCGGGTGCGCCGGCGCGGTGATACCATCGGACGATTCCCTGCTCCTTCGCGAGCACGCATTCCGATGAGCTGAACTCGTCCATCCCCATCGTCGAATCTCGAACGACCCGCTCCGGAAGCCGGAGGGCGTTCGCCGGCTGCCGCAGCAAGGCACGCCGGGCATCTTGGACGAGAAACTCGTTCCGCAAGGTGAAGAAACCATGTTCAAAGCGCTCCAGTCGAACTCCTATCTGTTCGGCGGCAACGCCCCGTACGTCGAAGAACTCTACGAGAGCTACCTGGACAATCCCGCGTCGGTGCCCGACGCGTGGCGCGCCTGGTTCGACAGCCTGCAGGGTGTCCCTGCCGCCGACGGCAGCCCCGAAACGCGCGACATCGCGCACGGTCCGATCGTCCAGTCCTTCGCCGAGCGCGCGAAGGAAGGCCTGCTGCAGCCGCAGCAGATGGGCGGCGACGCCGCCACCGCGCGCAAGCAGGTCTTCGTCCAGCAGCTGATCGCCGCGTATCGCTTCCTCGGCTCGCGCTGGGCCGACCTCGATCCGCTGAAGCGCCAGGAGCGGCCGCCGATCCCGGAGCTCGAGCCCGCCTTCTACGACTTCACGGAAGGCGATCACGCGCACATCTACTCGGCGGCGAACACCTATTTCGGCTTCGACAGCGCGCCGCTGCGCGACATCGTCAAGGCGCTGCGCGACACGTACTGCGGCTCGATCGGCGCCGAGTTCATGTACATCAGCGATCCGGCGCAGAAGCGCTGGCTGCAGGAGCGTCTCGAGTCGACGCGCTCGCGGCCGAGCTACTCCACCGACCGCAAGAAGCGCATCCTCGAACGTCTCACGGCCGCCGAAGGGCTCGAGCGCTACCTGCACTCGAAGTTCGTCGGCCAGAAGCGTTTCTCGCTGGAGGGCGGCGAGAGCTTCATCCCCGCCATGGACGAGCTGGTGCGACGCGGCGGCGAGATGGGCATCCAGGAGATCGTCATCGGGATGGCGCACCGCGGCCGGCTGAACGTGCTGGTCAACGTGCTCGGCAAGATGCCGAAGGACCTGTTCGCCGAGTTCGAGGGGCGCCACGCCGACGATCTTCCCAGCGGCGACGTCAAGTACCACAAGGGTTTCTCGAGCGACGTCACGACCCCCGGCGGCCCCGTGCACCTGTCGCTCGCGTTCAACCCGTCGCACCTGGAGATCGTCAACCCGGTGGTCGAGGGATCGTGCCGGGCGCGCATGACGCGCAGGGGCGATCGCAACGGCGACCAGGTCCTGCCGGTGCTCGTGCACGGCGACGCCGCCTTCGCCGCGCAGGGCGTCGTGATGGAGACGCTGAACCTTGCGCAGACGCGCGGCTACGGCACGCGCGGGACGGTGCACATCGTCATCAACAACCAGATCGGCTTCACCACGTCCGATCCGCGCGACACGCGCTCGACGCTGTACTGCACCGACGTCGTCAAGATGATCGAGGCACCGGTGCTGCACGTGAACGGCGACGACCCGGAAGCGGTCGTCTACGCGACGCAACTCGCGCTCGACTTCCGGCAGGCGTTCCGCAAGGACGTCGTCGTCGACATCGTCTGCTATCGCAAGCTCGGCCACAACGAGCAGGACACGCCGGCGGTCACGCAGCCGATGATGTACAAGAAGGTCGCGCAGCACCCCGGCACGCGCAAGCTCTACGCCGACAAGCTGGTGCGACAGGAAGTGATCGCCGACAGCGATCCCGAGCGCATGGTTGCCGAGTACCGCAAGGCGATGGACGAGGGCAAGCACACCTTCGATCCGGTCATCACCGACTTCAAGAGCAAATTCTCGGTCGACTGGATGCCGTTCCTGAACCGCAAGTGGACCGACGCCGCCGAGACCGCCGTGCCGATGGCCGAACTGCGTCGGCTCGGCGAGAAGATCACCACGGTGCCGCCGAACATCAAGGTCCACCCGCTCGTCGAGCGCGTGATCAACGACCGGCGCTCGATGGCCGAAGGCGCACATCCGCTCGACTGGGGAATGGGCGAACACCTCGCGTTCGCCACGCTGCTCGCTTCGGGCTACGACGTTCGCCTCTCGGGCCAGGACTCGGGCCGCGGCACCTTCACGCACCGG
>DASWVL010000373.1:0-3341 GCA_036406255.1 Zeimonas sp.
CCCGGCGTGACGATGGCGCAGGGCGAAGGCAACCGCGACCAGGCGGTGTTCCGCGGCATCGGCTCGACGGCGAACTTCTTCATCGACGGCATCCGCGACGACGCCCAGTACTTCCGCGATCTCTACAACATCGAACGAGTCGAGGTGCTCAAGGGGCCGAACGCGATGATCTTCGGCCGCGGCGCGACCGGCGGCGTGATCAACCGCGTCACGCGCCAGGCGCAATGGTCGGACATCGGCGAAGCGACGCTTCGACTCGGCTCGTGGAAGGAGCGGCGCGTGACGGCGGATTTCGGCCGGCCGCTCTCCGACGCGGCGGCATTCCGCGTGACCGGCGTCTACGAGAACTCGGACAGCTACCGCGACTTCGTCGGCGTCGAGCGCTACGGCATCAACCCGACTTTCGCGTTCCGCGCCGGCGATCGCACGCTCGTGCGCATCGGCTACGAGCACTTCAAGGACCGGCGCACCGCCGACCGCGGGGTGCCGTCGTTCGCCGGCCGCCCCGTCGACGTCGACCCTTCGACCTTCTTCGGCAATCCGGACCTGAGCGAGACCTGGGCGCGCGTCGATGCGCTCGATGCCGTGGTCGATCACGACTTCGGCGACGGATTGAAGCTGATCAACCACACGCGCTGGGCGAACTACGACAAGTTCTACCAGAACGTCTTTCCCGGCGCGGTGAGCGCCGACGGGACGATGGTCTCGCTCGCCGCGTACAACAACCGCAACGACCGCACGAACTTCTTCAACCAGACCGACCTGCGCTACCGGACGCGGACCGGATCGATCGCGCACACGCTGCTCTTCGGCGCCGAACTCGGTCGCCAGACGAGCGACAACTTCCGCAACAGCGGCTTCTTCGACGGCGGCTCGCTGTCGGTGCCCGTCGCCTCGCCGGTCAGCTTCGTACCGGTCCGCTTCGCGCAGCGCCCGACCGACGCGAACAACCGCAGCACGGCGAACATCGCCGCGCTGTACGTGCAGGACCAGATCGACCTTTCGCCAAAGTGGCAGGCGATCGCCGGTGTCCGCTTCGACCGCTTCGAGGTGGAGCTCGACAACCACCGCGACGGCAGCACGCTGTCGAACACCGACAACCTGGTGTCGCCCCGCGCCGGCCTCGTCTACAAGCCGTCGGAGCCCTTGTCGATCTACGCGAGCTACACCGTCGCCTACCAGCCGCGCGCGGGGGACCAGCTCGGTTCGCTGAACGCCGAGAACCGCTCGCTCGATCCGGAGGAATTCCGCAACCTCGAGCTGGGCGTGAAATGGGACATCGCGCACGACCTGGCTGCGACGGCAGCGCTCTACCGCCTCGACCGTACGAACGTCGCAGTCACCGATCCGGCCGACCCGACGCGCTCGGTCCTCGTCGACGGGCAGCGGGCGAAAGGCATCGAGATCTCGCTCGCCGGGACACTGGCGCCGGGCTGGCGCGTGATCGGCGGCTACGCCTGGCAGGATGGCGAATACGAGAGCACGCAGTCGGCGACGATCGCCTCCGGCAACCGCATCGCGCAGCTGCCCAGGCACACGTTCTCGCTGTGGAACCGCTACGACTTCGACGAGAAATGGGGCGCAGGACTCGGCGTCGTCGCCGCGAGCGACCAGTTCGCGTCGGGCGACAACGCGGTGACGCTGCCGGGCTTCGCGCGGGTCGACGCGGCGCTCTACTACCAGATCACGCCCGACCTGCGCATGCAGCTGAACGTCGAGAACCTGTTCGACCGCGAATACTTCGCGGCGGCGCACAGCAACAACAACATCACGCCGGGCTCGCCGCGCGCCGTGCGCGTGAGCCTGACCGCCAACTACTGAATCGGAGGTTCGCGCGGATCGGTCACGAAACCGATTCGCGCGAGGCCGTTGCGCGACGCCTGCGACATCACGCGCGCGATCGTCCCGTACGGCGTGCGACGGTCGGCGCGGATGCGAAGCTCGGTCTCCGGCGAGCGACGGGCGGCTTCGGCGAAACGCGCGGGAAGCGCGCCCTCGTCGATCGCCGCGCCGTCCAGGTGCACGCGCCCCTCGGCGTCGATCTCGATGTCAAGCGCGGTCTTCCCGGCGTCGACCGCGCTGCTCGCCGCCCGAGGCAGCTCGAGCTTCACCGCGTGCGTGAGCAGCGGCGCGGTGACCATGAACACGATCATCAGCACGAGCATCACGTCGATCAGCGGAACCATGTTGATGTCGACGATTTCGTCGTCGCCGTCTTCGTCGTGCAGCGAGAACGCCATGCGGGATTCCTGTTGTGCAGATGCGTTGCGGTTCGCGTTCAGCCCGCGGTCAGCTCGCGCCGGGCACCGCCTGCAGGCGCGGAGGCACCGACGTGCCGCCCCGTGCGCGCGCGTCGTCCGCGTCGTGGACGGGACGCGGTGCAGCGTCCTCGAGCAGCAGCACGAGCAGGTCGTGCGCGAAGGCCTCGAGCCCGATCTTGAGGTTGCGCCGGGCGCGAGCGAACGCGTTGTAGGCCATCGACGCAGGGATCGCGACCGCCAGCCCGATGCCGGTCATGATCAGCGCTTCGCCGACCGGACCGGCGACCTCCTGCAGCCCGGCTGCGCCGGCGTCGCCGATCGCGAGCAGCGCGTGATAGATGCCCCAGACGGTGCCGAACAGCCCGACGAAGGGCGCGGTGGATGCGACGGTGGCGAGCAGCGTCTGCCCCGCCTCGAGCCTGGCACACTGCTGGACGATCGAGCGCCGCAGCGAGCGCACGAGAACCTCGGCGCGGGCAGGCAGCTCGGGCGCGTTGCGGGCGGCGTTCGCGCGGTGGCGCTCGAGCGTCTCGAACGCGTCGCCGGCGAGGCGGGCATACGGACCGCTCGCCTCGATCGCGCAGCTTAGCTGCGCTCGTGCGTCCGACGACAGCGCGTCGCGAAACGCCGCGAGGAACCCCTGCGACGCACGCCGCGAGCGCATCCACTGCAGCGCCTTGGCGGCGATCCAGTACCAGCTCGCAAGCGACATCGCGACCAGCACCGCGAGCACGGCCCATGCGATCGCATCGGCGTGCGCGACGAAGTGTGCGAATCCCAGGCTGGAACCCATCGGTCGGTCTCCGTAGTCAGCTGTCGTTCAGGCGGAATTCCATCGGCACGAGAACCCACGCCGCCACCTTCTCGTCGCCGCGGCGTGCAGAGATGAAGCTCCATCGGCGCACCGCGGCGAGCGCGGCCTCGTCGAGCCGCGACGAGCCCGAAGAGCGCTGAACCTCGCACTGCGAGGGGCGCCCGTCGGCCTCGACGCGTACGCGCAGGACGACCCGCCCCTGCTCGCCCAGCCGGCGCGATGCGCGCGGGTACTTTGGCGCCGGGTTGCGCAGGTAAGCCGCGTCG
>DASWVL010000374.1:0-1597 GCA_036406255.1 Zeimonas sp.
GCGCAGGAAGATCTCGCGGTTGCTGTACAGCGAGTGGATCATGAGGTTCAGCAGCTGGCTGACCTCGGTCTGGAATCCCAGTGTCTGCTTGGTTTCGGTCATCGGAATCGGCACCAGTCGGAAACGGGTGGAACGGTCGGCACGGCGCGGCACGCCGGATGCAGCGGCAGCGCCGGAGAGCCCGCGGGCAGCGCCCGCGAACCCGCGCCCCACATCGGGGCGCGGGCAATAGTTTTCAAGTACCTTGCGGCGGTGGCTTGGGCAGCGACAGCGTTGCCCCTGCCACCCGCGGCTCGAGGTAGCGCCCTTTGCGCGCGCGCGTGCCGCGCCAGGCTTCGAGCACTACGCCCGACAGTACGCGATCGACGGCCTTGGCGCCGCGGCCGGTGCCCTGCACGCGCACGCCCTCGCGCCCGAAGACGATCGCCTGTTGCATCGGGTCGGACGCGTCGACCTTGAGCATCGTCACGCCGCGTCCGCCGTTGCGCAGCACCTTGACCTCGGCAAGGTCGAAGACGAGCGCGTGCCCCGCGCGCGAGACGCACAGCACGCGGTCCATCCCCGGCACGAAGAGCGCGGGCCGAGCCGGCGCATCGCCCGGCTCGACCGAAACGAAGCTCTTGCCCTGCCGCGTGCGCCCGACGAGGTCGCTCGCCTGGCAGATCAGCCCGTAGCCGCAGTGCGTCGACAGCAGCACGCCGGTGGCGGCGGGCGCCGCGAACACGTGCTCGATACGCGCGCCCGGCTCCAGCTCGACGAAGCTCGTCACCGGCACGCCGTCGCCGCGCGCCGACGGCAGCTGCGACACGCCGATCGTGAAGACGCGGCCGGTCGTGTCGATCGCGTACAGGTTGTCGGTGGTCATCACCTCGAAGGCGCCGTAGAACGCGTCGCCCGTCTTGAACCCGGCCTGCGCCGGGTCGTAGTCGGGGTCGTGGCCCTGGCGTGCGCGCACCCAGCCCTTCTGCGAAACGATGACGGTGACCGGCTCCTCGGGCACGCGCACTTCGATCGTCGTGCGCTCGGCGGCCTCGATCAGCGTGCGGCGGTCGTCGCCGTACTGCTTCGCGTCGGCCTCGATCTCCTGGATCACCTGCCGGCGCATCTTCGCGGGGCTCTTCAGCAGCGCGTCGAGCTTCTCGCGCTCGTCGCGCAGCGAGCCCAGTTCCTTCTCGATGCGGATCGCCTCGAGCCGGGCCAGTTGCCGCAGCCGGATCTCGAGGATGTCCTCGGCCTGTCGGTCGGTGAGGCCGAAAGCGTCGATCAGCGCGGGCTTCGGCTCGTCGGATTCGCGGATGATCCGGATCACCTCGTCGATGCGCAGCAGCACCAGCTGGCGCCCTTCGAGGATGTGGATGCGGTCGTCGACCTGGCCGAGTCGATGCCGGCTGCGCCGCGTGACCGTGTCGACGCGGAACTCGCACCACTCGGCGAGGATCGTCGCGAGGTTCTTCTGCCGCGGACGGCCGTCGAGGCCGATCGTGACGAGGTTCACCGCGACGCCGGTCTCGAGGCTCGTGTGCGCACGCAGCACGCGCAGCAGCTCGTCGGAGTCGATTCTCGAGGTCTTCGGCTCGAAGACGAGGCGCACCGGCGC
>DASWVL010000375.1:0-1801 GCA_036406255.1 Zeimonas sp.
GGCACCCGACCTGCTGCTTCTCGACCTGAGCCTCGGCGAGCGCTCCGGGCTCGTACTGCTCGCCGAGCTGCAGCGCCGCGCGCTGAACATCCGTTGCATCGTTCTCACGATGTCGGCACAGCCACTGCAGGTCGGCGAAGCGCTGCGCATGGGCGCGCTCTCCTACGTGCTGAAGGGTTCGCCGACGAGCGAGTTGCTGCAAGCGATCGACGCGGCACTGCACGGCCGGCGGCACCTGTCTCCGGGCGTCGCCGATCTCGCCGTGCAGGCGCTCACCGCCGAAGGCGACGACGACGGCTTCGCGATGCTGTCGCCGCGCGAACGGCAGATCGTCGCCATGGTCGTGCGCGGGCACAGCAGCGCATCGATCGGCCGTGTGCTGAATCTCTCTCCGAAGACCGTCGACACGTACCGCAGCCGCCGGATGGGCAAGCTCGGCGTCGGCGACGTGCCCGCGCTGGTGCGACTGGCGATCCGCCACGGGCTGATCGAGGCCTGACGCCGGCACTGCGAGGACGGTCGGCGCCGCCCGACGCGATCTGTCCAGAGGTCCCTACAGACCGGCGCTCCCCGCGGGCCTAAGGTTCGAGCGAGCCCGCTTTCGGTGGCGGGAAGCTCCACGAAGACCACCCGGGTATCCAGATGTCGTCCGTCGATCCCTCGTACGGCTCGTTGCAGGCGCTGCAACGCGAGCTGTCGGCGGTGCGCGCGCAACTGCGCGAGAGCCGCATGCGCGAGGCGCAGGCGCGCCTGCTGGCGACGACCGATGTGCGGACGCCGCTCGAGACTCTCGACGCCGGCGCTGCGGACGGGTTGTCCGGAGCCAGTAACGCGTTCAGGAGCAGCGCCCAAGGGCGCGTGCGGCCATGACCGGAATGGAGGGAGCACCGGCGGCCGGTGCGCTTCCGCTGCAGCGTCTCGCGATCGTTGCCCACGAGTTGCGCCGCCCGCTGTTGCCGATCGGCGTCGCAGCCGCACTGCTGTCGCGTTCGGCCGGCGACCCGGTGAAGCTCGCGCGCCTGCAGAGGACGATCGAGCTTCAGGTGGGACTTCTGTCGCGCGTGATCGCCGACCTCACCGAGACGACGCGAGCGGCCACCGGCAACCTGGCGATCGAGCGTCGTGCGATCGTGACGACGGCGTTCGTCGAGCACGCCGTCGACGCTTGTCGGCCGGTGCTCGATGCCCGACGGCAGTCATTGCGCATGCGGCTGCCGAACGGCGTTTTCGAGCTGTGGGCCGACGCCGAACGACTGACACAGGTCCTCATCAACCTGCTCGGCAATGCATCGAAGTTCAGCGGCGACGGCACGACGATCGGACTGTCCATGCGCGTGCGAGGCGATGCGCTGCTGCTGTCGGTGTCGGACCGCGGCATCGGGATCGAACCCGACGAGCAGGTCTCGATGTTCAAGCTGTTCTCGCAGGGCGCACGCGCAAGGCGGTTCCGCACAGGCGGCCTGGGCATCGGCCTGTGGGTCGTTCGCGAGATCGTCCTCGCGCACGGAGGCCAGGTCACGGCGACGAGCGCGGGCAAGGGCTGCGGAACGAGGTTCGTGGTCGCGCTGCCGATCGCGACGAGCGGCGGAACCTGACCGGTGCGCCCTGTTCGGGCGGAAGCGATGCGGCCAGCATGGTGGCTCGCTACGAGGTTGCGGATCGCGAAGCGCGATACCGCGCGATCGCCGGCTGCAGCGCCTCGTAGCGCGCAAGGCTCTCGGCCGGCCAGTGCGTGCCGCGATCGTAGTAGCCGGGAACCGCCGGCGTGCCCTCGGGCAGCGTGATCCACGGCTGCTTCGAC
>DASWVL010000376.1:0-25209 GCA_036406255.1 Zeimonas sp.
ACCTGGTCGGCGGCCGACGGTGCGGGTGACGTGCCGCGCATCGGCACGACGCGGGCCGGGGGCGAAGCTTCGCCCGCTTCGGCGGCTCCTCGTGGTGCGCGCTCGGTTGCCGGTTCGGGCGCGGACTCGTCCTTGCGCCGGCCGCGCCGGGCGCGCGCCTCGACGGCGCGGGACAGATCGAGCAGGGTGGCGGGCTTGTTCGGCGGCTTCGGTAGCGGCATTCGGTGTGCTTCTCAGAGCGAGCGCACGAAATCGAGCACTTCGTCGACGTGCCCCGGCACGCGCACGCCGCGCCATTCGCGGGCGAGCCTGCCGTCCGCGTCGACGACGAAGGTGGAGCGCTCCACGCCCAGCACCCTCCGGCCGTACAGGTTCTTTTCACGGAGCACGTCGAATGCCCGACACAGCGTCTCGTCCGCGTCGCAGACGAGTTCGAAGGGAAACTGCAGCTTCGCCTTGAAGTTCGCGTGCGACTTCAGGCTGTCGCGCGAGACGCCGAGGACGACGGCGCCGGCCTCGACGAAGCCGTCGTGGCGGTCGCGGAAGTCGGAGCCCTGGCGCGTGCAGCCCGGCGTGTTGTCCTTCGGGTAGAAGTACAGGACGAGCGTGCATCCCTTCAGGTGCGCGGAGTCGATTTCACCGCCGGTGGAGGCGGCGCGGAAAGCGGGAATCGGACTGCCGACCTGGACGCTCAACGAAACCCCGGCTGGGAACGATCCGACGCACTGCGTCGATGCGACCGAACATATCACAGCCCTCCACCGTGCTGCGCACGTCGCCGGTCAGCCGCTCGGCAGCAGCGCGGCGAGCGCGCGCCGGCCCTCGCCGGCCAGGATGTTGTAGGTGCGGCATGCCGCACCGGTGTCCATCACCTCGAGCCCGATCTGCCGGCTCGCCAGCGGCGCGGTGAGGCCCGGATGCGGGAAGCGCTGGCGCGAGCCCGTACCGAGGAGCACCAGTTCGGGCTCGAGCGCGAGCAGGCGTTCGAAATCGGCTTGCGTGAGCGCGTCGAAGTCGGCGACGCCCCACGCGAGGACGGCGGACTCGGGAACGACGAGCACCGACCCCGTGTGCCGCTCGCCATTGACGTCGAACCAGCCGTCTCCGTACGCCGTGAACGTGTTGATGCCGGCCGGCATCTGCGAATGCAGTTTCATTGCGGGTAGCGCTCCGAAACGAGTGAAAATGTTACATTCTCTGGCTCAACGGAGTCGACCCATGGTTTTCCATCGCGAGTTCTCTCGCATCCAGCGCCTGCCGCCGTACGTGTTCAACATCACGGGCGAGCTGAAGATGGCCGAGCGCCGGCGCGGGGAAGACATCGTCGACATGAGCATGGGCAATCCGGACGGCCCGGCTCCGCAGCACATCATCGACAAGCTCGTCGAGGCGTCGCAGCGCCCGCACACGCACGGCTACTCGATCTCCAAGGGCATCCCGCGGCTGCGCAAGGCGATCTCCGACTGGTACAAGCGCCGCTACGACGTCGACATCGATCCTGCCACCGAGGCGATCGTCACCATCGGGTCGAAGGAAGGCATCGCGCACCTGATGCTCGCCACGCTCGACCGCGGCGACACGGTGCTGGTGCCGAATCCCAGCTATCCCATCCACATCTACGGTGCGGTCATCGCCGGCGCCGACACCCGGCCCGTGCGCATGACGCCCGGGGTCGACTTCCTCGAGGAGCTGGAGCGCGCGGTGCGCGAAACCTCCCCCAAGCCGAAGATGATGATCCTCGGCTTTCCGAGCAATCCCACCGCCAAGTGCGTCGACCTGGCGTTCTTCGAGCGCGTCGTCGCGCTCGCGCGCGAGCACGACATCATCGTCGTGCACGACCTCGCCTACGCCGACATCGTGTTCGACGACTACCGCGCGCCTTCGATCATGCAGGTGCCCGGCGCGATGGACGTCGCCGTCGAGTTCTTCACGATGAGCAAGAGCTACAACATGGCGGGCTGGCGCATCGGCTTCATGGTCGGCAACGCCGAGCTGGTCGCGGCGCTCGCGCGGATGAAGAGCTATCACGACTACGGAACCTTCACGCCGATCCAGGTCGCCGCCATTGCCGCGCTCGACGGCCCCCAGGAGTGCGTCGAGGAGGCGCGCCTGAAGTACCAGACGCGCCGCAACGTGCTCGCGCGTGCGCTGCACGAGGCCGGCTGGGAAGTCGAGGTGCCGAGCGCGTCGATGTACATCTGGGCGCGCATTCCCGAGCCGTATCGCGCGATGGGTTCGCTCGACTTCGCCAAGAAGCTGCTCGTCGAGGCGAAGGTGGCGGTCTCTCCGGGCATCGGCTTCGGGGAGTACGGCGACGACCACGTCCGCTTCGCGCTGATCGAGAACGAGCAGCGCATCCGCCAGGCCGTGCGCGGCATCAAGGAGATGTTCCGCAAGGACGGCCTCATCCGGATCGCGGCGTGAGCGGGCCCGAGGCGCGCGAACGGCGCACGGCGCCCGGGGATCGGCCCAACGGAAAGCTCGGCCCGGTCCGGGTCGGCCTGCTCGGCATCGGAACGGTGGGCGGCGGAACCTTCGACGTCCTGCGTCGCAACCAGGACGAGATCCGGCGCCGTGCCGGCCGACCCATCGAGATCGTGCAGATCGCCGACCTCGACGTCGCACGTGCGCGCGCTCGGGTGGGCGAGGGCGTCGCCGTCGTCGACGACGCGCGTCGCGTCCTCGCGAACCCGGACATCGACGTCGTCGTCGAGCTGATCGGCGGCTACGGAATCGCGCGCGAACTCGTGCTCGAGGCGATCGAGCAGGGCAAGCACGTCGTCACCGCCAACAAGGCGCTGCTGGCCGTGCACGGCAACGAGATCTTCGCTGCCGCATCGCGCCGCGGCGTCATGGTCGCCTTCGAGGCTGCGGTGGCCGGCGGCGTGCCGATCGTCAAGGCGCTGCGCGAGGGGCTGACGGCGAACCGCATCGAATGGATCGCCGGCATCATCAACGGTACGACCAACTTCATCCTCTCCGAGATGCGCGAGCGCAAGCTCGCCTTCGACGTCGTGCTCGCCGAGGCGCAACGGCTCGGCTATGCCGAGGCCGACCCCACCTTCGACATCGAGGGCATCGACGCCGCGCACAAGATCACGATCCTCTCGGCGATCGCCTTCGGCGTTCCGGTGCAGTTCGACAAGTGCCACGTCGAGGGCATCACCAAGCTGCAAGCCGAGGACATCCGCTACGCCGAGCAGCTCGGCTACCGGATCAAGCTGCTCGGCATCGCGCGCCGTCGCAACGGGGCCGAGGCAGGCGACGAAGGCTTCGAGCTGCGCGTGCACCCTACGCTGATCCCGGCGTCGCGCCTGATCGCCAGTGTGGAGGGAGCAATGAACGCCGTCTGGGTCAAGGGCGACGCCGTCGGCCACACGATGTACTACGGAAAGGGCGCCGGCGCCGAGCCGACGGCGAGCGCGGTCGTTGCCGATCTCGTCGACGTCGCGCGCATGTTCACCTCCGATCCGGGCAACCGCGTCCCCCACCTGGCGTTCCAGGCGGAGTCGCTGTCCGACCTTCCGGTGCTGCCGATCGACGCGGTACAGACCGCGTACTACCTGCGTCTGCGCGTCGCCGACCGGCCCGGCGTGCTCGCCGACATCACGCGCATCCTCGCCGACGGCGAGATCTCGATCGACGCGGCGTTGCAGCGCGAGCCGGCCGAGGGCGAGAACCAGACCGACATCATCCTGCTCACGCACCGCACGATCGAGCGGCGCATCGTCGCCGCCATCGAGCGCATCGAGGCGCTGGATACCGTGCTCTCGCGCGTCGTGCGCATTCGGCTCGAAGACCTGCAGTGAAGTACCTGTCCACCCGTGGCGGCATGGAGCCGGCGCGTTTCACCGAGATCCTGCTCGGTGGCCTGGCGCCCGATGGAGGCCTCGTCGTCCCCGAACGCTATCCGCGCGTCGATTCTGCCACGCTGGCCCGCTGGCGTGGCCTGCCGTACGCCGCGCTCGCGTTCGAGATCCTGCGGCTGTACGCCAACGACCTGCCGGCCGCGCAGCTGCGCACGCTATGCGAGCGCACCTATACCGCCGACGTGTTCGGCAGCGACGAGATCACGCCGCTCGTCGGGCTCGAGCCGGGTCTCGCGCTCCTGAAGCTCTCGAACGGCCCGACGCTCGCGTTCAAGGACGTCGCGATGCAGCTGCTCGGCGCTCTTTTCGAGCACGTGCTGCGTGAGCAGAAGAGCGAGCTGAACATCCTCGGCGCCACTTCGGGCGACACCGGCAGCGCGGCCGAGTACGCGATGCGCGGCCGCGCAGGCATCCAGGTGTTCATGCTCTCCCCGTACGGCCGGATGAGTGCGTTCCAGACGGCGCAGATGTATTCGCTCGTCGATGCGAACGTGTTCAACATCGCGATCGAGGGCGTGTTCGACGAGTGCCAGGATCTGGTCAAGGCGGTCTCGAGCGACCTTCTCTTCAAGCGGCGCCACTCGATCGGCACCGTCAACTCGATCAACTGGGCGCGCGTGGCCGCGCAGATCGTCTACTACTTCAAGGGCTATTTCGCCGCCACCCGCACCGACGACGAGCCGGTCTCCTTCACCGTCCCGTCGGGCAACTTCGGCAACGTGCTCGCCGGTCACATCGCGCGCCGGATGGGACTTCCCGTTTCGCGGCTCGTCGTCGCGACCAACGAGAACGACGTGCTCGACGAGTTCATCCGCACCGGGCGTTATCGCCCGCGCGCCGCGCGCGAGACGCATCACACGAGCAGCCCGTCGATGGACATCTCGAAGGCATCGAACTTCGAGCGTTTCGTCTTCGACCTGGCCGATCGCGACTGCGCGCGCGTGCGCGAGCTGTGGTCCGCGCTCGAGCGCGACGGGCAGTTCGACATCTCCGGCAGCGCCGAGGCCGGGCGCTTGCCGTCGTACGGCTTCGCCTCCGGGCGCAGCACGCACGCAGACCGCGTCGCGACGATCCGCGCCGTGCACGAGCGTCACGGGGTCGTCGTCGATCCGCACACCGCCGACGGCCTGCACGTCGCACGCAACTGGTGCGAGCCCGGCGTGCCGATGATCTGCCTGGAGACCGCGCAGCCGGCGAAGTTCGCCGACACCATCCGCGAGGCGATCGGCATCGAGCCGCCGCGCCCGCCCGGATACGAGGGAATCGAGACGCTGCCGCAGCGTTTCGAGCGCATGCCGGTCGACGTCGAGCGCCTGAAGCGCTACATCGCCGAGCGTACCGAGGCGCTTCCTTCGAGCGTCGATTGCCGCTGGCGGGTCGACGCCTGAACCCGGCATCGGGAGCGATGGGCAGCGGCCGGGAGCTGCTGGTATCCTCGATTCCGACATGAAAGTCTTCGGATTCGCCGGCTACTCGGGCTCCGGCAAGACGACCCTGATCGAGCAGCTCATCCCGCGCTTCGTGCTGCGCGGGCTGCGCGTGTCGCTGATCAAGCACGCGCACCACCTGTTCGACATCGACAAGCCGGGCAAGGACTCGTTCCGCCATCGCGAGGCGGGGGCTTCCGAAGTGCTGATCACCTCCGACCAGCGCTGGGTGCTGATGCACGAGCTGCGCGACGAGGCCGAGCCGTCGCTGCACGAGCAGCTCGTTCGCTTCTCGCCCTGCGACATCGTGCTGGTCGAGGGATACAAGCACGCGGCGATCCCCAAGCTCGAGGTCTATCGCCCGGCGCTCGGCAAGCCGCCGCTGTATCCCGCCGACCCGAACATCGTCGCAGTGGCAAGCGACGCCCCGGTGGCCACGACGCTGCCCAGGCTCGACCTGAACGACCCCGACGCGATCGCCGAGTTCATCCTCGGACATCTCGAGGGAGTACATGAAACCCGGATTGCAGCCGTTCGATGATGCGCTCGCGGCGCTGCTCGCGAACGCGGCGCCCGTAGACGAGGTCGAATCGCTCGACACGATCGACTGCGATGCGCGCGTGCTGGCCACCGAAGTGCGCTCTGCGCTGAACGTTCCGCCGCACGACAACACGCAGATGGACGGCTACGCCGTACGGCGCGCCGATCTCCTGCAGGCGAGCGAGGAGCGGCCCGTGCGCCTGCCCGTTGCCCAGCGCATACCCGCCGGACACGTCGGACGGCCGCTCGCCGCGGGCCAGGCCGCACGCATCTTCACCGGCGGGCTCATCCCCGCCGGTGCCGACGCGATCGTCATGCAGGAACATGCGAGCGCCGAAGGCGACGAGGTCGTCTTCACGCGCTGTCCCGAGCCCGGCCAGTGGATCCGCCGAGTCGGCGAGGACATCCGCGCAGGCGGCGTCCTCCTGCCCGCGGGAACGCGGCTCTCGCCCCAGGCCGCCGGTCTCGCCGCATCGGTCGGGCTCGCCCGCCTCGAAGTGCGCCGGCGCGTTCGCGTCGCCTGCTTCTTCACGGGGGACGAACTCGCGATGCCCGGCGAGCCGCTTCGACCCGGGGCGATCTACAACAGCAATCGCTTCGTGCTCGTCTCGCTGCTGCGGCGCCTCGGGTGCGTCGTGCAGGACCTCGGCAACGTTCCCGATTCGCTCGAGGCGACGCGCAGCGCGTTGCGTCGCGCGGCGCACGAGAATGACCTCGTCGTCACCTCCGGAGGCGTGTCGGTCGGCGAGGAGGATCACGTGAAGCCGGCCGTCGAGGCCGAGGGGGAACTGCGGTTGTGGCAGATCGCGATGAAGCCCGGCAAGCCGCTCGCGTACGGGCGGATCCGGCGCGGGAACGTGCCGGGCGCTGCCGCGCGAGCGAGTCCTGCCGGAGGTGCCGGCGGGGCGCATTTCATCGGCCTGCCCGGCAATCCGGTGTCGAGCTTCGTCACCTTCGTGCTGATGGTGCGCCCGTTCCTGCTGCGCCTGCAGGGCGTGGTCGACGTCGCTCCGCGCTCGATCGCGATGCGCGCCGATTTCGACTGGCCGAAGCCCGACCGGCGTCGCGAGTTCCTGCGGGCTAGAATCAACGAGCGAGGCGGGCTGGAGCGGTTTCCGAACCAGGGTTCCGCCATCCTGACATCGATCGTCTGGGGCGACGGCCTGGTGGACAATCCTCCGCAGCAACCGATCGCTCCCGGCGATGTCGTTCGTTACCTGCCGTTCACGGCGCTGCTGAACTGACATGTCGATCACGATCCTCTATTTCGCGGCACTGCGCGAAGCGCTCGGCATCGGGCGCGAAACCGTCGATCTCCCCGAAGGCGTCGCCAACGCCGGCCAGCTGCGAAGCTGGCTGCGCGAGCGCGGCGGTGCGTGGGCCGAGGCACTCGGCGAGAACCGGTCGGTCCGTGTCTCGGTCGACCAGGCGATGGCGCGCGCCGACACGCCGCTGCGCGCGGGCGCCGAAGTGGCGTTCTTCCCGCCCGTCACCGGCGGTTGACATTCGTTTCCATGCGCGTAGATTGTGCGCATGAAGCATGTCGTCCGGGAACGCAGCGTCGTCTACGACGTCTCGGCGCCGAAGCGCGCAACGAATGTCACGGTGAACGCCGATCTCCTGCGCCGGGCTCGCGAGCTCGACGTCAATCTGTCGCAGACGCTCGAGACGGCGCTCGTCGCGGAAGTCGTACGTTGTGCGCGTGCACGCTGGCTCGCGGAGAACCGCGCCGCCATCGACGCCTACAACGAAGACATCGAACGCAACGGCTGCTTCGCCGACGCGCTGCGCACCTTCTAGCTTCGGCCGACGTCGTGTCGCAGTTCCAGGTCTACCGCAACCTAGACCGGTCGTCGCAGCGCCGCTTCCCGTTCCTGCTCGACGTGCAGTCCGATCTGCTCGAGTCGCTTGCCACGCGCGTGGTCGTTCCACTGGGGGAGGCCGACGCCGCTCGTCCCCCGGTCGCCCGACTGATGCCGGTGTTCGAGGTCGACGGCCGTCCCGTCGTGATGCGCACGAGCGAAATCGCCGGCATCGCTCGAAACGTCGTCGGCGAGCACGTCACCTCGCTGGCCGATCGTCGCTACGAGATCGTCGCCGCGCTCGACGTCCTCGTCTCCGGCGTCTGAACGAGGAGGAACCGAAGTGCCCGTTCGCGTCCAGACCGACGATTTCGACGTCGGCGCCGAGATCGACGCGCTGCGTGCCGACAACATGAAGGTCGGTGCGGTCGCCACCTTCGTCGGCACCGTGCGCGACGTCAACGAAGGCGCGGGCGTCGGGTCGATGACGCTCGAGCACTATCCCGGCATGACCGAGCGTGCGCTCGAGGAAATCTGTGTGCAGGCGCGCAGCCGCTGGAACGTCTTCGACACGCTCGTCGTGCACCGCTACGGGCCCCTCGAGCCGGGCGATCGCATCGTACTCGTCGTCGTCACCTCCGCGCATCGTGGCGAGGCCTTCGACGCCTGCGAGTTCATCATCGACTACCTGAAGACGCAGGCGCCGTTCTGGAAGAAAGAATCCACGCCGCAAGGCGAGCGCTGGGTCGACGCGCGCGAAGCCGACGACCAGGCGGCGGCGCGGTGGTGAACGAGCGCTCGTCGAGCGGGGCGCGACCCGGTCGTTTCGTCTTTCGGCTCATCGCCGCGCGCTGCGCACCTTCGACGCAATCCCCGCGTTGATCGCCCCGCATTTCAGTTTTCTCGGCTTCGTCGCCGTCGGCCTGGGCGCGGTGCTCGGTGCGTGGCTGCGCTGGGCGCTCGGCCTGTGGCTGAACACCGCCGATCGCGTGCTCCCGCTCGGCACGCTGCTCGCGAACGTCGCCGGCGGCCTGCTCGTCGGCGTCGCCGTCGCGTGGTTCGCACGGCATCCGCAGTTCGCGCCCGAGTGGCGCCTGTTCGCGATCACCGGCTTCCTCGGTGCGCTCACCACGTTCTCCACCTTCTCGATCGAATCGGTCGGACTGATCGCGCGCGGCGCCTTCGGCTGGGCGCTCGCGCACGGCGCGCTGCACCTGGTCGGATCGCTCGCAGCGGCCGCGATCGGCTACCGGCTTGCCGCCTGACTCGCCGGCGATGGGCGCGGTTCCCGGGTGACGAGACCCGGGCGAAGGCGCATCATCGATCCCCTCCGCAACGGGCTCGTCGTCGCGGAACACGCATCCCCCGCGGAGGTGCGCCATGCCCGACGTATGGACGGCAGTACGGGACCTCGACGAGGCGACCCAGGAGCGTCTCGCGGACGTCCTGGAGAAGCGCGGTGGCGACGCGCAGCAGCAGGCGATGCGGCGGGCTTTCCTCGCCGAGGTCGCCTTCCCGGACGGAGCCCGCGTGCTCGACGTCGGCTGCGGCACCGGCGTGTGGACGCGTCAGCTCGCCGCCTGTCCCGGCGTCGCTTCGGTCGTCGGAATCGACCCGGCCCCGACGCTGCTCGAGAAGGCGCGCAGCGCTGCGCTCGGCTTCCCCAATGCGAGTTTTCGCGAAGGCGACGGGCGATCGCTTCCCTTCGAGGATGCGGCGTTCGAGGTCGTCCACTGCGACTCGTTGCTGAGCCACGTCCCGGGCGCGGAGGGCGTCGTCGAAGAGGCTTTTCGCGTCCTCCGGCCGGACGGCTGTCTCGCGGTCTTCGACGGAGACTACGCCACCACCACGGTGGCACTCGACGACCATGACCCGTTGCAGGCCTGCGTCGACGCGATGATGGCCCACTCGGTCACCGATCGCCGGGTCATGCGGCGCCTGGCCAGCGTGGTCGGTGCGTGCGGCTTCCGGCTCGTCTCGTTCCGCAGCTTCGGATTCGTCGAGCTCGCCCAGGACGGCTACATGCTCACGATCGTGGATCGCGGCGCCGACATCCTCTGCAGTCAGGGACACATCGGCGTCGAGACGGCGACTGCGCTGAAGGCCGAGGCGCGCAGGCGCCTGCACGCCGGGTGCTTCTTCGGTCACATCGCGTACGCCGGGCTGATCGCACGAAAGGGGTAGGGGCCGCTACTCGGGAGCGTGGAGCAGCCGCTGGATCACCGCGCGCGCCTCCTCGAGGCTTGCGACCACGCTGTGCGCAAGCGCTGCGTACTCCGCGCGCGGCGCCATCATGTCGGGCACGACGATGCACGCGAGTCCGGCTTCGTACGCCGCGCGCAGCCCCGTGTCCGAGTCCTCGAGCGCGATGCACGCGCCCGGTTCGAGGCCGAGCTGCGCGGTGGCGGCTAGATACACATCCGGCGCGGGCTTGGTCTTCGGCACCTGGTCGCCGCAGACGATCGTCTCGAATCGCTCGCGCAGGCCCGCCAGCGCGAGCTTCTCGTGCGCAAGCTCGCACATCGTCGACGTCGCGACCGCCTTCGGCACGCCGCGCGCGTCCAGCCAGTCGAGCAACTCGACGATGCCGGGCTTCAGGCCCACGCCTTCGCTGCGCAGCCGCTCGAGATAGCGCGCGCGCCCGCGCCGGGACACCTCGTCGAGCGGAAAGCTCCTCCCGCCCGCATCGAGCAGCTTCTGCCGCGATGCGCGATGGTCGAGCCCGACCATCGCCAGGCACGTCTCGCGCGAGATTTCCCAGCCCGAGACGCGTGCCGATTCGATCCAGCATTCGACGGCGACGCGCTCGGTATCGAGCATCAGCCCGTCCATGTCGAGGATGACGGCGCGAAATCCTCGCATCTCAGCGTTGCCCGAGCGCCGTCGTGCCGAACAGCCCTCGGTGCTCGCGCGGCTCGCTGCGCCAGTACTGGCGCGGCGCCACCACCTTCGCCCCCAGCTCGGCGGCTGCGTGCCACGGCCAGCGCGGGTCGTAGAGCATCGCGCGGGCGAGCGCAACGAGGTCGGCCTTGCCCGACGCGACGATCTGCTCCGCCTGGCGGGGTTCGGTGATCAGCCCCACCGCCATCACGCGCGTACCCGGTACCTCGCGCCGGATCGCCTCCGCGAAAGGCACCTGGTAGCCCGGCTCGAGCCGGATCTTCTGCTGCGGCGAGACCCCGCCGCTCGAGACGTCGATCCAGTCGACGCCCAGCTGCGCGCAGGCGCGCGCGAACACGATCGCATCGGGGACGTCGAAGCGCTGCGCGGCCGGCAGATCGTCCAGCCAGTCGGTCGCCGAGATTCGCACGCCGAGCGGCTTGTGCGCGGGCCACGCGGCGCGCATCGCAGCGATCACCTCGAGCGGCCAGCGCATCCGGTTCTCCAGCGGTCCGCCGTATCCGTCCTCGCGCGTGTTGGCGAGCGGCGACAGGAACTGATGCATCAGGTAGCCGTGCGCCGCGTGCACCTCGATCGCGTCGAGTCCGAGCCGGTCCGCGCGGCGCACCGCATCGACGAAACGCAGCTTCAGCGCGTCGAGTTCGTCGCGCTCGAGCGCCCGCGGCGGGGGTTCCTCCGGCGAGATCGGAACGGCACTGGGCGCCACGCGGAGCCAGCCGCCTGCGTCGACGTCGAGGAGCCGGCCTCCCTCCCAGGGGCGCGCGCTCGACGCCTTGCGTCCGGCGTGCGCGAGCTGGATGCCGACCGGAACCGGCGAGACGCTGCGCACCGTCGCGAGCGTGTGCGCGAGCGCTTCCTCGGTGGCGTCGTCGTACAGCCCGAGGTCGCCGGGCGTGATGCGCCCGGCGGGCTCGACCGCCGAGGCTTCGATCAACACGAGGCCCGGGCTGCCGATTGCGAGATGCCCGAGGTGAACGCAGTGCCAGGGCTGTGCACGCCCCTCTGCGGCCGAGTACTGGCACATCGGCGAGACGACGATGCGGTTGGCGAGGACGAGCGAGCGCAGCGGCAGCGGAGTGAACAGCGTGGACATGACCGGGGCCGTCGGGGGGATGAACCGAATATAGCGGTTCGGCATCGCCATGCCCGGCGGCTCTTGAAACGCTCCGGGCGCTCCCTCAGATACGTGTCAGTTTTCGCGGCCCGCGGCCGCGCCCGGACTTCTTCGAGGATCCCATGCGTCTGGACAAACTCACCACGCAGTTCCAGCAGGCGCTCGCCGACGCGCAGAGCCTGGCCATCGCCAACGACAACCAGTACATCGAGCCGGTGCACGTGCTCGCCGCGATCGCGGGCCAGCCCGACGGCTCGGGGCGAACGCTGCTCGAGCGCGCCGGCATCCGTGCGACGACGCTGAAGACCGCCGCGGACGCGGCGATCAAGCGCCTGCCGCAGGTCTCGGGCACCGGGGGCGAAATCCAGATCGGGCGCGATCTGGTGAACCTGCTGAACCTCTGCGAGAAGGAGGCGCTCAAGCGCGGCGACCAGTACATCGCCACCGAGATGTTCCTGCTCGCGCTCACCGAAGACAAGGGCGAGGCCGGCCGGATCGCGAAGGAAGCCGGGCTCACGCGCAAGGCGCTCGAGGCGGCGATCGAAGCCGTGCGCGGCGGCGCGAGCGTCGACAACGCGGAAGCCGAGGGCCAGCGTGAGGCGCTGAAGAAGTACACGATCGACCTCACCGAGCGCGCGCGCGAAGGCAAGCTCGACCCGGTGATCGGCCGCGACGAGGAAATCCGTCGCACCGTCCAGATCCTGCAGCGACGCACGAAGAACAATCCGGTGCTGATCGGCGAGCCGGGCGTGGGCAAGACGGCGATCGTCGAGGGTCTCGCGCAACGCATCGTCGACGGCAGCGTCCCCGAGACGCTGAAGGACAAGCGCGTGCTCGTGCTCGACATGGCGGCGCTCATCGCCGGCGCGAAGTACCGCGGCGAGTTCGAGGAGCGCCTGAAGGCGGTCCTCAAGGAGCTGGCCGCCGAGGAGGGCCGCACGATCGTCTTCATCGACGAGATGCACACGCTGGTCGGCGCGGGCAAGGCCGAAGGCGCGATGGACGCCGGCAACATGCTCAAGCCGGCGCTCGCTCGCGGCGAGCTGCACTGCATCGGCGCGACCACGCTCGACGAATACCGGAAGTACATCGAGAAGGACGCTGCGCTCGAGCGTCGCTTCCAGAAGGTGTTCGTCGGCGAACCGACCGTCGAGGACACGATCGCGATCCTGCGCGGACTGCAGGAACGCTACGAGCTGCATCACGGCGTGGAGATCACCGATCCGGCGATCGTCGCCGCCGCGGAGTTGAGCCACCGCTACATCACCGACCGCTTCCTGCCCGACAAGGCGATCGACCTGATCGACGAGGCGGCCGCGCGCATCAAGATGGAGATCGACAGCAAGCCCGAATCGATGGACCGGCTCGATCGCCGCATCATCCAGCTGAAGATCGAGCGTGAGGCGGTGAAGAAGGAAACCGACGAGGCATCGAGGAAGCGCCTCGAGATCATCGAGCAGGAGATTGCGCGCCTGGAGAAGGAATACGCCGACCTCGACGAGCTGCTGCGCGCCGAGAAGGCCGCCGTGCAGGGCTCCGCGCAGATCAAGGCCGAGATCGACCAGTTGCGGGCGCAGATGGCCGAACTGCAGCGGAAGGGACAGTACGACAAGCTCGCCGAGATCCAGTACGGCAAGCTTCCGGAGCTGGAAGGGCGCCTGAAGGCGGCGAGCGAAGCGGAAGCCTCGCGCTCCGCCGGCGGCACAGCAAACAGGCCGAAGCTGCTGCGCACGCAGGTCGGCGCCGAGGAGATCGCCGAGGTCGTCTCGCGCGCCACCGGCATCCCGGTGAGCAAGATGATGCAGGGCGAACGCGAGAAGCTGCTGCAGATGGAGGAGTACCTGCACCGGCGCGTCGTCGGGCAGGACGAGGCGGTGCGTCTCGTCTCCGACGCGATCCGTCGCTCGCGCGCCGGGCTCGCCGATCCGCGCCGTCCGTACGGCTCGTTCCTGTTCCTGGGGCCGACGGGCGTCGGCAAGACCGAGCTGTGCAAGGCGCTCGCCGAGTTCCTGTTCGACAGCGAGGATCACCTGATCCGCATCGACATGAGCGAGTTCATGGAGAAGCACTCGGTGGCGCGCATGATCGGTGCGCCTCCGGGCTACGTCGGCTACGAGGAGGGCGGATACCTCACCGAGGCCGTGCGCCGCAAGCCGTACAGCGTGATCCTCTTCGACGAGGTCGAGAAGGCGCACCCCGACGTCTTCGGCGTGCTGCTGCAGGTGCTCGACGACGGACGCCTCACCGACGGACAGGGCCGGACGGTCGACTTCCGCAACACGGTGATCGTGATGACCTCGAACCTCGGCTCGCACGAGATCCAGCGACTGAGCGCCGACCCGAAGCTGAACGACCCGGACGTCATCAAGGACGCGGTGATGGTCGAGGTGCGGGCGCACTTCCGCCCCGAGTTCATCAACCGCATCGACGAGATCGTCGTCTTCCACGCGCTGGGTCCGTCGAACATCGCGGCGATCGCGAAGATCCAGCTCGAAGGCCTGCGCAAGCGGCTGCACGACCGCGACATGGGGCTCGAGGTGTCGGACGAGGCGCTTGCCGAGGTGGCGAAGGTCGGCTTCGATCCGCTGTACGGCGCGCGGCCGCTGAAGCGGGCGATCCAGCAGAGGATCGAGAATCCGATCTCGCGGCTGGTGCTGGAAGGCAGGTTCGGGCCGGACGACGTGATCGAGGTGGGCTACGCCGACGGCGAGTTCACTTTCGGCGCGAAGGCTCGTTGACGCGACGTGTGGGAGGCGAACCGTCGCCTCCCTCCCGCGCCCACGGATCGATCACGTCTATGCCGTATCCCACCGATCGACCGGATGGCCGGACTGGCCGCAGGCGGCTGGCTACTCCCTCCTTATGCTCACGACGTTCGTTGCGCTGCCGAGCGAGTCGATCATCCTCACGCGAATCCGGTTGTCTCCCGGTGCGAGCGGAATCGGGCCGCTGCTCCACGTCAGCTGGTCGGCCGGACAGTCCCACAGCGCGGAGACGGCGCCATGCGTGCCGTTCGTGTCATTGGTCCATGTGATCGAGAAGGTGCCGGGCTGGCAGCTGAGGATCGGCTGGAGCAGGGTGCCGCCGGTTCGCACCGATCCGGCCGGCAGCGCGGCGACGCCGTTCAGGATCACGACCGCGCCGCTGGTGTGGGCGGGCGGGGAGTCGAAGGCGATGAAAAGCCGCACTTCGATGCCGCTGCCGCAGGCGGTCAGCAGCGCTGCCGCGCCGGCGGCCAGCGTTGCGCGAAGCATTCGCGTCGTTTCGCTCCGGGTGCGCTGCCTGGCGTTCCTCACGGTATCGCGATCCTGTCACAGCGGCGCGCGCACGGATGCGACCGAGGCGCTACAGTGCGTTCTTTCCATCGCCCGGGGGAAGCATGAACACCGCGTTGCTGATCATCGACATCCAGAACGACTACTTTCCCGGCGGTGCGATGGAGCTCGTCGGCAGCGACGCCGCTGGCTCGCGAGCGTCGACCGTGCTCGAGGCGTTCCGCTCGGCGGGGCTTCCCGTCGTTCACGTGCAGCACGTGTCCACGCGACCCGGCGCGACCTTCTTTCTGCCCGACACGCGGGGCGTCGAGATCCACGAGAGCGTCGCACCGCGTGCCGGTGAGACGATCGTTCGCAAGCACTTCCCGAACGCGTTCCGCGAGACGACGCTGCTCGAGCAGCTGCGCGGCCAGGACATCGGGCGTCTCGTCATCGCGGGGATGATGACGCACATGTGCGTCGACACGAGCACGCGCGCGGCGGCCGACCTCGGCTTCGACTGCGTGCTGGTGCACGATGCCTGTGCGACGCGCGATCTCTCGTTCGGTGGACGCACGGTCGCTGCTGCCGACGTGCAGGCCGCGTACGTGGCCGGGATGAACGGAATATTCGCGAAGGTGATCGCGGCCGACGATACCGGTTCGGTGTTGCAGGCGCGCTGAAAGCGCGCGCGTCGGCGCTTGAAGCGCGGGGCGCCGTGCACGTCGTGGCAGAATCCGCGCCTTCGTGAAGTTCCGAAGCGAGTCCGCGATGTCTGCCGTTGCCCTCGATCCCGCTGCTGCCGAAAGGATCGTCGCCCGCATTGCCGCCGAGCTGTCGGTGCGCCCTGAGCAGGTGAGCGCCACCGTTGCCTTGCTCGACGACGGCGCCACGGTTCCGTTCATCGCGCGCTACCGCAAGGAAGCCACCGGCGGTCTCGACGACACGCAGCTGCGAACACTCGACGAGCGGCTGCGCTACCTGCGCGAGCTCGAAGAGCGCCGCGGCGTGATCCGCGCGAGCATCGCCGAGCAGGGCAAGCTCGACGACGCGCTCGCCGTGCAGATCGACGCGGCCGACACCAAGCAGCGCCTCGAGGATCTCTACGCACCCTACAAGCCCAAGCGCCGCACGCGTGCGCAGATCGCCCGCGAGGCGGGGCTCGAGCCGCTGGCCGACGCGCTGTTCGCCGATCCGGCGCTGGATCCGCAGGCCGAGGCCGCGAAGTACCTGCGCGAGCCCGACGAGAACGGCGAACACGGAGTCGCCGACGCGAAAGGTGCGCTCGATGGCGCGCGCGACATCCTCGCCGAACGCTTCGCCGAACGTGCCGAGGTTCTCGAGGCGCTGCGCGAGCGGATGTGGACCGAGGGCTGGGTCGCGTCGAAGGTGTTCGAAGGCAAGGAGAGCGAAGGCGAGAAGTTCCGCGACTGGTTCGATCACGTCGAGCCGATCGCGAAGCTGCCTTCGCACCGGGCGCTGGCGCTGTTCCGCGGTCGGCAGCAGGGAGTGCTCGCGCTGAAGCTGCAACTCGAGGCGTCGCTCGAGGAGCAGTTGCCGCACCCGAACGTCGTGCGCCTCGCCGGTCTCGTCGGTCTGGGCCCGTCGGTCGCTGCAAGCCGTGCGGATGCGTCGGCGGGCGCGCGCCCGGCCGACGCCTGGCTCGCCGACGCCTGCCGTTGGTGCTGGCGCGTGAAGCTGCTGCCGCAACTCGAGACCGAGCTTTTCGGTCGCCTGCGCGAAGCCGCCGAGGCCGAGGCGATCCGCGTGTTCGGCGCGAACCTGAAGGACCTGCTGCTCGCGGCGCCGGCGGGCGCGCACACCGTGATCGGCCTCGACCCGGGGCTGCGCACCGGCGTCAAGGTCGCCGTCGTCGACGCGACCGGCAAGCTCCTCGACGCGACGACGATCTACCCGCACGAGCCGCGCCGCGACCACGACGGCGCCATCGCGACGCTCGCTTCGCTCGCAGCCAGGCATTCGGCGGGGTTGGTCGCGATCGGCAACGGCACCGCGTCGCGCGAGACCGACCGCCTGGTCGCCGACCTGATGAAACGCCACCCGGAACTGAAGCTGCGCAAGCTCGTCGTCTCCGAAGCGGGCGCGTCGGTTTACTCTGCGAGCGAGCTCGCGGCGAAGGAGTTCCCGCAGCTCGACGTCAGCCTGCGTGGAGCGGTGTCGATCGCGCGGCGGCTGCAGGATCCGCTCGCGGAGCTGGTGAAGATCGATCCGAAGTCGATCGGCGTCGGCCAGTACCAGCACGACGTCAACCAGCGCGCGCTCGCCCGCCAGCTCGATGCGGTCGTCGAGGACTGCGTGAACGCGGTCGGCGTCGACGTGAACATCGCGTCCGCGCCGCTGCTCGCGCGCGTCTCGGGCCTGAGCGCGTCGGTCGCGCAGCGCATCGTCGAGCATCGCGACGCCAACGGCGCGTTCCCCAGCCGCGAGGCGCTCAAGCAGGTGCGCTCGTTCGGCGACAAGGCGTTCGAGCAGGCGGCGGGCTTCCTGCGCATCCGCGACGGCGAGAATCCCCTCGATGCGTCCGCCGTGCACCCCGAGGCCTATCCGGTCGTGCAGCGTATCCTGGAGAAGGCGAAATGCAGCGCGCGCGCGCTGATCGGCAACCGCGACGCGCTGCGCCGGCTCGATCCGCGCGCCTTCGTCGACGAACGCTTCGGCGAGCCGACCGTGCGCGACATCCTCGGCGAGCTCGAGAAGCCGGGGCGCGATCCGCGCGGCGAGTTCGTCACCGCTTCGTTCCAGGAAGGCGTCGAGAAGATTGCCGACCTGAAGCCGGGCATGAAGCTGCAGGGTGTCGTCACCAACGTCGCGAACTTCGGTGCCTTCGTCGACGTCGGCGTGCACCAGGATGGCCTCGTGCACATCTCCGAGCTCGCCGACCGCTTCGTCAAGGACCCGCGCGACGTCGTCAAGGCGGGGCAGGTGGTGTCGGTGACGGTGCTCGAAGTCGATGCGCAGCGCAAGCGGATCGCGCTGTCGATGAAGACGGGAGCGAGAGCCGAGCGTGAGGTCCCCGGCACGCGTGCCGCAAACCCCAGCCGCGCCCGGCGTGCCGAGGGCGCCGTGCAGGATGGGCGGCGGCCCGGCGCGGGGGAGAGACGCAATGCCGACGCCCGTGGTGTGATGCCGCAGACCACGCTCGGAGATGCACTGCTGCGCGCCTTGAAGCGTTGACGGGAAGCTGCCGCTGCGAGACGACGATCGGGGGCGGCCCCGGCATCAAGGTGCGATCAGCGCAATCCGTGGGAAGCAGCCGGCGTAGCCCGTTCGATCTCGCGTCAGCAGGGAAAGATTCGCGACGGCTGCATGCGCGCCGATGTAGAAATCGGGAAGCGGGCGGGGCCGCGAGCCGCCCCTGCTTCGGTAGAGCGAAAAAGCGCGTGCGGCCAGCGCCGCGCAAGACCAGGGCAGGGGGCTGCGCGTCGTCTCGTAGACGTCGAGCATGGCGTCCAGCAACCGGACGTCGGGCGCCGGGACGAGCAGTTCCGTGTAGATGACGATGTTCACATGCAGCGGCGCCTGCTCGCTGCATTGCTGGAGCCGATCGATCGCCCAATCGTGCCAGGCGCTCGCCTCGTCGATACAGTCGATCCAGACGTTGGTGTCTACCAGGACCCCGGCGCTGCCGTTGTACGCCGCGAGGGTAGCCATCTATCGAGCGCTGCGTCTTCGCCCCGTTTCGGGGCGGCGACCGGAATCGTCGCCGCGAAGGAACTCCATGATGTCGTCCGCGCCGAGCTGGCGGAACTCCGGCGCGAGGCTACGCCGCACGCGACCGGCTGCCTCGCGCAAGGCGGCGCGGCGATCGTCGCGCACGGGGCTCGCGACCGGGGTCAGCACGATCCTGCCGGCCTCCAGGCTGAAGGACACCTCGGTCCCCGGCCGTATGCCTGCGGCGTCGCGAATCCGTTTGGGGATCGTCACTTGTCCCTTTTCAGTGACTTGCATATACAGCCGAAAGTAAGAATAAGAAGTAAGAATTCTACAGAGTGGCGGACCGCTTCACAATTTCAGCGGGTGGTGCCCTTCTCGCAACCCCACGTTCCAGCAGCCGTACGAGCGTCGTCAGCGTCCGGTTCGCCGGCGTCGGCATCCCGAGCGCGGCCCCGCGCCGGGCCACGTACCCGTTCAGCGAGTCGATCTCCGTGAGCCGGCCGTTCGAAAGGTCCTGCTCCATCGACGAACTCGCCTCCCGCATCGCTTCGCCCAGCCGCATGGCTGCCTCGTATTGCGCGTCGGCATCGGCGAGCGGCACGCCGTCGGCATGCGCCACCGCGACGCATTCGGCGATCGTCTCGCGCATCAGCACGCGCACGTCCGGATCGTCGATCATCGACCCGTAGCGCGAGCGCCCGAGCGCCGAGATCGCGTTGTACGCGCAGTTCGCCACGAGCTTGTCCCACAACGCCGGCCGCACATCGGCTTCCACCCGGCAGGGCACGCCGGCACCCTCGAAGAGGCGCGCCACGGCCAGCGTGCGCGGCGAAGGCTGCGCTGCGGCGTGCTCGGCCCCCGGAGGCGCTGCCGCCTCGGTTCGCACCGCTGCACGAGCCGGCGCGCCGCATTCGCCGACGACGAGATCCCCCCGCCCGGAGTGGCGCAGGTGTCCCAGTCCGGTCATCGCGGCCGCCACGTAGACCACCGCGCCCAGCGCGTCGACCTCGCGTCGACGCATCCGCTCGACGTTGTCGACACCGTTCTGCAGGCTGACGACGATGGCGTCCGGGCGCAGCAGCGGTGCGATCTGCCGTGCAGCCTCCTCGGTGTCGCGCGTCTTCACGCAGAAGAGCACGACGTCGGCGTCGCGCACCGGCTCCGGGCGCGTTTCGGCGTCGATGCGGATCCGCCGCTGCGTGCCGGCGCTCTCGAAGAGCAGGCCGTCGCGGCGGATCGCCTCGACGTGCGCGGCGCGGCCGATCAGCGTGACGGGCGTCCCGGCGTCGGCGAGCTTCGCGCCGAAATAGCAGCCGACGGCGCCCGCGCCGTACACGACGACACGCCGGGTTCGACTTCCGGGCGGATCGGGAAGTGGCAAGGCATTCCTCGACAGGTTCCAGGGTGGGGGAATGGTAGAGCGTCCGCGGCCCGTCGTCGCGGCGAAGCCCGGTCGCCGGTGCGGCGGGCGCCCGTTGCGTCCTCGGCACGGCGCGATCGCGCATTCGTCACGCCTCGCCGTTCCACGGTCTTATGATCGTGGCCTCGCGCGACCATCCCGCGCCCTGGCACACACCTCCCGCTCCCCGAAGGCTTCATCGATGCAATTCCGTTTCCCGATCGTCATCATCGACGAGGACTGGCGCGCCGATTCCGCCAGCGGCCTGGGCATCCGCGCGCTCGCCAAGGCGATCGAGGAGCAGCACTGGGAGGTGGTCGGCGGCTTCACCTACACCGACGTGTCGATGGTCGCGAACCAGGCCGCACGCGCCTCGGCGTTCATCGTCTCGATCGACGACGAGGAACTCGGCGAGGACACGACCACGGAGCCGGCAGCCGTCACCGAACTGCGCAAGTTCATCGTCGAGACGCGCCGCCGCAACGCCGACATCCCGATCTTCCTGTTCGGCGAGACGCGCACCTCGCAGCACATCCCGAACGAGATCCTGCGCGAGCTGCACGGCTTCATCCACATGTTCGAGGACACGCCGGAGTTCGTGGCGCGCTACATCATCCGCGAGGCGACGAACTACCTGAACTCGCTCGCGCCGCCGTTCTTCAAGGCGCTGGTGAACTACGCGCACGACGGGTCGTACTCGTGGCACTGCCCCGGGCACTCGGGGGGCGTGGCGTTCCTGAAGAGCCCGGTGGGGCAGATGTTCCACCAGTTCTTCGGCGAGAACATGCTGCGCGCCGACGTCTGCAACGCAGTCGACGAGCTCGGGCAGCTGCTCGACCACACCGGGCCGGTGGCGGCCTCGGAGCGCAACGCCGCGCGCATCTTCAGTACCGATCACCTGTTCTTCGTCACCAACGGCACTTCCACGTCGAACAAGATCGTCTGGCACGCGACCGTCGGCAACAACGACGTCGTGCTGGTCGACCGCAACTGCCACAAGTCGATCCTGCACGCGATCACGATGACCGGGACGATCCCGATCTTCCTGCAGCCGACGCGCAACCACCTGGGCATCATCGGACCGATCCCGCTCGAGGAATTCGAGCCGGCGAACATCCAGCGCAAGATCGACGCCAACCCGCTGATCGCCGACAAGAGCGCGCGCCCGCGCGTGATGACGATCACGCAGTCGACCTACGACGGCGTGGTCTACAACGTGGAGATGATGAAGCGCACGCTCGGCAACTACATCGAGAACCTGCACTTCGACGAGGCGTGGCTGCCGCACGCGGCCTTCCATCCGTTCTACCACGAGTTCCACGCGATCGGGCCGAACCGGCCGCGCAGCCCCGAGGCGATGATTTTCTCGACGCAGTCGACGCACAAGCTGCTCGCCGGGCTGTCGCAGGCTTCGCAGATCCTCGTGCAGGACCCGATCAACCGCCAGCTCGACCGCCACCGCTTCAACGAGGCGTTCCTGATGCACACCTCCACCAGCCCGCAGTACGCGATCATCGCCTCGTGCGACGTCGCGGCGGCGATGATGGAGCCGCCGGGCGGCACCGCGCTCGTCGAGGAGTCGATCTTCGAGTCGCTCGAGTTCCGGCGTGCGATGCGCAAGGTCGACGACGAGTACGGCGAGGACTGGTGGTTCAAGGTATGGGGGCCGAAGGACCTGGTCGACGCGGGCATCGGCCGGCGCGAGAACTGGTTCCTGCGCTCGGGTGACAAGTGGCACGGCTTCGGCCGGCTCGCCACGAACTTCACGATGCTCGACCCGATCAAGGCGACGATCGTCACGCCGGGGCTCGACATGAACGGCAAGTTCGCGCCGTCCGGCATTCCCGCGTCGATCGTCACCAAGTACCTCGCCGAGCACGGCGTCGTCGTCGAGAAGACGGGGCTCTACTCGTTCTTCGTGATGTTCACGATCGGCATCACGAAGGGTCGCTGGAACACGCTCGTCACCGAGCTGCAGCAGTTCAAGACCGACTACGACACGAACCAGCCGCTGTGGCGCGTGATGCCCGAATTCGTGCAGGCCTATCCCGCCTACGAGCGCATCGGGCTGCGCGATCTCGCATCGCAGATCCACGAGCAGTACCGCCGCTACGGAATCGCGCGCGTCACCACCGAGATGTACCTGTCGAACATGCAGCCGGCGATGCGCCCCTCCGAAGCCTTCGAGTGCCTCGCGCACCGCCGCGTCGAACGCGTGCCGATCGACGAGCTGGAGGGCCGCATCACGACGATGCTCGTCACGCCGTATCCGCCGGGCATTCCGCTGCTGATCCCCGGCGAGCGTTTCAACAAGCCGATCGTCGAGTACCTGAAGTTCGCCCGCGACTTCAATGCCCGCTTCCCGGGTTTCGAGACCGACGTGCACGGGCTCGTGGTCGAGCCGGAAGGCGGGATGATGCGCTACTACGTCGACTGCGTACGGGACTGAGCGTGCGACGGGCCGGCGACTGCAAAGGCGCGGTTCGTCGGCGGTGGGGGCACCGGTGCGCAGCCCCCGCTGCGCGGGGGTTCGCTGCGATGCTCCCATCGCCGGCTGGCGCCGCGTAACTCGCTGCGCGAGCTTCGCTCGCTCCGCTCGAACAGACGCGGCGAGTCAGAGGTCGACGCGCGCTTCGCGCGCGCGCCGGCGCTGCTGCGCTTCTCGCCTGCGCACAGGCGCGCCCACCGCCGACGGCCCGCCCCGTTGTCGGCCACGTCGAGGGGTGCTTGCGAAAAAACCTTTCGCTTCGCAGCTCAGGAGCGTCCTGGCGGGAGCGCTCGCTGCCTCGCCACTGCGGGCTCAGACGTCGATCGAGCGCAGGGCGGGGGAAGGATCGACGTGCGCGAGACGGGTGCCGGCGATGACGTCGTGCAGTGCGCGACGGTCGTGGTCGACGAGGGTCCAGGCGTAGGGCACGAGCAGCAGCGCGTACAGCGCCGGGTGCACGAAGCGCCCGGCGGCGAGGGCGGCGACCGCGAGCGCCGCAGCGGCGGCGAAGCGTGCGAATGCGCGCGCGAGCGACAGCTCCCCGCCGTTGCGCGTCTGCAACTGCAGCGACATCGTCTTCATCGGCAGCGACCTGCGGCCTTCGCTCCAGAAGCCGGTGAAGTAGGCCGCGAGAACGGCGAGCGTGAACCACTGGAAGGCGGTGCGCAGCGCACCCGGCTCGCCGCGGAACTGCGTGAGCGCGGAGAACGCGTAGTCGGCGAACCAGACGACTCCGAACAGGATGACCGCTTCGTAGGCGAAGCCCATGAACCGGCGCCAGGGGTCGGCGGCCGGGGCGAGGCCGCCGCGCATCAGTAGACGACGCGCCGTGGGCGCTGCGCGGGCTTGCGGTTGCGCCCGGCGACTTCGGAGAGCGGCTGCGCCGCGTGCTTGGCGAGCCCGGTGCGGGCGCCGGCATGGCGCGCGGCGGTGTTGCTCGTCGTGCCGCTGGTGCGCAGCACCGAACGCTGCTCGGGCGTCATCTCGCTGTAGCGCTCCCATTGCGCCTGACGTTCGTCGGGCGCGAGACGCTTGGCGAGCCGATAGTTCTGCCGCGCGAGCCGGCGCTGCTCAGGCGTCAGTTTCGCCCACTCGCGGATGCGCCGGTCGACGCGCTCGCGCTCCTCGCCGGACATTCCGGGCACGCGATCGGCCAGCTTCACCCAGCTGCGTTTCTCGACCGCCGACCAGCCGTTCCATTGCCGTTCGAACGGTTCGAGCACCGCCCGCTGGTCGTCCGTCAGGTCGCTCCACAGCGGCTGCACCAGCGGCAGCAGGGAGGCGCGGGCGGGGGGCGGCGCATCGGCCGCGGACAGCGGAGGCGCGACGACGATGCCGGTGCACAGCGCGATCGCGGCGAGCATCGGCCAACGCACTGCGCTCATTCTTCGGCTGCCTCCGTCTGCCAGGCGACGTTGCGCAGGTACACGCCGAAGCCGCGGTCGGCGTAGGCCGCGATCGGAACCTCGTCGGCGAGCATGGCCGCGTCGAGGTCGGCGAGGTCGTCGGCGCGCAGCTGCGTGTCGAGGGCCGAAATGCCGACCAGCCCCGCGGCGACCAGCACGATCGGGACGACGACGGCGGCGAGGCGCCAGAGGAGCCGCGGCGGCGATGCGTCCGCCGACCCGGTTTCGCGAGGGTGTCCGTTGCGTACCGGGTCGTGCGCGGTGCGCGGGAATCTCCGGGCGGTACGGGCGTGCGCCAGCGCGGCGGCGCGCGCTGCGGCCAGCCGACGGACGTGTCGAGGCGGCAGGCGCGCGGCAGACTCGTCGAGCGCGCCGCGCACGATCCGGGCGAGTTCTCGTTCGTTCATGGTTCGATTCCGCGGGCGGCGAGGGCTTCGGCCAGCGCATGCGCAGCGCGCGAGCAATGCGTCTTCACGCTTCCTTCCGAACAGCCCATCACGAGCGCCGTCTCGGCAACGTTCAGATCCTCCCAGTAACGCAGCAGGAACGCCTCGCGTTGACGGCGCGGCAACCGGTCGATCTCCTCGTCGAGGATCGTGCGCAGTTGCGTGCGTTCGGCGGCTCCCGCGGTCTCGTCGACGTCGGTGCCGACGTCGAGCGACTCGAGCGCCTCGGATTCCCCGTGCTCGCCGCCGTCATCGCCCTGCAGGGCGGAAAGCGGCGTCGTCCACAGGTTGCGCACGCGCTGGCGCCGGAAGTGGTCGGTGATCGCGTTCTGCAGGATCCGATGAAACAGCATCGGCAGCTCCGCTGCCGGCCGGGCGCCGTAGCGGCTGGCCAGGCGCAGCATTGCGTCCTGCACGACGTCGAGCGCGGCGTCGCTCTCGCGCAGCGCGTACATCGCATGCTTGAACGCCCGGCGCTCGACCCCGGCGAGGAAATCGGACAACTCCTGGCGGCTTGCCATTCAGGCCTTCGGGGGCGCGATCCTCGGGGGAAAAGACGGTGCGCATGCTAGCAGAAGGGTGGAGACGGCACGGATCGCGCCTTGACCGGCGGTGTTGCGCCGCAGTATTCTCTCAGGCTTATCCCTTCGCGCAGTTGCACCGGGCCGTCTTCACGAGAGGCTCGTCCGGCGCATCCGATCAAAACTCGCAGGCCCCGTGTCGAGGTCTGCGTCGTGGCTCCGGGCTACCGCCCGGGCGGCCATGGCGCCGGCGGCGGATCCTCCTGCACTTGAAAGGACTCTCCCTGATGGAACTCACCGGCGCGGAAATCGTCGTTCGCTGTCTGCAGGAAGAAGGCGTCGAGCACGTCTTCGGCTATCCCGGCGG
>DASWVL010000377.1:0-1626 GCA_036406255.1 Zeimonas sp.
CCTCATCACCGCCTCGACCTCGAACAGCGCACCCCGCGGAAGGCTGGCAACGCCGACGGTGGAGCGCGCCGGGTACGGCGCGTCGAACCATTTCTGCATCGCCTCGTTCACGCGCGGGAAATGCGCGAGGTCGGTGAGGAACAGCGTGAGCTTCACGCAATCGGCGAGCGACCCGCCGGCGGCGGTGGCCACCGCACGCAGGTTGCGAAACGCCTGCTCGACCTGCGCGTCGATGCCGCCGTCCACCATCGCGCCGCTCGCCGGATCGAGCGCGATCTGCCCGGACAGGTAGACGGAATCGCCGACGCGCACCGCCTGCGAGTACGGGCCGATCGCGGCCGGCGCGTCGGACGTTCGGACGATGGATCGCTCGTTCATGATTCCTCCCCGGGAAGCGGCAGCGGAAAGATCAGGCAGGTGGTGGACCCCCACGCGTACATCCGGCCGGCGGCATCGACGAGGCGGCCCTCGGCGACACCGATCCGGCGCGTGACGCTCACGATCTTCGCTTCCGCACGCACCGGTCCGGTGCGATCGGTGAGCGGCCGCACGTAGTTGACCTTCAGCTCCAGCGTGGTGTAGCCGAATCCGCGCTCGAGCGTCGTGTGCACCGCACAGCCCAGCGCCGAGTCGAGCAGCGTCGCCACGTAGCCGCCGTGCACGCTGCCGATCGGGTTGTAGTAGTCGGGCTTCGGCGTGCCCTGGAACGCCATGAAGCCGTGTGCCGCTTCCACCGGGACGAAGTCGAGCGCCTGCATGATCGGCGGCGACGGCAGTTCGCCGCGACCGATGCGCTCGAGGAACTGCAGTCCGGAACCGGCGGCGAGTTCATCGGCAGGGATCTTCCCCGGGGCCGCCATCAGCAGCCGCACTTCGCGCTCGCGCGCCAGCCACTTCTCGAGCGTCGTCTCGGCAGCCGGGTCGCGCTGCTGCGGTTCGGTCATCATCATCCTCGGGTCGCGTGCGGGCGCTCCCGCATCGTATCAAGCCGGATTCAGAGGCCCGGCGGGAGAAACCAGGTCTCGAGCGCGAGCGCGAGAACCGCCATCAGCAGGACGGCGCCGATCATCAGCGCGGCGATCGCGACGAACACGTTCGGCCAGCCCCCGTGCGAGCGCCGCGAGACGCCGGCGTTGTGGCGCTCGTCCCAGCGCTCGTTCGGCGTGATGCCGAAGAGAACCGCCTCGAGCATGGTGAGTACGACGACCAGGCTCGCGACGAAGAAGCCCGGATGCCGGTACCAGGGATCGGCACGCAGCGCGAGCCCGATCGCCGGCAACGCGATCAGCGGGTAGATCGCCCACCAGCGTGCGCCCAGGTACCAGCGATGCACACCGGAGAAACCGACGAGGAACGCGAGCAGGCCGGCGACGAAGCGGGAACGAAAGCGGGTGGGAGCGGTCACGGGCGCGATTGTCGACGATGACGCGCCGCGCACCAAACGGGCGCCGCGCGCGCCGCTGATAGACTGGTCGCTTCCCCCCTGCCTTGCCCGCATTCCCGATGCTGCACGAGCCCACGCCCGACTGCACGGACGCGTCGGACGAGCCGCGGCATGCCGCGGAGCGCTCCGCGATCCGGATCCGCGGAGCGCGCCAGAACAACCTGAAGAACCTCGACCTCGAC
>DASWVL010000378.1:0-6871 GCA_036406255.1 Zeimonas sp.
TGGTCCTGCCCGGACTGCGGCGTGGCGAAGTCCGATTTCGAGATGATCGAGATCACCGCCTGAGCGCGTGCCCATGAGTGCCCCGATCGTCGTCGTCGGCAGCGGGCTGGCCGGATACACGCTGGTCCGCGAGTTGCGCAGGCTCGATGCGGCTGCGCCGATCGTCGTCGTCACGCGCGACGACGGAGCGGTCTACTCGAAGCCGATGCTCTCGAACGCGCTCGCCGCCGGCCGCACCGCGGCGATGCTCGCGACGGCCGATGCGGCCGGCGCGGCCGCGCAGTTCGGCGCGACGGTGCGGGCGGGGAGAAACGTCGAATCGATCGACGCCGGGGCTGGCGTGCTGCGGCTGGACGACGGTACGACGATCGAATGGAGCCGGCTCGTGCTCGCGCTCGGCGCCGACCCGATCCGCGTGCCGCTCGAGGGCGACGGCGCCGGCGACGTGCTTTCGGTGAACGATCTCGGCGAGTACGCGCGCTTCCGCGCGGCGATCGAATCGGCGCAGCACGTGACGATCCTCGGCGCCGGACTGATCGGCTGCGAGTTCGCCAACGACCTGCGGCTCGCCGGCCGTGAAGTGCGGGTCATCGAGCCGGCGTCATGGCCCCTGGGGCGGCTGCTGCCCCAGGCGGTGGGCGAGACGTACGCGCAACGGCTGTGCGCCGCGGGCATCGAGATGCGGCTGCAGACGACCGCGACATCGATCTCCCGACGGGACGGCGGCGGATACCGGGTCCATCTCGACGGCGACGAGTCGGTCGACACCGACGTCGTGCTGTCGGCGATCGGGCTGCGGCCACGCACGGCGCTCGCCGCCGCCGCCGGCCTGCGGACGAACCGCGGCATCGTCGTCGACCGCTTCCTGCGCACGAGCGCGTTCCCGATCCACGCGCTCGGCGACTGCGCGGAAGTCGACGGACTGGTGCTGCCGTTCGTGATGCCGATCATGCACGCCGCGCGTGCGCTGGCGCGCACACTGTGCGGCGACGAGACGCGCCTGCGCTATCCGGCGATGCCCGTCGTCGTGAAGACGCCCGCCGCACCGCTCACCGTCGCGCCGCCCCCGGTGGGCGCAAGCGGCGCCTGGCAGTGCACGAGCGGGCCCGAAGGCAGCCTGGAGGCGTCGTTCGTAGACGCGCAGGGCGCGCTGCTCGGCTTTGCGCTGCTCGGGGGAGCGCCTGCCGCGCGCCAGGCGCTCGCGAAACGGCTGCCCGGCGTGCTCGACTGACCCGGGTTTCGTCCATTTGGCGCGCCGGGGGGTCGTTCAGAACGGCCGCACGCCGATCAGCGGCGCATGCAGGTACATCGCGAACACATACCAGGCGACCGTGCCGACGACGACCGACGTGAGGTCGTTCCCCCAGGCGCCGCCGCGCTGCCGGCGCTCGGCGCGGTCCCGCCGGCGCGACGCGACGAAGTCGAGCGCCGCCCAGACGAGGAAGGCGCCGAACAGGACGAGATCGGCGATGCCGCCGTTGGCCAGCAGGTGCGCCAGCGCCCACAGGACGACGCCCAGCAGCATCGGGTGGCCGACGAGCGCGCGCAGTCGGCTGCGCGGAACGTAGGCCGCGACGATCAGCACGAACGCGAGGAGCGTCAGCGGCGAGGCGAGGTGGCGCGTCCAGGTCGGCGGCGTCCACAGCGGCGCCCCCGCGCCCGCTCGCGCGATGCCGTAGCCGACGATGATCAGTACGAAGCCGACCAGCGAGACGAGCGAGTACAGCCCCTTCCACCGGCCTTCCCCCAGGGCGGCGATGCGAGCGCTGCGCCAATCGTCGGCGACGAGGCGCACCGAGTGCGGGCCAAGGAACAGCAGCAAGCCGACGACGAGGATGATCACGGTCTTCTCCGGGCCGATCCGAGCGACCCGGGAAGGCTATCCGATGTGGCGGCAGCACGCACCGAATCGTCGGATAATGGCCGCATGCGCGTACTGCAAACCCTGTTCCAGAACAATCGCGACTGGTCCGAACGCATTCGGGCGTCCGACCCGGCATTCTTCGAGCGGCTGTCACAGCAGCAGAACCCGAAGTACCTGTGGATCGGCTGCTCGGACAGCCGGGTGCCGGCCAACCAGATCATCGGGCTGCCGCCGGGCGAGGTCTTCGTGCACCGGAACGTCGCCAACGTCGTCGTGCACACCGACCTGAACTGCCTGTCGGCGCTGCAGTTCGCGATCGACGTCCTGCAGGTCGAGCACGTGATGGTCGTCGGCCACTACGGTTGCAGCGGCGTGCGGGCCGCGCTGTTCCAGCAGCGGATCGGCCTGTCCGACAACTGGCTCGGGCACGTGCGCGACGTCGCGGAGCGGCACGATGCGCGCATCCGCCCGATCGGGCACGACACCGGGCGCGCCGATCGGCTGTGCGAGCTGAACGTCATCGAGCAGGTGCGCAACGTCTCGCGCACGACGATCGTGCGCGATGCGTGGCAGCGCGGGCAGCAGGTCTCGCTGCACGGTTGGATCTACAGCCTGCGCGACGGCCTGCTGCGCGATCTCGGCGTCACCGCGCAGAGCCTCGAGGAATGCGACGAACGATACGAAGCGGCGTTGCGGGCGCTGACGTGAAGCGCGATTGCGGCACGCGCGACGGATGAGAGTCGTCGTCGTCGGCGCCGGTGTCGTCGGCGTGACCACCGCATATTTCCTGAACCGCCAGGGCTTCGAGGTCGTCGTCGTCGACCGCGGACAGGAAGTCGCCTCCGAGACGAGCTTCGCCAACGGCGGGCAGATCTCGGTGAGCCACGCCGAGCCGTGGGCGAATCCGGGTGCGCTGCGGCGTGCGGCCCGCTGGCTGCAGCGCAGCGACGCGCCGCTGCGGCTCAGGCTACGCGCCGATCCCCGCCTTTGGCTGTGGCTCGCCGCCTTCGGCCGCGAATGCACCGCCGAACGCACGCGACGCAACATCGGCGAACTCGTGCGGCTCGGCACCTACAGCCGCAAGGTGCTGCAACGCCTGCGCGCGGACACCGGTATCCGCTACGACGAGCGCCTGCTCGGGATCCTGCACTTCTACACCGATGCGCGGGAATTCGAGGCAGCCCAGGAACCGGCGCGGCTGATGCGCGAACTCGGCTGCGAACGCAGCGTCGTATCGGTGGACGAGGCGATCGCGATCGAACCCGCGCTGCGAAACGCGCGTCGCCTGCTGGTCGGCGCCACCTTCACGCCGGCCGACGAATCGGGCGACGCGCGCGCGTTCACCGGCCGGCTCGCCGCGCTGTGCCGCACGGCCGGCGTCGAATTCCGGATGGGCAGCCAGGTGACGGCGCTTCGCGCGAGCGCAGGACGCATCGAATACATCGAGACGATCTCCCCGGAGGGCCGCTACGAAGCGATCCGCGCGCAGCGCTACGTGCTGGCCGCCGGCAGCTTCAGCCCGCTGCTCGCCGCTCCGCTCGGCATCCGGCTCGCGGTGTATCCGGCCAAGGGTTATTCGGTGACGATGCCGGTGCGCGACCCCTCGCGCGCCTTCGAGGTCTCGCTCACCGACGACGAACGAAAGCTCGTGTTCTCCCGGCTCGGCGACCGCCTGCGCATCGCCGGTACCGCCGAGCTGGGCGGCTACGACCGCACCCTCGACCTCGACCGGTGCCGCGCCATCCTGCGCCGGGTCGAGCAGCTGATGCCCGGGGCGGGCGACTCGACCGCGGCGCAGTTCTGGTCGGGCCTGCGGCCGTCGACGCCGTCGAACCGGCCGTACGTGGGCGGCACGCGAATCGCCAACCTGTTCCTGAACACCGGACACGGCACGCTCGGCTGGACGCTCGCCTGCGGCTCGGCGAAGGCGCTGGCCGACCTGATGGCAGGCCGCCAGCCGGATGTCGACTACGCGTTCTGCGGACCACCCGCCACCGCCGGCAAGTCGACGACGCTTCGTGAGACGATCGCGCAATGAAACTCGCCGAAAAGCAGCCGGACGTGCCCAGCTATCCGTTCGATGCGGCACCGAAGCACGGGCAGGCGGTCGAAGTCGCGCCCGGCGTTCTATGGATGCGCAAGCCGCTCCCGCCACCGCTCGCGCACATCAACACCTGGGCGATCGCCGACGGCGCCGGATGGACGGCGATCGACACCGGGATGCAGAGCAGCGAAACCGCAGCCGCATGGTCGGAAGCGATCGGCGGCGCGTTGCGGCACCGGCCGATCACCCGCGTCTTCGGCACGCACATGCATCCCGACCACATCGGCATGGCAGGATGGCTCACGCGCCGCTTCGACTGCCGGCTCTGGATGACGCGCCTGGAGTACCTCACCTGCCGGGTTCTCGTCGCCGACACCGGACGGGAGGCGCCGGCCGAGGGCGTCGAGTTCTACCGGCGCGCGGGCTGGGACGACGACGCGATCGACCAGTACCGGGCACGCTTCGGCGGCTTCGGCAAGGCCGTCTACCGGCTGCCCGACAGCTACCGGCGCATCGTCGACGGCGAACGCGTCGCCATCGGGGAGCACGAGTGGACGGTCGTCGTCGGCAGCGGACATTCTCCCGAGCACGCGAGCCTGTACTGCCCGACGCTGCGCGTGCTGGTCTCCGGGGACCAGGTGCTGCCGCGCATCTCGTCGAACGTCTCGGTGTTTCCCACCGAGCCCGATGCCGATCCCCTCGGCGACTGGTTCGCCTCGCTCGCGCACTTCGAGCGCGTCGTGCCCGACGACGTGCTCGTGCTGCCGTCGCACAACGAACCCTTCACCGGCCTGCACTCGCGCCTGCACTCGCTCGCCAATGGCCACCTTCGCGGGCTCGATCGCCTGCGCCGGCAGCTCGCCGAGCCGAAGCGCGTCGTCGATCTCTTCGGTGCGCTGTTCGCGCGCAACGTCTACGCCGATCCGCACCTGCTCGGCATGGCCACCGGCGAGTGCATCGCGCACCTGAACTATCTGATCGCGCGCGGGGAAGCGAAGGCGGAGCCCGGCGACGACGGCGTCGACCGATACCGGCGAAGCTGAGGGCCGGTACGGCCGCGCCCGCCTCGGCATCGGGTCCCCGTTCGGCCGAGGCGCTGTCCATGTGGCTCCACATCGGGCGTCCAGACATCCCTACAGACGCGCCGGGCGCGAATTCCTAGAGTGCCTCCGAAAGATCGCGGGAGCGCCCGCGTGCGCAGCATTTGCCGAAGGAGGAACAAGATGCCCCGATTCGATGGACAGCCCCGGGCCGGCGAGTCCGCCGGAAATTCGTTCAGCACAGACGTGCTCGCGCGGCTGATGGAGATCACGCGTCGGTACTGCGCTGCGCCGCGCAGCGACGGGCGACCTGCGCCGTGCGACGGCGTGGGCTTCGAGGACCGGCTGCAGGAAACGCTGGCCGGGCTGGATCGCGGCGAGCGTCCGGTCGCCGGCGACGTCCTGCGCCCTGCGGTTCGCGTGCACGAACGATCCGCCACCTGCGCAACGCGGAGCGCCGACGGAGGCGTACTGGCGTGGATCGGAATCGACGGCGTCGACCGATTGGACGGCTTCGACGGATTCGATGGGCTCGAAACATCCGCCGTCGCGGGGCAGGCGGCGGACGAGCTGCGCGAACGGGTCCGCGACCGGATCTCGTCGTGCGCAGGGGCCGCCGCGGGCACGCTCGCAAGCTACGGCCCCCGATCGTTCGCGTGGATGCGGCCGTCGCCGTTGCCGCTGGAGCGGGCTGTCGCGCTCATGGAAGAGATGCTGGAATCGCTGTCGGCGCCCTGCCGGATCGCCGGCGTGCGTTCGGACCCGGTGCCGAGCCTGGGTATCGTCTACTTCCCCCAGGACGGCAGCCACGCCCCGATGCTGCTGATGCGCGCGTGCGCGGCAATGCGCCGCGCGCGGCACTACCGAATGGGCTACGCGTTCTACAGTCCGATCCTCGATGCCGCGTTCGCCACGCCGGTCGGCATTCCGCGGCAGGTGGCGCACAATGCGTCCCGCCCGGCATTCGTCGCCCGGCCCGCTGTCGCATGAATTCGGCCCACCGTCGAAGGACGTTCGCGTGAAGGCGCTGCCGCTCGATCGCCAGGTACTGCTCGGATTCGCATTCGCCGCATTGCTCGTCGTCGGGGTCGGCGCGTTCTCGTGGCTGACGACCCGCCGCTTCGTCGAGACCTCGGGCCAGGCGGTCCACAACGCCGAACTCGTCACCCCGCTCAAGCGCGTGCTCGCCTTCACCTACGAAGCCGAAGCCACGCAGCGAAGCTTCCTGTACACCGGAACGTCGCAGCATCTGGCGCAGCGCAACGCCGCGATCGAAGCGGCGCGCCGCGCGCTCACCGAGCTGCACGAGCTGACGCGCGACGATGCGCACCTGCTCGAGCGCATCGAGCGCCTCGTCCCGGTCGTCGAGTCGCGCTTCCGGTTGCTCGACGAGGTGCTCGCGGCACGCGAACAGTCCGACGACGAATCCAAGGCGCTCATCGCGCGCGGACTCGGTCGCGAGGAGATGGCGGCGCTCGCGCGCGAGGTGAACGCGATCGCCGACGAGCAGCAGGCGCTGCTTCGCCAGAATGCGGAAGCGGCGCGGCGGTACGGCGACCGCGTCTTCTCGATCTTCTTCGTCGCGCTCGCCGCCGCCGTCGTACTGCTCGTGCTGCTCCAGCACGTGATCCGCCGCGAGATCGCCGCCCGGCAGGCAGCGCACGCCGAGCTCGCCACCAGCGAAGCGAAGCTGGCGCGACTGCTCGGAGAGCTGCAGTCGGCCAACGAGGAGCTGCGCAATTTCGCGTACGTCGCCTCGCACGACCTGAAGGCGCCGCTGCGCGCGATCGCTTCGCTCGCGCAGTGGATCTCCACCGACCAGGCAGAGCGGCTCGACGACGAAGGCCGCGAGCAGCTGGCGCTGCTGCTGGGCCGCGTCAAGCGGATGGACCGCCTGATCGACGGCATCCTGCAGTACTCGCG
>DASWVL010000379.1:0-7535 GCA_036406255.1 Zeimonas sp.
CCGAGCAGTCCGCCGTGAAAGGACATGCCTCCCTTCCACACCTCGACGATCTCGAGCGGATGCGCCGCGTACCAGCCGGGCTTGTAGAAGAGCACGTACCCGAGCCGCCCGCCCAGCACGACGCCGAGCGCGCCCCAGAACAACAGGTCCTCGAGGTCGCGCAGCGACAGGCCGCTCGCATGCGACCACGGTGCACGCTGCAGGCGCGCGCGACCGAGCAGGTAGAAGAGCGCGAACGCGACCAGGTACATCAGACCGTACCAGCGCACGGCGAGCGGACCGAGGGAAAACGCGATCGGATCGAACTGGGGATGGACGAGCATCGGCGAGCGTGGGTTCACCCGTCGTTCATTCTGCCCGATAATCGGCACTCGTCATGACGGAGGCCCCCCGGATGAAAGGCGACCCGAAAGTCATCGAGTGGCTGAACCGGCAGCTGAAGAACGAGCTGACCGCGATCAACCAGTACTTCGTGCACGCGCGCATCTTCGGGCACTGGGGCCTGCCCGGACTGGAGAAGATCGAATACGAGGAGTCGGTCGGCGAGATGAAGCACGCCGATCGACTGATCCAGCGCATCCTGTTGCTCGACGGACTGCCCAACCTGCAGGATCTCGGCAAGCTGAACGTCGGCGAGAACACCGAGGAGATCCTGAACAGCGATCTCGCGCTGGAGCGCGCGGCGCTCGACACCGTCCGCTCTGGCATCGCGCACTGCGAATCGGTGAACGACTACGTCTCGCGCGAGATTCTCGTCGACATCCTCGACGACTCCGAGAAGCACGTCGACTTCCTGGAGACGCAGATCGAACTGATCGGCCGCGTGGGCCTGCAGAACTACCAGCAGACCTTCATGAACCGGGAAGCGCCCTGAGCGGATGCGTCCTGCGGTTCCTCAGGCCGCCGCGCACGCGCAGCCCAGTGCCATCGTCCCGTCCGCGTCGTTCGCGCCGTGCTCGTCGATCAGCTCTCGCACCCGGGGCCCGCATTTGCCGCAGCAGGAGGCCACGCCCAGCTCGGCGCGCAACTGCGCCACCGTTCGCGCTCCGTCGCGCAGGCTCGAGCGGATCTCCCGGTCGGACACGGCGCGACAGACGCAGACGATCATCTCGGCAACTCCCGCAGCTAGGGCGATGAAAACAGTAATAGTTCGCATTAAGATTAGCGGACCTTCGCCTCCTGCGCAAGCCCCCGCCGGCAAGACGAACGCACATTGACGCACGACGGCGCTCGCGCGCCGTTTTCGAAGCTTTTCCCACTTTCCGAACCCACCACGAGCCCCCATGGCCATCAACCGCCGCAGCCGCAACATCACCGAGGGCGTCGCCCGCGCCCCGAACCGCTCCATGTACTACGCGATGGGCTACCGTCGCAGCGATTTCGACAAGCCGATGATCGGGATCGCCAACGGACACAGCACGATCACCCCGTGCAACTCGGGCCTGCAGGCGCTCGCCGATGGCGCGATCGAGGCGGTGCGCGCCGCCGGCGCCAACCCGCAGGTCTTCGGCACGCCGACGATCTCCGACGGCATGGCGATGGGCACCGAAGGCATGAAGTACTCGCTCGTCTCGCGCGAGGTCATCTCCGACTGCGTCGAGACGTCGGTGCAGGGACAATGGATGGACGGGGTGCTCGTCATCGGCGGATGCGACAAGAACATGCCGGGCGGCATGATGGGAATGTTGCGCGCCAACGTGCCGTCGATCTACGTGTACGGCGGAACGATCAAGCCGGGCCACTGGAAGGGCAACGACCTGAACATCGTCTCGGTGTTCGAGGCCGTCGGCGAGTTCTCGCGCGGGCGCATGAGCGAGGAGGACTTCTGCGGCATCGAGGAGAACGCGATCCCCGGCACCGGCTCGTGCGGCGGGATGTACACGGCGAACACGATGTCGTCCTCGTTCGAGGCGCTCGGCATGAGCCTGCTCGGCTCGTCGACGATGGCGAACCCGGATCCCGAGAAGCTGCACTCGACGGCAGAGTCGGCACGCGTGCTCATCGAAGCCGTGAAGCGAGACCTCAAGCCGCGCGACATCGTCACGCGCGAGTCGATCGAGAACGCGGTCGCGCTGATCATGGCGGTCGGCGGCTCGACGAACGCGGTACTGCACTACCTGGCGATCGCGCACGCGGCCGAGGTCGAATGGACGATCGACGACTTCGAGCGCGTGCGCAAGCGCGTTCCCGTGATCTGCGACCTGAAGCCCTCGGGCCACTATCTCGCCACCGACCTGCATCGCGCCGGCGGCATCCCGCAGGTGCTGAAGATCCTGCTCGACGCGAATCTGCTTCACGGCCAGTGCATGACGATCACCGGCCGCACGCTCGCCGAGGAACTCGCCGACGTACCTTCGGCCCCGCGCGCCGACCAGAAGGTCATCTTTCCGATCGAGCGCGCGCTGTACCGCGAAGGGCACCTGGCGATCCTCAAGGGCAACCTGTCGCCCGAAGGGTCGGTGGCGAAGATCACCGGACTGAAGAACCCGGTGATGACCGGCCCGGCGCGCGTATTCGACGATGAGCAGAGCGCGCTGCAGGCGATCCTCGATGGGCGCATTGTCGCCGGCGACGTGATGGTGCTGCGCTACCTCGGCCCGCGCGGCGCGCCAGGGATGCCCGAGATGCTCGCACCGACCTCCGCGATCATCGGAGCCGGACTCGGCGAATCGGTCGGCCTGATCACCGACGGACGCTTCTCCGGAGGCACCTGGGGCATGGTCGTCGGTCATGTCGCGCCGGAAGCGGCCGCCGGCGGCCCGATCGCCCTCGTGCGCGAAGGCGACTCGATCACGATCGACGCGCACCAGCTGGTGCTGCAGCTCCATGTCGACGACGCCGAGCTTGCACGACGCCGCAGCGAGTGGACGCAACCCGCGCCACGCTATCGTCGCGGCGTGCTCGCGAAGTTCCACAAGCTGGCGAACAGCGCAAGCCGGGGGGCCGTGCTGGACGATTTCTGAGAGAGAAGGGAAGGGAGAAGGGAGAAGAGGAAAAACGGGCGGCGGCGCACAGGGCTGCGGGATCCGGGTTTCCCCTTCCCCCTTCCCCCTTCTTCTATCTCTTCACCCGCAGATACGGAAACTGTCGCTCGATGCGCAGCCGACGCATGCGCGAGAACTCGTCGTCGGCGCGTCGCTTGTCGAAGCCGAGCAGCGGCTCGAGCAGTTCGAACCAGGCGAAGGCGATGGCCAGCGGCGCGAGGATCGCCCACCACGACCAGGTCGCGACGGGTTCGAACTCGAACCACTTCAATACGATCAGCAGCACTCCGACCCAGACGAAGAGCATCGGCAACGGGCTCCGGAAGGAACCCCGAATGTGCATCACCCGATGTGCAGCGTGCGTCGCCGGCGGCCGAACGGTGGACGACAGGGCTTCGGCGGCGTCGACGCCGGCGCCGGCGACGGCCCGCCGGCCCATCGGTCTCCTCGTCGATGCCGCCCATCGACGCGCGCCCCCGCGGCCCTCGTCCCCGCGCTAGATTCCCCGACACGGAGCGTTCGTCGCGCTTCGTGTCAGGCCTCCTCTTCCAGCCCGCGAACGGATGGTGCTCCAGGCTGGCTGCGCCCCGGGATCACTCCCGGGGTTTTTTTTTGCCTGCGTGCGGGCCACCTGCGCAATCGCGCTGTCGTGCGCAGCGTGATTGCGGCTAGAATCGCGCCGCTGATCGAAGGGGCCCCGCGTTGTCCGACTACGGAATCCTGCTGCAGCAGATCCTCAACGGCCTGGTGCTCGGCTCGGTCTACGCGCTGGTCGCCCTCGGCTACACGATGGTCTACGGGATCCTGCAGCTCATCAACTTCGCCCACGGCGAGGTGCTGATGATCGGCGCGATGGTCGCGGTCACGCTCGTCCCGCCGCTGCTGGCTGCCGGGGTTCCCCCATCGCTCGCACTGCTCGTCGTCGTGCTCGCGGCGATCCCGGTGTGCGCGGTGCTCGCGGTTGCGATCGAACGCGTCGCGTACCGGCCGCTGCGCAACGCCCCGCGCCTGGCGCCGCTCATCACGGCGATCGGCATGTCGATCGTGCTGCAGACGGTCGCGATGATCATCTGGAAGCCGAATCCGATCGTCTTCCCCGACCTGCTGCCGACCGAGCACGTGCCCGTGTTCGGCGCAATCCTCGCGCCCAAGCAGATCCTGATCCTCGTCGTTTCCGCCTCGATGATGGCGGCGCTGCTGCTGCTCGTGAACCGTACGCGACTGGGCCGCGCGATGCGGGCGACGGCCGAGAACCCGCGCATCGCCGGGCTGATGGGAGTGAACGCGAACGGGGTGATCGCCGCGACCTTCGCCATCGGCGCGGCGCTCGCCGCGGTGGCCGGCGTGCTCGTCGCGATGAACTACAACATCGTGCATTTCTCGATGGGCTTCGTACCGGGGCTGAAGGCCTTCACCGCCGCCGTGCTCGGCGGCATCGGCAACATCGCCGGAGCGATGCTCGGCGGCCTGCTGCTCGGCATCATCGAGAGCCTGGGCGCCGGCTACATCGGCGACCTGACCGGCGGATTCCTCGGCAGTCACTACCAGGACATCTTCGCGTTCGCGGTACTGATCCTCGTGCTGCTGTTCCGCCCGTCGGGGATCATGGGCGAGCGCGTGGCCGACCGCGCATGATCCGCGCGTTCTTCCCGGCGCTGAACGATCGGCCGAGGGCGGCGATGGCCGCCGCGATCGTCGTCGCGATCGGGCTCGCACTGCTGCCCTTCGTGCTGCAGATGGGCGGCAACCGCTGGGTGCGAATGGCCGATTTCGCACTGCTGTACGTGATGCTCGCGCTCGGCCTGAACATCGTCGTCGGCTATGCCGGCCTGCTCGATCTCGGCTACGTCGCGTTCTACGCGGTCGGCGCCTACATGTATGCGCTGCTGGCCTCTCCGCACCTGCTCGAGAACTTCGAGTGGATGGCGGCCACCTTCCCCGACGGCCTGCACAGCTCGATCTGGCTGGTGATACCGCTCGGCGCACTGCTCGCCGCGTTCTTCGGCGTTCTGCTCGGCGCACCGGTGCTGCGCCTGCGCGGCGACTACCTGGCCATCGTCACGCTCGGCTTCGGCGAGATCATCCGCATCTTCCTGAACAATTTGAACGCGCCGATCAACTTCACGAACGGCCCGCAGGGCATCACGAGCATCGACCCGGTGCGCGTGTTCGGCGTCGACCTCTCGCGCAAGCTGTCGATCGCCGACTTCGAGGTTCCGTCGGTCACGCTGTACTACTACCTCTTCCTGTTCCTCACCCTCGCCGTCATCGTCGTGTCGATCCGGCTGCAGGACTCCCGGATCGGCCGCGCCTGGATGGCGATTCGCGAGGACGAGATCGCCGCGAAGGCGATGGGAATCGACACGCGCAACGTCAAGCTCCTGGCGTTCGCAATGGGTGCTTCCTTCGGCGGCGTCTCCGGTGCGATGTTCGCGTCGTTCCAGGGTTTCGTCTCGCCCGAGAGCTTCGTGCTGATGGAGTCGATCGTCGTCGTCTCGATGGTCGTGCTCGGTGGAATGGGCCACGTGCCGGGCGTCGTGCTCGGTGCAGTGCTGCTCTACGCGATCCCCGAGACGCTGCGCGAGGTGGCGCGACCCGTGCAGATCGCGCTGTTCGGCGAGGAGATCGTGGCCGCCGAGGCGCTTCGCATGCTGCTGTTCGGCCTGTCGATGGTGCTGATCATGCTGTATCGGCCGCGCGGCCTGTGGCCGGCCCCGCAGCACCGAACCAACCGCGCGCCGCACGCGTCGATCCCGGTCGTGACGCCCGCCGCGGGTGCCGGGGGCGCGCCACAGTGAGCGATCCGCAGCCGCTGCTCTCGGTGCTCGGCGTGAACAAGCGCTTCGGCGGGCTGCAGGCGCTCTCCGACGTCGGGCTCGACATCGCGCGCGGCCAGATCTACGGGCTCATCGGTCCCAACGGAGCGGGCAAGACGACGTTCTTCAACGTCGTCACCGGACTCTACGCGCCCGATTCGGGCCGCTTCCTGCTGGACGGCCGGCCCTACGAGCCGAGCGCGGTGCACCGCGTCGCCGAAGCCGGCATCGCCCGCACCTTTCAGAACATCCGCCTCTTCGGGGAGATGACCGCACTCGAGAACGTGATGGTCGGCCGACACGTGCGTACCCGCTCGGGCGTGCTCGGTGCGATGCTGCGAACGTCGGCGCAGCGAAGCGAGGAAGCGTGCATCCGCGACGACGCGCTCGCCCTGCTCGACTACGTCGGCATCGCGCGCTACGCCGACTTTCCCGCGAAGACGCTGTCCTACGGCGACCAGCGGCGCCTCGAGATCGCGCGCGCGCTCGCCACCGAGCCCAAGCTGCTCGCGCTCGACGAGCCCGCCGCCGGAATGAACGCCACCGAGAAACAGACGCTACGGGAACTGCTGCTGCACATCCGCGACGGCGGGCGGACACTGCTGCTGATCGAGCACGACGTCAAGCTGGTGATGGGGCTGTGCGACCGCGTCACGGTGCTCGACTACGGCAAGGTGATCGCGCAGGGAACGCCGGCGCAGGTGCAACGCGATCCGGCAGTGATCGAGGCGTACCTGGGTGCGCACGCGCGATGAACGAACCGCACGCCCGAACGAATCGCAGGCACAGCCGGGATGAACCTGGCGCGGCGGCGATGAACGAAGCGCTGCTCGAGGTCGCCGGCCTGCAGGTGGCCTACGGCGGAATCCAGGCGGTCAAGAACGTCTCGCTCGAAGTGCGCGAGGGCGAGCTGGTCGCGCTGATCGGTGCCAACGGCGCGGGCAAGACGACCACGCTGAAGGCGATCACCGGAATGCAGCCGCGACGCGCGGGCGAGATCCGCTATCGCGGCCGCCCCATCGGCGGCGCGGGGACGTGGGAACTGGTCTCGCGGGGGCTGGTCATGGTTCCCGAAGGGCGCGGCGTGTTCGCGCGGATGACCACGCTCGAGAACCTGCTGATGGGGGCGTACACGCGGCGCGACGCCGCGGGCGTGCGCGACGACGTCGAGCGCATGTTCGAGACCTTCCCGCGGCTGAAGGAACGCGCGCACCAGGTCGCCGGGACGATGTCCGGCGGCGAGCAGCAGATGCTCGCGATGGCGCGCGCGCTGATGGGGCATCCGAAGCTGCTGCTGCTCGACGAGCCGTCGATGGGACTCTCGCCGCTGATGGTCGACAAGGTGTTCGAAGTCGTCCGCGACGTTGCCGCGCAGGGAACGACGATCCTCCTCGTCGAACAGAACGCGCGACTCGCGCTCGAGGCGGCCTCGCGCGCGTACGTCATGGACTCGGGCGCGGTGACGATGTCCGGCGAAGCCCACGCCATGCTCGACGATCCGCGCGTGCGCGAGGCGTATCTGGGAGAGTGAGAGAAGGGAGAAGGGGGAAGGGGAACCGCACGCGTGGCCGCGGCCCTGGTTTTGTGCAAGCGGGGGTCATCCACCGGCGGCGTGGCGCATGCCACGCCAGGGCCGCCGGTGGGTAACCCGTCCCAGCGCCTCGTTCATCTTCGGCTCCTTTCAGTGCAGGCTCGGCACGACGACGAAGGTGTCGATCGGTTCGATGCGTGCATT
>DASWVL010000380.1:0-6726 GCA_036406255.1 Zeimonas sp.
CCCCGAGTCGACCGCGCTGGCTCGGCGCGCGGCGATCGTCGCGCGCTGGATGCGCGCAGTCGATCCCCCCTGAAATCGCAGCCGATCGAACCGATGGCCGAGCACGAGCTCGACGAGGCGGCCGACGCCCTCGTCGACCGACCCGAAGCGCCCCGGGGAGCCGCGCAGCCGCGCGACCCGGAGGAGGCGTCGCGCGCGCTCGCCGAGGTGCAGGAGCTGCTGCGCCGGCACAACCTGATCGTCGAGGCGGCCGAACGCGAGCGCACCGACGAGGACGACGCCGCGCATGCGGCGCCGCTCGATGCGCTGATCGACCAGCAGTACCTGCAGGATCTCGGTGCGCGGCTGCAGCGACTGCACCCGGCCGACATCGCCTACATCCTCGAGGCGCTTCCCTACGGGGACCGGATGCTCGTCTGGGATCTCGTGCAGTCCGACCAGGACGGCGAGATCCTGCTCGAGGTCTCCGACTCGGTGCGCGAGTCGCTGATCCGCTCGATGGATCGGGCCGAACTCGTCGAGGCGGTCGAGGCGCTCGACGCGGACGAGATCGCCGAGCTGGCGCCCGATCTTCCGCGCGACGTCGTCGAGGAGGTCCGTCGCGGCCTCACGCAGCAGGAGCGCGAGCAGCTTCGCGCATCGATGTCCTTTCCCGAGGGCTCGGTCGGCGAGCTGATGGACTTCGAGGCGATCACCGTGCGCCGCGAATACACACTCGACATGGTGCTGCGCGAACTGCGCCGGCTCGACGAGCTGCCCGATCACACCGACCAGGTCTACGTCGTCGACGAACGCGGCGAACTGCTCGGCTCGCTGCCGCTCGATCGGCTGCTGATCAACCAGCCGGAGGTGCAGGTCGAGGACGTCATGCAGCGCGACGTGCTGACGCTGCAGACGCTCGACGACGCCGTGGACGCGGCGCAGGCGTTCGAGCGCTACGACCTCGTCTCGGCGCCCGTCGTCGATCCGAGCAATCGCGTGATCGGACGCGTGACGGTGGCCGAGGTGCTCGACCTCATCCGCGAGGAGGCCGAGTCGGAGATGCTCGCCAAGGCCGGCCTGCGCGAGGAGGAGGACCTCTTCTCGAGCGTCTGGGCGTCGGCGCGCAACCGCTGGCTGTGGCTTGCGCTGAACCTGTGCACCGCGTTCGTCGCGTCGCGCGTCATCGACGCCTTCGAGGGGACGATCGAGCGGGTCGTCGCGCTCGCGACGCTGATGCCGATCGTCGCCGGCATCGCGGGCAACTCGGGCAACCAGACGATGACGCTGATCATCCGCTCGATCGCGCTGGGCCAGGTGAACGCCGGCAATGCGCGACGCCTGCTCGGCAAGGAGATCGCGATCGCCGCGCTCAACGGCGTCGTGTGGGGCGGCATCGCCGGCCTCGCCGCGTGGCTGCTGTATCGAGACACGCCCTACGGCGTGCTGCTCGGACTGACGATGACGCTGGCGATGGTGCTGAACCTGCTCGTCGGCGCGCTGATCGCGCTCGTCGTCCCGCTCACGCTCGAGCGGCTCGGGCGTGACCCCGCACTCGGCTCGTCGGTGCTGCTGACCTTCTCCACCGACAGCATGGGTTTCCTGATCTTCCTCGGCCTGGCGACGCTGTTCTTCCGCTGAGCCGCGCCCGTCGGCGGGCCGCCATCGCGCTGCGCGCCGCCCTTCACCCTTCACCTCCTCGAATCACCTTCCGCAGAACACCGGCGTCGTGAACGAGCGTGCGCGCAGCGCGATCTCCTGGTTCTCGAGCGGCGCCACATGCGCACTGCCGCCCGTGTACGGGACGCCGTTGGCTTCGAGCAGCGCCTTCAGCGGCTCGAGCTTCACCGCGAAGTTGATGTTCTGCGGGATGTCGCCCGTCATCTGGGCGACGCGCAGCGCGTTCAGCTTGGCCACCACGACGCCGACGACCAGGCCGCGCCGGTCGAGCAGCGGGCCGCCGCTGTTGCCCGGCTGCACGGGAACGTCGATCTGCAGGTGGCCGGGATGGTCGCGCAGCCCGGCCAGCGCCGAGACCATTCCCGCCCCGAGCTGGCCCGACGACGAGAGCACGCCCTGCAGCGGGTAGCCGTAGGTGAGCACCGGCTCGCCCTGCATCGCGTCGGGCGCGACGCGCAGGCGCGCAGCGTCGGCCACCGAGGGGCCCTTGAGCAGCGCGAGGTCGTTCTTCGCGTCGACCGCGACGAGTTGCAGCGGCGTGCCGTCGCCGCGCGCCAGTCGCTCGCATCCGTCGACGACGTGCTGGTTGGTGACGAGGTAGCCGTCGTTCGTCACGTAGAAGCCGCTGCCGCTGGAGACGCGCATCCGCTTCGTCGGCTTGTCGGCATCGTCGCTCGGCTGCGCCGAACGCGGCGAAGGCAGCGGCGTCGGCAGGCCGCGGCCGTCACGGTCGAGCAGCGAGCCGGGAACCGGTGTCGGTGCATCGGGCAATCCCTGCGCGAGCGCCGAGCGCGGCTCGTGCGCGAGGGCGGCGAGCAGCAGCGCCGCGGTGCCGGCGGCGGCGAAATGCCGCAGCCGACCTGGGGGAGGGAAGTGGGGCAGGGGTGTCCGGGTCATCGTGGCACTGTAAGGGAGCGGGACGATGTTGGCGCCGTTTCCCGACGCGCGTAGTGACTTTGTGCGTCGAAGCCGTGCCTGGCCGGCCGCAGCGGTCACGCCAGGGGACGGATCAGCAGCCCGGTCGCCGAGACGCGCAGCTCGTAGCGCATCGCGACGTCCGCCGGAACGAAGCTGGCCGATCCGTATTCGGCGTCGTACAGCGGCGCCAGCGACGCGAAGCGGCGGCGCAGCTCGAAGAGGTCGACGAGCGGGTCATCGGACAGCGGATAGACCGTGCGCCGTTCGTTTCGTTCGTCGTCGACGGAGCGGTAGCGGCCCAGGACACGGTCGAGCGTCCACAGCGTGTGCAGTCCGATCAGGTGCGCGAAGGGCTTCCACTTCAGGATCCGTGCATCCACCTGGATCTCGTCGCCGGCGAGTTCGTAGCGCGCCTCGCCGCCGTCGGCGAACCGGAAATGCGCCGCGAAACGCTGCTCGCCCATCGGCTCGATCGTGATCTGCGCGATCGGCTCCTCGTAGGCCAGCGCGCGGTAGCCGTGCAGGCCGGCAGCGAGCGCCGCGCATGCCAGGCCGACGGCGAGCAGCAGGGCGCCGGGCAGGCTGCGCAGCGCGAAGCGGCCGATGCGCAGCCGGGCGAGCGCGCCGAGTCCGGCGAGGATCGCGGCGAGGCCGACGATGCCGAACGCGGCGGCGAGCAGCCAGAGCGCGTCGACGGTGCGTGCGACGTCGAGGTCGGACATGACTCGGGCAGGGCAGGACGAAGAGCCAGAATAGCCCGCGAACGCCCTTGCGCTTTCGAAATCCGCACCCGCGGGCCGCCGACGGTCGGTTATGATTTGTAACTGATTGGCTGCAGCCGAGGAGGAACGAGATGAGCGATTCGATCGTCCGGATCGAGGTCGAGCGCGGGGTCGCCGCGATCCGCGTGAACAACCCGCCGGTGAACACCATCGACGCAGGGGTTCGTGCGGCGCTCTCCGATGCGGTGGCGCAGCTGGAGGCACGCGACGACGTGCGCGCGGCGGTTCTCGCGTGCGAGGGCAGTACCTTCTTCTCGGGCGCCGACATCGGCGAATTCGCCGGTCCGCCGAAGGAAGAGGAATACCGGACGTTGTTCAACGCCATCGAGAACCTGCCGTATCCGGTCGTCGCGGCGATGCACGGCACGGTGATGGGCGGGGGCTTCGAGATCGCGCTCGCGTGCCACTACCGCGTCGCGTCGCCCGGAACGCGCTTCGCGCTTCCCGAAGTGACCCTCGGCATCATTCCGGGCGCGGGGGGTACCCAGCGCCTGCCGCGGCTGATCGGGGTCGAGCACACGCTCGAGATCGTGCTGTCGGCCCGTCCCGTCGACTCCGAAACGGGGCAGCGCTACGGCTTCCTCGACCGCGTGATCGAAGGCGACCTGCTCGCCGACGCGGTCGACTTCGCCCGTTCGCTGGCAGACGAAGGACGCGAGCCGCGCAGGACCGGCCGGCTGGAAGTCGACCCGTCGACCGCCACCGACGAGATCGTCGCCCGCTTCGTCGAGCAGGCGAACACGCAATACCGCAACCGGCGCGCGGCGCACACCGCGATCGAGGCAGTCCGTGCGGCCGCACGGCTTCCCTTCGACGAGGGACTCGCCTGGGAGACGAAGCTCGTCAACGAAGCGAAGGCGACGACCGAATCGAAGGCGCTCGTGTACGCGTTCTTCGCCGAACGCGAGACGCGCAAGGTGCCCGACATCCCGGCCTCGGCGCAGTCGCGCCCGATCCGCAGCGGCGGCATCGTCGGCGCCGGCACGATGGGCGGCGGGATCGCGATCAGTTTCGCCAACGCCGGCATTCCGGTCACCGTGCTCGACGGCAGCCGCGAAGCGCTCGATCGCGGGATGGCGAACATCGCGAAGACCTACGACTCGATGATCCAGCGCGGCAGGCTCACCGAGGACGCCAGGGCGAAACGGATGGCGCTGATCACGCCGGCGCTCGACTACGAGGCGCTCGCTGCGGCGGATGTCGTCATCGAGGCCGTCTTCGAAGACGTCGGGCTGAAGAAGAGGATCTTTGCCAGGCTCGACGAGGTTGCGAAGCCGGGTGCAGTCCTCGCCACGAACACGTCGACGCTCGACGTAGGCGAGATCGCCGCCGCAACGCGCCGGCCGCAGGACGTCGTCGGCCTGCACTTCTTCTCACCGGCGAACGTGATGCCGCTGCTCGAGGTCGTGCGCACGGACGACACGGCGCCCGAAGTGATTCGCACCGCGCTCGAGCTGGCGCGGCGGCTGCGCAAGACTCCGGTGCTCGCGCGCGTGTGCTACGGCTTCATCGGCAACCGGATGATGGAGGGCTACGCGCGCGAGGCCGAGCGAATGGTTCTCGAAGGCGCGACGCCCCGGCAGGTGGACGCCGCGCTCGAGAACTGGGGAATGGCGATGGGCATTCTCGCGGTGTTCGACCTGGCCGGCGTGGACGTCGGCGTGAACGTGCACCGGGCGAACGCCGACCGGTACCCGCCCGACCCGACGTATTACCAGGCCGATTTCGCGCTGCACGACGCCGGCCGCCTCGGGCAGAAGACGGGCAAGGGCTATTACCGCTACGAAGGCCGCAAGCGCATCGACGACCCGGAAGCGATCGACATCCTGCGCGCGCGTGCGAAGTCGCTCGGCGTCGAGCCGTGCGGGCACAGCGACGAGGAGATCCTGGAGCGCTGCCTGTACCCGCTGATGAACGAGGGCTTCCGCATCCTGGGCGAAGGCGTGGCGATGCGCGCGAGCGACATCGACGTCGTCTGGACCGCCGGCTACGGCTTCCCCCGTTACCGTGGGGGCCCGATGTTCCACGCGCAGACGATCGGACTGCCGACGTTGCTCGAGGGCATCCGCCGGTACCGCGACCGCTTCGGGCCGATGCACTGGGAGCCGGCGCCGCTGCTCGAGGAACTGGTGTCGAAGGGGAGGACGCTCGAGGAGTGGGAGAAAGGGAAGGGGCGCTGAAGCGTCCTCCTACTCCTGCGCCACCCACTCGCCCGATTTCCCCCCGCGCTTCTCGAGCAGCCGCACGCCGTCGATCACCATCCCCCGGTCGACCGCCTTGCACATGTCGTAGACGGTGAGCAGGCCGACCTGCACGGCAGTGAGCGCTTCCATCTCGACGCCGGTGCGCCCCTCGCATTCTGCGGTGGCGATGCAATGCACGCGGCTGCCTGCCTCGTCGAGTTCGAAGTCGACGGCGACGCGCGTGAGCGCGATCGGATGGCACAGCGGAATCAGGTCGGACGTGCGCTTGGCGCCCTGGATGGCGGCGATGCGGGCGACGCCGATCACGTCGCCCTTCTTCGCGCCGCCTTCGCGCACGATCGCGAACGTCTCCGGCTTCATCCGGATCGTTCCGCGAGCGATTGCGACGCGGTGCGTCTGCGCCTTCGGGCCCACGTCGACCATGTGCGCACGGCCGGCGGCGTCGAAATGCGTGAGCGCGTCCCCGGACTCGCCTGACGTCTGTGCCGGCGGGGCGGAGGGAGCGTTGGGCGCTGGGTCGTTCATGGTGAGGCGGAGTGGCCGTCTATCATAGCAACGCCGTTTTCCGGAGGTACCGCCGTTGCCGAGCGCTCGTCTGCCGACCCGATGCATGGCGGGCCTGCTGGCCGCCGTGCTCGCGTTCGCGCCGCCGCTGGCGCACGCACAGATCGACAACCTGCCGCGCCTGGGCGACGCGAGCGCCGACGAGCTGTCGCCCTCGATGGAGCGGCGCATCGGCGAATCGATCGTCGGCGAGATGCAGCGTCGCGGCATGATCGACGACGACGCCGAACTGACCGACTGGCTGAACCGCTTCGCGCTCGCGCTGACGGGCACCGCGGCGGCGAGCGGATACGACTTCCGCTTCTTCCTGGTTCGCGATTCGACGCTGAACGCGTTCGCGCTGCCCGGCGGCTTCGTCGGCGTGCACACCGGCCTCGTCGTCGGCACGCAATCGGAATCCGAGCTGGCGTCGGTGCTCGCGCACGAGATCGGGCACGTGACGCAGCGGCACATCGCGCGGATGCTCGCCCGTCAGCGCCAGGGCTCGGTCGTCATGCTGGCGGCGATGGTGCTGGCTGCGCTTGCGGCCGGCTCGAATCCGCAGGCCGCCGGTGGCCTGGCGTCGCTCGGCAGCACCGTGGCGCAGCAGCAGATGCTCG
>DASWVL010000381.1:0-4035 GCA_036406255.1 Zeimonas sp.
TCAAGGCGTCGTCCTGTGCCGCGGGCGACGGCGTTCGCGCTGCGCACGCAGTGCCGCCGACGTATGCGAGTCGCGCTCGGTCCGTGCAGACGCACGAATTCTGTAGCAAAGCGCTTTCGTTGACAAACTTCGCGCCACGCCCGACGCGGTCGGTTCAGCGCGCCGCGGCATACTTCCGATGCAATGCGTCGACCTGCGCAGGCAGCGCATCGGCATCGCCACCATTGTCGATCACGTCGTCTGCTGCCGCCAGGCGCGCTTCGCGGCTCGCCTGCGCGGCGAGAATCGATTCGATCCGCCCGGCGCTCAGGCCGCTGCGACGCCCCACGCGTTCGATCTGCACCTGCACCGGGCAATCGACGACCAGCACGCGATCGAAGCGCCCGGCGCGTCCGCCGGACTCGACGAGCAGCGGCACGACGTGCATCACGTAGGGCCCCGGCGCGGTCGCGATGCGCCGCTCCGACTCGGCGCGGATCATCGGATGCAGGATCTCTTCGAGCGCCTGGCGGGCGTGCGGGTCGTCGAATGCGCGTGCACGCATCGCGTCGCGATCGAGGCTGCCGTCGGCGCGCAGCACGCCGTCGCCGAACCGGTCGCGGATCGCGCCGATGGCCGCGCCGCCCGCTGCGGTGAGTTCGTGCGCGAGGACGTCGGTGTCGACCACGCTCGCCCCGCGCGCTGCGAACAGCTCGGCGACGGTGCTCTTCCCGCTGCCGATTCCCCCGGTGAGGCCGACCACGAAGGGCCTGCGCGGCGCCGTCCGCTGCGCCCCAGGGTCTCGCGCGGCTGCAGTCATGGGAACGAGTCTAACAGCGGCGAAGGCCGTCCCTTGCCGGCGTCGCGCTCAGCTCAGGCCGTAGAAGGACGCCAGCGGATCGCGAAAGTACAACGCGAGCAGCCCGGCGCCCGCCAGGTACGGCCCGAAGGGGATCGGCACCTCGCGTCCGCGCCGGGCGACGAACAGGAGCGCGAGCCCGACCGTCGCGCCGACGACCGACGCGAGCAGGATCACCGCCGGCAGCGCGGTCCACCCGAACCACGCACCGAGCGCAGCGAACAGCTTGAAGTCGCCATAGCCCATGCCTTCCTTGCCGGTGGCCAGCTTGAAGATCCAGTACAGGCTCCAGAGGCTCAGGTAGCCGGCGATCGCGCCGACGACCGCGGCCGAAAGCGGAGCGAAGACTTCCCCCAGGTTGAAGGCGAGCCCGATCCACAGCAGCGGCAGCGTCATGCTGTCGGGCAGCAGCTGCGTGTCGAAATCGATGAAGGCGAGCCCGATCAGGAAGCAGGTGAGCACGACGGCGCCGAGTCCGGCCGCCGTGAAGCCGAAATGCGCGATCGCCAGCGCGCAAAGCACTGCGGTCGCCGCCTCCACGATCGGGTAGCGGATCGGAATCGCGATGCCGCACGCGGTGCAGCGACCGCGCTGCAGCAGCCAGCTGACGAGCGGTACGTTCTCGATCGCGCGGATCGGGTGCCCGCACGCCGGACACTGCGAGCGCGGCACGAGCAGGTCGTAGCGTGCGACGTCCGACGGCGGCTCGCCCCGCAGCTCGGCCGCCTGTTGCGCCCATTCGCGCTCGAGCATCTTCGGCACGCGATGGATGACGACGTTCAGGAAGCTCCCGAGCAGAAGCCCGAAGACGGCCGCGGTGCCGATCGCGAGCGCGGGCGTTTGCTGCAGCGCTTCGAGCATGAGTTCGATTCGCGGGGCGTGCGCGGTGCGCTCAGACGACCTGCCCGAGCTTGAAGATCGGAAGATACATCGCCACGACCAGCCCGCCGATCAGCGTGCCGAGCACGACCATGATCATCGGCTCGAGCAGGCTCGACAGGCTCTCGACCGCGTCGTCGACCTCGCGCTCGTAGATGTCCGCCGCCTTCGACAGCATCGAATCGAGCGAACCCGACTCCTCGCCGATCGCGGCCATCTGCAGGACCATGTTCGGGAACACCTGCGAATTCTGCATCGCCACCGTCAGGCTCGTGCCGGTCGACACCTCCTGCTGGACGCGCCGGGTCGCGACCAGGTAGACGTGGTTGCCCGACGCGCCGCCGACGGAGTCGAGCGCCTCGACCAGCGGCACGCCGGCGGCGAACATCGTCGACAGCGTTCGCAGCCAGCGCGCGATCGTCGCCTTCTCGACGACGGGGCCGAACACCGGCAGCTTCAGCAGCAGCCGGTCCATCGCCATCTGCACGCGCGGCGATCGCCGCCAGGCCTGCAGCAGGAAGTACAGCCCGCCCCCGATGCTGCCGAACACCAGGTACCAGTATTCGACGAAGAAGTCCGACAGCGCGATGACCAGCAGCGTCGGTGCGGGGAGGTCGGCGCCGAAGCTCGAGAAGACCTCCTTGAATGCGGGAACGACGAACAGCATGATCACCGCGACGACGATGAACGCGACGGCGAGCACCGCCACCGGGTAGAAGAGCGCCGACTTGATCTTGCCCTTGATCGCCTGCATCTTCTCCTTGTAGCTGGCCAGGCGATCGAGCAGGTCGTCGAGGATGCCGGCCTGCTCGCCGGCGCCCACCAGGTTGCAGAACAGCGAATCGAAGTACAGCGGGTACTTGCGGAACGCCTGCGACAGCGAGGTACCCGTCTCGACGTCTCCGCGGATGTCGGTGAACAGCTTCGACACCGACGCGTTCGACGTGCCGCGCGCGACGATGTCGAACGACTGCAGCAGCGGGACGCCCGCCTTCATCATCGTCGCCAGCTGGCGGGTGAACAGCGTGATGTCCTTCTCGCCGATGCGCTTGCCGCGCTTGTAGCGCCGCTTCGTCGCCTTGGTCATCGAGATGCCCTGGCGGCGCAGCGCCGTCTGCACGACGGTCGGGCCGCTGGCGCGCATCTCGCCGCGCAGCACCTTGCCGGCACGGTCGCGGCCTTCCCACGCGTAGACGTGCTCCTTCGCCGCGGGGCGGCGGGTCGCCGAAGTCCGTGCGCCGCTCGCCGAGCCGGCGCGCATGCCGGTGCCGCCGGTGGTCGTACCGATCGTGCTCATCGATCCTCCAAACAGGATGTCCGGTTCTCGCCGGGATCAGTCGTTCGTCACGCCGAACACCTCCTCGATGCTCGTCATTCCCTGTTTCACCTTGATCAGCCCCGAGCGGCGCAGGTCGCGCACGCCCTCGCGCTGTGCCTGTTCGGCGATCTGCAGCGCGTTGCCGTTGGAGAGGATGATCTTCTGCGTGTCCTCGGTGATCGGCATCACCTGGTAGATTCCGACGCGCCCCTTGTAGCCCGAGCCGCCGCAGCGTTCACAGCCCACCGGCCGGAACGGCGTCCACGTTCCGTCCAGGTCGGATTCGAGGAAGCCCGCCTTCAGCAGTGCGCCGTGGTCCGTCTCCAGCGGCTGCTTGCAGTTGCACAGCCGGCGCGCCAGCCGCTGCGCTGTGATCAGGATCACCGACGACGCGATGTTGAAGGGGGCCACGCCCATGTTCGCCAGGCGCGTGAGCGTAGTCGGCGCGTCGTTCGTGTGCAGCGTGGACAGCACCATGTGCCCGGTCTGCGCTGCCTTGATCGCGATGTCGGCCGTCTCCAGGTCGCGGATCTCGCCGACCATGATCACGTCCGGGTCCTGGCGCAGGAACGCGCGCAGCGCCGCCGCGAAGGTCAGTCCGGCCTTCTCGTTGACGTTGACCTGGTTGATGCCCGGCAGGTTGATCTCGGCCGGGTCCTCGGCCGTGGAGATGTTGATGCCCGGCTCGTTCAGCAGGTTCAGGCAGGTGTAGAGCGAGACGGTCTTGCCCGACCCGGTCGGCCCGGTGACGAGGATCATTCCGTACGGGCGGTGTATCGCGTCGAGCAGGATCTGCTTCTGCTCGGGCTCGTAGCCGAGCGCGTCGATGCCGAGCTTCGCCGACGACGGATCGAGGATGCGCATCACGATCTTTTCGCCGAACAGCGTCGGCAGCGTCGAGACGCGGAAGTCGATCGTACGCTGGCTCGAAAGCACGATCTTCATGCGGCCGTCCTGCGGGACGCGTCGCTCGGAGATGTCGAGTCGCGAGATCACCTTG
>DASWVL010000382.1:0-5718 GCA_036406255.1 Zeimonas sp.
CGACGAGCCGACCACCGGGCTGCACTTCCACGACATCGCGCTGCTGCTCGGCGTGATCCACGCGCTGCGCGACCGCGGCAACACCGTCGTCGTCATCGAGCACAACCTCGACGTGATCAAGACGGCCGACTGGGTGATCGATCTCGGGCCGGGCGGGGGCGACGCCGGCGGCGAGATCGTCGTCACGGGAACGCCGGAAGACATCGCCGCCTGCCCTGCGAGCGCCACCGGGCAGTACCTGGCGCGCGCGCTGCCGGGGAACGACTTCGCGCGGGCGGCGAAGTCGCGTCGCGCCGTGCGGCCGACGCGAACCGGCGGCGCGGTGCGGGAAGCCGGTTAGCCAGGCCGACACCGCGGCCCGCCCGACGCGACGACCCGGGTGCGGTGCCGCTCGGGCACGGCCCTTGCGCGCCTGCCGCTTTCCGGCCTTACCCAGGTGGGCGATCATGAACGACACGAGCGCCTCGAAACGCATCGAGCAGTGGCCCGAGCAAGCGCGCGAGGCCGCGCAGCTGGTCATCGACCGTCACGGCGAACCCGACGAAGCCACGCCGACGCAGCTCGTCTGGCACGACCGCGGCGAATGGAAGCGCATCGTCGCGACGAAGGCTTTCCATCGGCACGACTTCCCGGTGCCGCACTTCGACTCCGTCGAGAGCGTCGTCGACTACCGCGTGCCCACCGAGCACTTCACGCTGCTGGCCGAATTCGACGGCAGCGTGATCGTCGAGCGGACCGTCGGCGAGGTTTCGGCACGCTGCCACGACGAGGAAGCGAACCGCCTCGCGCTGAACCTCATGCACGACATCGTCGCCGGCGCGAAGAGCGTCGACGAGGCGCGCGCGTACTACGCGAAGGAGTTCGCCGACTACCGGCGCAGGCTGCCGACGCCGTACATGGATCGGCTGCGCTTCGCCAGCGGCTCCGATACCGCCGATCCGGACGTGCGCGTGCTGTCGGACGAAGACCTGAAGCGGGCGGCCGAGGAAGGCGCCGAGCGCGGTCGCGCCACCGAATAGCGAGGAGTCCGCTCGCTCAGCGATCGGACGAGAAGCGCCGCCTCGAATACGGCGCCATGGGATCGGTCGGCATCGTCTCGGGCTCGAACGGCTGCCAGCCCTCGTATTCACTATGGTTCAGGATCCCGGCGCGGTTGTCGCCCCTCAGTATCAGACTGAGAGTCGGGTTCGCCCACGGCCAGCTGAATCGATCATAAACACCACCGCCGGCATAGACGTCCGTGTCGTCGAAAGGGACCCACCGGGTCGCCTCGATCGCGCTGGACTCGAAACTCCGCACCCAGGCGCCGAACTGGAATGTGTTCACGAGAAAAGCGGTGCCGAGCCCGATGAACAATGAATATACGGTCAGGGCCGAACGAGCGGCAACGCGTGGTGAGGCCGGATTCAACCAGGAGAAAGCTCTCTTCGCGAGAACGTCGAGACTCGTCCAGGAGAGAACCGCAAAGAGGAGAAGGCCCGATACCGTGCGAAATGCGTAGTGCACCTCCACGGAACTCCAGAAGCCGGCGTTCATGAGGTAGACGAGCGACGCGATCAGCGCAACGAGCACCAACAGCCCCTGATAAGCGACGCGATCGAGGACGCGATGCGCCGCGTACACCGCGAGCATGAAGGCCACGTATTTGAACTGCGCAGTGCCAATGACCTGCCCGAAATTCGTTGCACCCGCCAGATTGCCCGGATCGCGGGGATGCAGGACCGACCACGCCGCGAGCGCGGACGCCGCGGCAAAGAAGAACGACGCGGAAACGATCGCAACCGTGGTCGAGCGCCGGTCCCTGCCTCGATCCTCGAGAAGGCGCCGGATCGAGATCAGAAACAACAGTGGGCCGAGAAAAAGCATCGCCTCGTACGCTCTCGTGAGCGTGAGCGCGGACAGCACCAGCGCGATCGATGCGACGATTCCGAGTTCGCCCCGCAGGAGCAAGGTGAAGCAAAGAGCGCTCAATGCATACGTCAGATTGAATTCTCCAATCGCGAAGAATCCGGTGGTGAGGTATGACACCGAGAATGCCAATGTCAGTGGCAGGGAAAGCGGCGTCCGGGCGGCAAGCATTAACGCAGCCAGCCACGCCAGCAGAGGAAGGACTATCAGCCCGACGCTGTGCGCGTGAACGAGCAGATCGATGTCGCGCATGCCCAGCCAGAGGGCGAGCACGACGGGCGACTGCGTGACGATCTGCGCGAAGCTTCTCGCAGGATCGTAGTTCCAATACCCTTTGTCCTTCAGGATATTCAGAAGGAAAAGCGCACCGTCCGCGTAAAGACCCCTGGAAACGAGCACCCCGGATACGGCGATCACGACGACCGCCAGAAGCACCAACACCTCTCCAGCGCGGGGCGCGGGTGTGGATCCAAGGACGCTCACCCGGGATCGCTCCGGTAGCGCGCGAAGCGCGCGTGCACCTGCGCCATCGCTTCGGCGTCGAGCCGTGCCGGCTCGCCCAGCTGCAGCGCCTGCCAGTACATGCGCGCGAGCGCCTCGACTTCGACGGCAAGCTCGAGCGCACCTTCGAGGTTTGCGCCGAGCGCGACGATCCCGTGCTGCGCCAGCAGGCACGCGCGCCGGCCCTGCAGCGCCGCGAGCGCGTGCCGGGACAGCGCGTGCGTACCGAAGGTGGCGTACGGCGCGCAGCGGATGTCGTTCCCGCCGGCCATCGCGATCATGTAGTGGAAGGCCGGGATGCCCTCGGCGTGGACGCGGGGCAGGCAGGCGAGCGCGGTGGCGTGCGACGGGTGCGCGTGCACGAGCGCCTGCGCATCGGAACGGCTGCCATGGAGGTCGCGATGCAGGCGCCACTCCGACGAAGGCGCGCGCGTGCCGTGCGCGCGCAGCGGCGCTTCGGCGAACGGATCCTCGCCGTCGGGAACGGCCACCGGCAACCAGACGACGTCGTCGATCGTCATCCGCTCGTAGGCCAGCGCGCTGGGCGTGATGAGCAAGCCCTCCTCGCCGCCGCGATTCCAGCGCAGCGACAGGTTTCCGGCGCGGCCGGTATTGATGCCGAGCGGCGTCATCCGCCGGGCGGCGTCGACGAGCGCCGCGCGCGCCTCGTTCTCGGTCATCGCGCGGCCCGCTCGCCCTCGTCCTCGCGTCGTCGCTCGCCCTCGCCGCGCGGGTCGCGCCTGCGCCCATTCCCGGAGCGCGCGGCCGGCGCCTCGCGCAGCAGCGCCGCGATCGCCGCATGCGTCGGCTCGCAGGTACCGCGCTCGGTGATCAGCGCCGTGACGAGGCGGGCGGGGGTGATGTCGAAGCCCGGATTCGCCACCTTGGTGCTCTCCGGCGCGATGCGCACCGCCCCGACGCTGCCGTCGTCCAGGCGGCCGACGACGTGCGTGACTTCGCCCGCATCGCGCTCCTCGATCGGGATCGAAGCACCGTCCGGGGTGTCGATGTCGATCGTCGAGGTCGGGCACGCGACGTAGAAGGGCACGCGATTGTCGCGCGCGGCCAGCGCCTTCAGGTAGGTGCCGATCTTGTTCGCGACGTCGCCGTTGGCGGCGACACGGTCGCAACCGACGATCACGGCGTCGACGCGCCCCTGCATCATCAGCAGGCCGCCCGCATTGTCGACGACGAGCGTGTGGGGGATGTCCCGCTCGACGAGTTCCCAGGCGGTGAGCGCCGCGCCCTGGTTGCGCGGGCGCGTCTCGTCGACCCAGACGTGCACCGGAACCCCCTGCTCGTGCAGCCGATAGACGACGGAGAGCGCCGTGCCGTGCTCGATCGTCGCCACCGCCCCGGCGTTGCAGTGCGTGAGCAGGTTCAGCGGAATCGTGTCGGCGCCCGCCATGCCGGCCAGCGTCGAGCGTTGCTCGGCCAGCACGCGCAGCAGCCGGGCACCATGCTCGCCGATGCGCTCGTTGCACGCGGCGTCTTCGTCGCAGATCGCAGTCGCCTCGGAGCGCGCGAGCGCCGCGCGCGATGCGGGCGGCGCCGGCGCAACGCGCCGCACGACCCGGTCGAGCGCCCAGCGCAAGTTCACCGCGGTGGGCCGAGCGGCGGCCAGCCGCTCGTAGGCTTTGCGCAACGCGTCGTCGGACGGATCGGCCTCGATCGCCAGCGCCAGCCCCCAGGCGCCGACCGCCCCGATCAGCGGAGCGCCGCGAACGCGCATCTCGCGGATCGCGCCTTCGCAGTCGGCCCAGCTGCACAGCGCGATCTCGCGCCGCTCGAAAGGCAGGCAGCGCTGGTCGATCGTGTGCGGTACGCCGAGGGCGTCGTTCCACAAAGTCCTTGACATCGCTCAGGATTCCTTCGCCTGGACGGGGTAGCATCCGTCGCGTTTCAGTCTACTCGATGACATCCGGCGCATGAGTCTTTCGCTGATGTCAGCGTTCCTGCTCGGGCTGTTCGGCGGCGTCCACTGCGCATCGATGTGCGGCGGCATCGTCGCACTGCTCGGCGCGCGGCACCGCATGATGCCGTTGCGCCTGCAGCCCGGCGGCGCCGCCGTGGCGTCGATGCAGTCGGGCGCGCTGCTGCAATTCGCCTACAACGCCGGCCGCATCGGCAGCTACGCCGCGGCCGGCGCGCTCGCCGGCGCGGTCGGGTCGGCCGCGTGGCTCGCCGAACGCGTGCTGCCGGTCCAGCAGTTGAGCTTCATCGCCGCCAACCTCCTGCTGATCGCCCTCGGACTCGCCCTGGGCGGCGGACTGCGCCGCCTGCGCCCCCTCGAGCGCCTCGGCAACGGGGCGTGGAAACGCCTCTCGCCGATCGCCTCGCGGCTGCTCGGTGCGACCAGCGTGCCCGGCGCGCTCGCCGCCGGCGCGGCGTGGGGGTGGGTGCCGTGCGGGATGGTCTACGGCGTGCTCGCCGCGGCGCTCGTTTCGGGCAGCGCAACCGAGGGCGCCCTGCTGATGCTCGCCTTCGGCGCCGGGACGCTGCCGAACCTGCTCGCACTCGGCTTCGCGGCGAATCGCGCCTCGAAGTGGTTCGCGCTGCCCGGCGCGCGCCGGTTCGCCGGCCTGCTGATCGTCGCCTTCGGCGTCGCCGGCCTCGCGCGAATCGACCCGATCGCGCACCTGCACCAGGCGGTCGACCTCTGCGTGCAGTGGTTCCGATGACCGGAACACCGGGCTGCTTCCACTGTGGGGAGGCGGTCGACCGGCCCGGCGAATGGCGCACGGCGATCGACGGCGTCGAGCACGAGATGTGCTGCGCCGGATGCCGCGCGGTCGCGGAGGCGATCGTCGCCGCGGGGCTGTCCGACTACTACCGCACACGCTCGCAGCCGGCCGCGGCGGGCGCGCTGCCCGAAGGGCTCGAGGCGCTGCGCATCTGGGACGATGACGAAGTGCAGGCGCGTTTCGTGCGCGCCGGCGAAGACGATCGCGAGGCCACGCTGCTCGTCGACGGGATGCGCTGCGGCGCCTGCGTCTGGCTGCTCGAGCAGACGCTGCAGCGCCAGCCGGGCGTCGTCGCGGCGTCGGTCAACCTTGCCACCGAGCGGGCGACGATCCGGTGGACCCCGGGCGCGACACGGCTGTCGCAGCTGCTCGAGGCGATCGGACGCATCGGCTACACGGCGCGCCCCTTCGACGCGCGCGGCCACGAGATGCAGATCCAGCGCACGACGAAGGCGCTGTTCCGGCGCCTGTTCGTCGCCACGCTCGCGATGATGCAGGTGATGATGTACGCGTTTCCGTCGTACATCGCCGCGCCCGGCGACATCGAGCCCGCGCACGAATCGCT
>DASWVL010000383.1:0-7823 GCA_036406255.1 Zeimonas sp.
GGGCGGCTGACGCCCGACACCGGCACGGTGCTTTTCGACGGTCGCTCGCTGATCGGGCTCGCGCCGCACGAGATCAACCAGACCGGCGTCGTGCGCGTGTTCCAGACGCCCGAGATCTTCGGCGACCTGAGCCTGCTCGAGAACGTGATGATCCCGACGCTCGCGCGCCGCGACGGCGCATTCGCGCTGCGTGCGTGGTCGCGCGCCGACGCGCAGAAGCAGGTGCGCGAGAAGGCCGAGCACGTGCTCGCCGACGTCGGCCTGGCCGACCAGCGCGAGACGATCGCGGGTACGCTGTCGCGCGGGGACAAGCGCCGGCTCGAACTGGCGATGTGTCTGGTCCAGGATCCGAAGCTGCTGCTGCTCGACGAGCCTACGGCCGGCATGTCGCGCGCCGACACCAACAACACGATCGATCTCCTGAAGCGCATCGGCGAGCGAAAGATCACGAAGATCATCATCGAGCACGACATGCACGTCGTGTTCTCGCTCGCGCACCGCATCAGCGTGCTCGCGCAGGGAACCGTGATCGCCGAGGGCGACCCGCAGTCGATCAAGGGCGACCCGCGCGTGCAGGAAGCGTATCTCGGAGGAGCGCATCTGTGACCGAGGTGATGACCGCGCCGGCCGCCGCCGGCACCGAATCGAAGCCCGCCTATTTCTCGTGTCGCGACGTGCACGCCTACTACGGCGAGAGCTACATCGTCCAGGGCGTGTCCTTCGACATCCAGGAGGGCGAGATCGTCGCGCTGCTGGGGCGCAACGGCGCGGGCAAGACGTCCACGCTGCGCACGATCGCACGCGTCGACGACCCGCATCTGGCGGCCGGCGAGATCTGGCTCGCAGGCAAACCGCTGCACACGATGAAGGCCTTCCAGGCCTCGCGTGCCGGTGTCGCTCTCGTGCCTGAAGACCGGCGCATCATCGGCGGGCTGACGGTGGAGGAGAACCTGAAACTCGCGCAGATCGAGAAGCCGCGCGGCTGGGAGCTCGAGCGCATCTACCAGCATTTCCCGCGGCTGGCCGAACGTCGGACGCAGGAGGCGGTCACGCTGTCGGGCGGCGAGCAGCAGATGCTCGCCATCGCACGCGCGCTCGCGCGCGACGTCAAGCTGCTGCTGCTCGACGAACCCTACGAGGGGCTCGCTCCGGTGATCGTGCAGGAGATCGAGCGCATCCTGCGCGAGGTGAAGGAACTCGGCTTCACGACGGTCATCGTCGAGCAGAACGCGATCGCTGCGCTGAACCTTTCCGACCGCGCCATCATTCTCGACATGGGCGAGATCGTCTTCGACGGCACCGCACGCGAGGTGATCGACAACGTCGAGCTGCGGCACGAGTATCTGGCGATTTAGGAAGAGAAGGGGGAAGGGGGAAGGGGGCGGGCCGCGAGGACGCGAGGACGCGAGGACGCGAGGACGCGACAACGCGACAACGCGACGACGATCGCTCGTCGATCGCGCAAATCCGGTCGGTCACCTCCTTGCGTGAAGGGAAATGCACGAGTTTGCGGTGAATCTGCCGGCCTTGCGGACCGCGCTCAGGAAAGTGCGCCGGGAACGAGTGAAACTTTGCGTGTTGCCGCGGCGGAACTGCCGAGCGCTCGCGCATCGAGCATTCCAGCGAACGCCGCAGGTCGCCGCCGGCGCGCAGGACCGAAATTGCCAGGATTCGGCCAGGGGCGGCGCCCCGGAAATCGACGCTCGGCCGTTTTCGACGCTGCGGATCGGCGTCGCCGCCTACGGGACGAGGACGGCCGCCCCGGTGACCCGGCCGGAACGCAGCGCATCGAGTGCCTCGTTCGCCTGGCCGAGCGGCCAGGTCTGAATGTCGACGCGAACCGGATTCGCACGCACCCAATCGAGGAACTCGCGGCCGTCTTCACGCGTGAGGTTCGCCACCGAGCGGATTTTGCGCTCGTTCCACAGGATCTCGTACGGGAACGACGGGATGTCGCTCATGTGGATGCCGCCGCACACGACGGTGCCGCCCTTGCGCACGGCGCGCAGCGACTGCGGTACGAGCGCGCCGACGGGAGCGAACAAAATGGCCGCGTCGAGCGTTTCGGGCGGCAGCTCGTCGGAACCCCCCGCCCAGGCGGCGCCGAGCGAGCGTGCATGCGCGGCCGCGGCGGTGTCGCCGGGGCGCACGAACGCGTACACCCGCCGCCCCTGTCGCACGGCGACCTGCGCGATCAGATGCGCCGCCGCGCCGAATCCGTACAGGCCGAGCGCGACCGCGTCGCCGGTGAACTTCAACGAGCGCCATCCGACGAGCCCGGCGCAAAGCAGCGGCGCGGCGTGCGCATCGGGTAGCGCGATGCCCTCGAGCGAGTGGCAGAAGCGCGCGTCGGCGAGCACTTGCGTTGCGTAGCCGCCGTCGCGATGCAGGCCGGTGAAGCTCGGCGTGTCGCACAGGTTCTCGCGATCGGCCGTGCAATAGGAGCAGTGTCCGCAAGCCCGTCCCAGCCACGGAACGCCGACGCGTTCGCCCACCTCGATGCCGATCGCACCGTCGCCGAGCGCCTCGACGACACCCACGATCTCGTGACCGGGAACTATCGGGAGCTTCGGCAGCGGCAACTCGCCGTCGACGATGTGAAGGTCTGTGCGGCAAACTGCACAGGCGGTCACCCGAAGCAGCGCCTCCCCGTTGCCGGGGCGCGGAGTCGTTCGCTGCTCGGGCACGAGTGCAGTGCCCGACGCGTGCAAAGTCATGGCGAGCATGTTCAGTGCTTTGCCGCGGGACACGGCGTTTTCACTCCGGCAACAGCTTACATAGCCGGAACGTCCGTGTTTCGCGGCGTCTCCGCGTTCTCATGCGAAACGCCGGCGCCGGGCAGGCCGCCTTCCGTTGCTCAGACCGCCATCGCCTTCACTTCGCCGAGCAGGGCCGACGCCTCGTCGCCCATCGCCGAGTCGAGCATCGGATACATCATCTGCTCTTCCTTCTGGTTGTGCGGGAGGAGGATCTCCATCACCTGCGCCGACGCGGCGCGGTACGCGGCGGCGTTCCTCGCGGAAACCGCGTCGCGCATCTGCTCGAAGAGCGTCTCCATCGAGCGGTGCTCCTCGATCATCGTCGCCGTGGGGCCGCCGGCGCCCATGCCGGTGCGCTCCTCGAAGGCGGGGAAGAGCAGCCGCTCCTCCATCTCGATGTGCGCGGCGATGCGCCGCAGGAAGTCGGCCGATTCGCGCTCGAGTGCGGCGAAGTCGCCGGCCTCGGCCGCGCGATCGGCGCGCTCGAAGATCGCGTCGACCTGCCGATGGTCGCCCATCATGTAGTCGTTGATCGTTTCCATCTCGTTGCTCCGTTGTCCTTGTGCCGGCTATGCCGCTTCCTTGAGTTCGGCGCGCTTGTCGGTGACGCCGGCCCAGTGCTCGGCATCGGGGAGCGCCTTCTCCTTGCTCGTGATCTCCGGCCACACCTGCGCCAGCTCGGCGTTGAGTGCGACGTACGCGTGCATCGCCCCCGGCACGTCGCCGTCGATGTAGATCGCCTCGACCGGGCAGGCGGGAACGCATGCCGCGCAGTCGATGCAGACCTCGGGGTCGATGACGAGGAAGTTCGGTCCGGCGTGGAACGCGTCGACCGGGCAGGTTTCGACGCAGTCGGTGTGCCGGCAATTGATGCAGGCCTCGGTGACGACGTGTGTCATCGCTCTTTCCTTGCTGGGTTCACTGGGCCGCGGAAACGGTGCTCTCGGCTTCCGCCTTGACCTCGTCCGCGCTGATCCGGTAGGAGTCGTGCCCCGTGCGGCGCGACTCCGTGGCGACCACCGGGCACTCGCCGACATTTCCCGGCAGCTCGAAGTGTCGCGACGTCAGCGCCATCGCCGACCAGCGACGCGCGGGCTTCTTCTCCTCGCCTCCCAGCTCGGCGGCCGTCGGCGGAATCGGCTTGCCTTCGGCGCGCAGCTTCTCGACGCGTCGCAGGCCCAGATAGGCCGCACCGTAGGCGCCGTTCAGCTGGCCGAGCCCGTCGGGCGCGACGTGGAAGCGCGAACCGAGTGCGCTCTGCAGCGCGTCGATCATCGCGACGTTGCGCGTCATTCCGCCGGTGAGCATGAACCCCGGCTCGAGGCCGACGCGGCGCATCAGCTGGATTGCGCGTCCGCCGAGCGAGACCATCGCACCCATCATGATGTCCTCGGCGGGGATGCCGTTGGCCAGGTGGTTGATGACCTCCGATTCCGCGAACACGGCGCACACGCTGCTGATCGGCTTGGGGTCCGTCGAGCGCTTGGCGTACGGACCGATGTCCTCGGTCTTCAGCCCCAGGTAGCGGGCGGTCTTCTCGAGGAACGCGCCGGTGCCGGCCGCGCACTTGTCGTTCAGGCGGAAGGCCTTGACGCGGCCTTCGGCGTCGACCTTGATCGCCTTGATGTCCTGTCCGCCGATGTCGAGGATCGTGCGCGTGTCGGGGAACAGCTGCGTCGCCGCCTGTGCGTGCGCGGTCAGTTCGGTGACCTGTGCGTGGCGGAAGTCGACGACGTAGCGCCCGTATCCGGTCGAGCTGACGTAGGTCACGTCGGAGCGGTCGAGCTTGCAGTTCTGCAGCAGTTCCTCGAAGACCGCTTCGGCGGCCTTGGCCAGCTTGAAGCCGGTCTTGCACACGGCCATCCCGACGACCTTGCGGTCGCCGTCCAGGCAGATCGCCTTCGTGTAGGTCGAGCCGATGTCGATGCCGACAGCATTGATCATGTCTTTCTCTCCTCAGGCGATCGCCGGTTCGGCGGCGAGTCCGAATGCGTGGTCGCGTGCGAACAGCGCCGCGCCGAGCGCGCCGCAGAAATGCGCCTCGGGGCTCACGTTGAGCTTCGTCCCGATCGCGTCCTCGATCAGCTTGACCATCGCCTGGTTGCGGCTCACGCCACCGGTGAAGGTCACTTCGGGGTTGATGCCGACCCGCCGCGCGAGCGACACGCAGCGGGCGGTGATCGCCTGGTGCACGCCCATCAGCACGTCCTCGGGGAGGATCCCCTTGGCGAGGTGGCTGATGATCTCCGACTCGGCGAAGACGGTGCACGTCGTCGTGATGCGCACCGGGTTCTGCGAGCGCAGCGCGAGCGTGCCGAGCTCCGAAAGCGGCAGTTCGAGCGCGTACGAGGCGGCTCCGAGGAAGCGTCCGGTGCCGGCCGCGCACTTGTCGTTCATCGTGAAGTCGTCGACCTGCCCGTCGGGCTTCACCGAGATCGCCTTGGTGTCCTGCCCGCCGATGTCGATGACCGTTCGCGTGTTCGGAAAGAGCGACACCGCGCCCTTCGCGTGACAGGTGATTTCGGTGACCTGCTCGTGGCCGAACGTGACGTTGTAGCGGCCGTAGCCGGTACCCGCGATGCGGACGACCTTCGACTGCTCGATGCCCGCGTTCTCCAGCGCCGCCTTGAACGCGTCTTCGGCGACGGTGACCATGCTGGTTTCCATGTCGACCAGTGCGCGTCCGACGACCTTGCCGGTCTCGTCGATGATCACGGCCTTGGTCTGCGTCGACCCGACGTCGACTCCGCCAACGTATTTCATGCGTGACTCCCGGTGGTGTGCACTTTGGGCGATGCGCCGGGCGCGGCGCCGCCGCGGTTCTGCAGCGACTCGAAGAACGCATCGACGCGGTTCTTGATCTGCGCGTCCGACCAGTAGCGCGGGTCGATCAGGTCGGATTCGATGTACAGGCTCGGCAGCCGCATCTGCTCGTTCAGGTAGTTGCGCGTATCGGCCATTCCCGACGAGACGAATCGGCAGCTCTTGATGCCGTGGAAGACGATGCCGTCGACGTCGTAGTCCTTGATCTGCTGCGCGAGGCGTTCGTGCGAGAAGAACTGGTTCGACAGTCCGCGCTGCGCGGCGAGCGCGGTGACCTCGGCCAGGCTCTCGAGCGGACGCGAAGTGTCGTAGCGGATCTCCGCCGCGTCCATGCCGCCGGCGGCGAACGTGAGGTAGTCGGAGTAGGCGAAGACGCCGCCCCAGGTCTCGAACAGCTCGATCAGCCGGCGCATCGAGACGTAGCAGGGCGTTCCCGAGAACAGCAGCCGGAAGCGTTCCTCGGCGACGCGGCCCTCGCCGCGGGCGACCTTCGCGCGCAGCGATTCCTCCAGGCGGCGCATGAACTCGGTGCCCTCGGGCGTGCCGCGATAGATGTTCATGATGCCGATGTAGGTGAGCCCGTCGAGCATCGCGTTGTACGGCGCGGGGCACACGCGGTTCAGCGCCATCACGTTGTTCCAGTGCCCGACCGTCTTGTTGACGTTGTCCTCGATCTCGGCGAGCCGGTCCATGTCGAACTTGCGGCCGGTGATCTTCTCGCAGCGCGCGATCAGGTCGCGGAACTGTGCCTCGACCCATTGCGCGTCGGCCATGTGCTGCGCGTCGCCCGGGCGGACGTTCCAGTTCGCCGAGCGCTGGCCGGGCAGGTCGAGCGTGAAGGTCGGCGTGTTCAGCATGTGCTCCCAGATCTCGCCCCACTTGATGAACGTGCTGCACATGTTCGACGTGATGGCGATGTCGGCCTTCGGAATGACCGCGGCCGGGTGCTTGTGCTGGCGCAGGATGAGCCCCACGTCGGCCTTCACGTACGAGCAGACGTCGGGCGAGTAGCCGTAGTCCTCGGATTCGCGCAGGTAGTCCTCGGAGACCTTGCGCACGCCCATCTGCAGCGAGGTGATCTCGGGGAACACGAGCCGGAAATCGAAGGCGCGCAGGATCTCGATGGCGTTGCCCATCACGAACACGTTCGCGACGTGCTCGCCGCGCTGGTTGGCGCCTTCCAGGCCCGAATACCACTCCTTGAAGAGCTTCTGGCCTTCCTGGTGCGCGTTGAATTCGCCGGGTGCGGCGGCTGCGGTCTTGTCGGCGGTTGCGGTGGTCATGGTTGCAGTCTCCGGTCAGGCGATCGAGAACAGGAGCGATTCGGCGAAGGTTTCCAGCTGCATCGACATCTGCTCGAACGACGTCATCTTTTCCTCGAATTCGAGAACGAGGTGCTGCACGCCGACCTTGTCGAGGTGCTTCGACCACGTCACCTGCTCGTCGAGTCCCGGTTCGCAGAACTTGGCGGCGGTGACGACGGCGGCGTCGGCACGGCTGCCTTCGATCATCTGCATCAGGTATCCCGCCTTCGTCTTGCGCTCGTCGTGCTGCACGGGGCTTGCCGCCGAGCGTTCGATGAAGCTCTCGGCCAGCGCCCATACCGGATCGCCGGTCTCGGGCACGTCGGAGGTGATCCAGCGCAGCCCGATCAGCAGGTCGTCGTCGACGACGTAGCAGGTGTCGTCGAGCGCCTCGAGCATCTCGAGCGGCGGCTGCTCGCAGAACCCGCCGACGAAGACGACGCGCGGCTTGTCCTGCGCGACGCGCCTGCGGGCGCGCAGCAGGCCGAGCGCCTCTTCGAGCAGCACGTTGTGCTGCTCGGCCGGCATCCGGGTGCGTGCGCGCATCAGCAGGTACAGCTCGCCGGTGGAGACCTTCCAGGGCTCGTCGCAGCGCAGTGCGTACAGCTCGCGCAGCAGCGCGCGGTTGCGGTTGTAGATGCGGATGCTGCGCCAGATGGCGGCGTCCTCGATCGTGCGGCCGATCTTCTTCTCGACGTCGCTGCGCAGCCGCTGGTATTCGGCGCTCGTGTAGCGCACCGAGCCGGGGGTGTTGGGGTTCTGCGGCAGGTACAGGATCTGGCCGAGCTTCTCGGGGAAGTTGCGCGACCAGATGCCGCCCAGGTGCTTGGCCGCGTCGCAGATCGGGTGCGTGACGAAGCCGGTGAGGCCGTCGAGCGAGCCGTTCAGCCCCAGCTCGGTCGTCGAGCGGCAGATCGAGCAGATGAACGAGCCCATG
>DASWVL010000384.1:0-7354 GCA_036406255.1 Zeimonas sp.
CCCGAGGTCGCGCCGAGAAGCGCAGCCGTACGCGAGTACGGCGAGCATCGCAGGTGCGAGATCGGGACGCGCAGTAGGTTCATTCACACGTTCTGGCCGGGCAGCGCTTCGAGATCGACCCAGCGCCGTTCGCGCCACGACTTCAAGCCGGCTTCGACGAGCTGCAACCCCTTGGCGCCTTCGCGCAGATCCCACGGAAAAGGCTCGCCGTCGACCACGTGGCGGATGAAGCGCTCCCATTGCGCCTTGAAGGCGTTGTCGTACGGGACGGTGTCGGGCACCGGCTGCCAGCCGGCGAAGAAATCGATCGGCTGCGGCAGGTCGGGGTTCCACACCGGCTTGGGAGTGTTCACGCGCGCCTGCGTGCGGCATTCGCGCAGGCCGGCGACCGCCGATCCGTGCGTGCCGTCGACCTGCAGCGTGAGCAGGTCGTCGCGCCGCACGCGGACGCACCACGAGCTGTTGAAGTGCGCGACGATGCCGCGCTCGGTGACGAAGGTGGCATACGCGGCGTCGTCGGCCGTCGCCGCGTACGGATTTCCGTTCTCGTCGATGCGCTCGGGCACGTGCGTGGCGCCCAGGCACGAGACGCTCCTGACTTCGCCGAACAGGTTGTCGACGACGTAGCGCCAGTGGCACAGCATGTCGAGGATGATGCCGCCGCCGTCCTCCTGGCGGTAGTTCCACGACGGGCGCTGCGCCGGCTGCAGGTCGCCTTCGAAGACCCAGTAGCCGAACTCTCCGCGCACCGACAGGATGCGCCCGAAGAAGCCCGCGTCGATCAGCAGCCTGAGCTTCTGCAGGCCCGGCAGCCACAGCTTGTCCTGCACCACGCCGTGCCGCACGCCCGCGGTGCGCGCGGCCTCGTAGATCTGCATCGCTTCGGCGAAGCTCGTCGCCGACGGCTTCTCGCAGTAGACGTGCCTGCCGGCGGCGATCGCCTTCTTCACGAGCGACGGGCGCATCTGCGTCGTCGCGGCGTCGAAGAACACGGTGTCTTCCGGATTCGCCAGCGCGCGGTCGAGGTCGGTGTCCCAGCGCAGCCCGCCGTGCGCGGCGGCGAGCGCCTGCCTGCGCTCGGCGCCGCGACCGCCGAGGATCGGATCGGGCATCACACGCTCGCCGTTGGCGAGCGCGACGCCCCCGGCGTCGCGAATCGCGACGATCGAGCGGACGAGGTGCTGATTCATGCCCATGCGGCCGGTCACGCCGTGCATGACGATCCCGAGTCGTCGCGTGCCCATCGTGGATACCCGTTAATTAACTCGTTGGTTAATAGTGTAGGTCGCGGTCCGGAAGCGCGTCAAGCGAACTTGAAGCGCGATTGCCTGCAGGATACGATCGCTTTCTCACCATCCGGTTAACAAGGCGCATCGCAATGCCGCGCATCTCGACCACCGTCGTCGGCTCCTATCCGGTTCCCCAGTGGCTCGTCGCCGCGCCCTCGGAACAGGCGCTGGTCGACGCAACGCGCGTCGTCATCGGGATCCAGGAGCAGGCGGGCATCGACCTCGTCTGCGACGGCGAGCTGTACCGCTTCGATCTGAATCACCCCGAGACGAACGGGATGATCGAGTACTTCGTGCGCCCGCTCGACGGCGTCTCGCAGCGCTTCTCGTTCGATGCGCTCGTCGCCGGGCGCGCCGATGCCGGGATGCGCTTCCGCACGCGTCCGCCCGGCATCGTCGAAGGCCCGGTCGGTCACGGCTCGCTCGATCTGCCGCTCGCCTGCGCGCGGGCGAAGTCGCTCGCGTCCCGGCCCTTCAAGTTCACGCTCACCGGGCCGCACATGCTCGCGAAGACGCTGATCGACCGTCACTACGGCGATCCGGCCGAACTCGCGCACGCGATCGCCGGCGTGCTCGCCGAGCAGGTGGCGCAACTCGACGCCGACGTCGTGCAGCTCGACGAGGCGAACCTGCCGGGCCATCCCGACGAATGGCAATGGGCGGCGTCGGCGATCAACCGCGTGCTCGACGCGGTGCGCGGCAAACCCGCGGTGCACCTGTGCTTCGGCAACTACGGCGGACAGACAGTGCAGAAGGGCACGTGGAACCGCCTCCTCGACTACCTGAACGCGCTGCACGCCGACCACGTCGTCCTCGAATGCGCGCATCGCCCGCCCGACGAGCTGCAGGCCTTCCGCGAGCTGGACGGGCGCATCGGGCTCGGCCTCGGCGTCGTCGACATCAAGGTCAACGAGGTGGAAAGCGCGGAGTCGGTCGCGCGCGCGATCGAGCGTGCCGAGAGCGCGCTCGGCGACGGACGGGTGCGCTACGTGCATCCCGACTGCGGCTTCTGGATGCTTCCGCGCTCGGTGGCCGACGCGAAGATCCGCGCGCTGGTGGCCGGCCGCGACCTGTTCGAAGGCGTCGCGTCGCACGACGACGGCAGCCGCTGAAGGGGAACCGCCGCATGCGAGAACTTCCGCAGCGCTTCGACGACGTCGCGTCGCTCGAGGACTTCCTCAGCGAGCCGACGCCGGCACTCGCCGCCGACCTGCAGAACGTCGACGGCGACATCCTCGTGCTCGGCGTGGGCGGCAAGATGGGCCCGACGCTCGCACGCATGGCGAAGCGCGCCGTTCCCGATCGCCGCGTCATCGGCGTGGCGCGCTTCTCCGATGCCGCCACCCGCGCGTCGCTCGAGGCGAACGGCGTCGAGTGCATCGCCTGCGACCTGCTCGACCGTGCCGCGCTCGAACGCCTTCCCAACGTCGCCGACGGCGTGCGCAACGTCGTCTTCATGGCAGGCCACAAGTTCGGCGCCGCCGGCAACGCCGCACTCACCTGGATGATGAACGTCGGCGTACCGATGAACGTCGCCGAGGTGTATCGCGAGGCGCGAATCGTCGCGTTCTCCACCGCCTGCGTCTATCCGTTCGTTCCGGTCGACGGACCGGGTGCCGACGAGAGCGTGGCGCCCGCGCCGCCGGCCGGCGACTACGCGAACTCGTGCGTCGGACGCGAGCTCATGTTCGAGTACGGCTCGCAGAAGTGGGGAACGCCCGGACGGCTCGTTCGCCTGTCGTACGCGATCGACATGCGCTACGGCGTGCTGCACGACGTCGCCTCCGCGGTGTTCGAGCAGCGCGAGCTCGACCTGACGATGGGCCATGCGAACGTCATCTGGCAGGGCGACGCGAACGAGCAGGCGCTGCGGCTGCTCGCGCACTGCACGTCGCCCACCGCACCGATCAACATCACCGGCCCCGAGCACACCAGCATCCGCTGGCTGGCCGCTCAGTTCGGCGAGCGCTTCGGGCGCCCGCCGAGGTTCACCGGCCGCGAAGCGCCGACGGCATGGCTCGAGGACACCACGGCTTCGCAGCGCCTGTTCGGCCCGCCACGGATCGCACTCGCGCAGATGATCGGCTGGACCGCCGACTGGATCGCACGCGGCCGCCCGAGCCTCGGAAAGCCCACGCATTTCGAGACGCGCGACGGCAAATACTGAGGTGGGCACTGAGAGTGAGCACTGAGCCGCCGCCGCTCGCCCCACTCGGCCCGGACGACGTACCCGGTGCGCTCGAGCTGTCGCGCGCGGCTTCGTGGAACCAGAACGAGGCCGACTGGCGGATGATGCTTGCGCTCGGTCGCGGCTGGTGCATCCGCTCCTTCGACGGTGCGTCGCGCGCGCGCCTGGCCGCGTCGATCGTCGTACTGCCCTACGGCGACGCGTTCGCCTGGGTGAGCATGGTGCTCGTGCTGCCCGAATTTCGCGGCCGCGGCTTTGCATCGCGCCTGCTGCGTCACGCGCTCGCCGAGTTGGGGCGCGTCGGCCTCGGCGCCGTGCTCGACGCGACGCCGGCCGGCCGTCCGGTCTACGTGCAGGAAGGCTTCGTCGACAGCTGGGGATTTCGCCGCTATCGCCGCGAGTCGGCGACGCGCGCCGCCTCGGGCGCGGGCGCGTCGTCGCCCGAACTTCGCCCGCTGCGCGAGCCCGACTGGCCGGCGATCGCGGCGCTCGATCGTCCGGCCTTCGGCGCCGACCGCATGCCGCTGCTGCGTCGGCTCGCACAGCGCCTGCCGCAGGCTGCACACGTAGCCGTGCGCGACGGCGCCGTGGTCGGCTTCGTGCTCGGGCGCGACGGGCGCGAGGCCGCGCAAGTGGGCCCGCTCGTCGCCGAAGACCCTCGCGCGGCGCGCACGCTGCTCGATGCAGCGCTCGCCCGCGTCGACGGCCCGGTCTACGTCGACGCCACCGACGGACAGCCCGAACTGCTCGCTGCGATCGCCGAACGTGGCTTCGTGCTCCAGCGCCCGTTCACGCGCATGCTCCACGCGCTCGAGCGCGCTCCCGGCGACGCATCCCGGATCTTTCTCGTCGCCGGTCCGGAGCTGGGCTGAGCGTTACTTCGGCATCTTGATCGAGCGGTCGAGGAACTCGTTCGTGTAGACGCTCTTGACGTCGAAGGGCTTGTCGATCCCGATGTACTCGCGCACCAGTTCGTAGTCGTCCTGCATGCGCTTGTCCTCGTGGATGCCCAGCGCGACCTCGCGCGAGAACTTGTCGCTCATCAGCACCTCGACGAGCTTCCAGTTCTGCAGCTCGTTATCGAACTTCAGCGCCCCGTTGGCGTCGACGAGCGCCTGCACGCACGGCTCGGGCTTGTCCACGCACGCACGGAACGCGCGCTGCGTGACCTTCACGAACTTGTCGATCAAAGGACGGTTCGCCTGGAGGAACTTCGCGTTGACAATGATCGAGTTGCCGTACGGGTTCAGCCCGGCGTCGCGCCACGCGAGGAAGCCCATGTCGTCGCCCAGCTCGCGCTGGAAGACGTGGTGCAGGTTGTAGAACGACGTGGTGATGTCGATCGACTTCGCCTTCAGTGCCGCGAGCTTTCCGTTGGCGTCGATGTTCACCCAGGTGACCGACTTCGGATCGACGCCATTGGCTTTTGCCAGCGCCGGCCACATCACGCGTGCGCCGTCGGCCGCCGGGTTGCCGATCTTCTTGCCGGGAAAGTCCTTCACGCCGGTGATGCCCGAGCTCTTCAGCCAGTACATCCCCTGCGGCGAGTTCGCGTAGACGTTGTAGACGGCGACCGTGTCGGCACCCTTGCTCTTCGCAACGAGAACGCCGGCCATGTCGGCCAGGCCGATCGGGTTGGCGCCCGCACCGACCTTCTGCGTGGCGATCGCCGAGCCCTTGCCCGGCTCCAGGTTCAGCTCGATGCCTTCCTTCTCGTACCAGCCCAGCTGCTTGGCGTAGTAGTACGGCGCGTGATCGCCGCCAGGCACCCAGTTCAGGACGAAATCGAGCCTTTGCGTCTGCGCGCTCGCCGGCGCCGCGCCGACCGCCAGTGCCGCTGCGGCCATCGCCGCGCCGAACATCGCCTTCCCGTTCATGCTGGTCTCCTCCGTGTCAGCATCCGATCGCATCTGCGCCGCCGCTCGTTTGACGCTACGGCGCTGCTGCGCTAGAGTAAATAATTAACCGGATGGTTACAATCCAGTGTAACGCGAATCCGGTCCGCCGAATCCGATCCGCAACACGGCCGGCCTGCTTGCCGGCACCCGGAATTTTCCCGCATTCTCCCGCGATGACGCTTCACCGCTCGGAATTGCCCGCCGAAGTCCGATCGCTGCTGCAGCAGGGCACCGTCATCCCCGCGCATCCGCTCGCGCTCGACGCCGACGGACGATTCGACCGCCGCCACCAGCGCGCGCTCACCCGCTATTACGTCGACGCCGGCTGCGGCGGCCTGGCGGTAGGCGTGCACTCGACGCAGTTCGCGATCCGCGAGGTCGGTCTCTACGAGCCGGTGCTGGAGCTTGCCGCGAACACCGCGCGCGAATGGACCCAGCGTCCGCTGGTGATGATCGCCGGCCTCGCCGGCCCCACCGGACAGGCGATCGAGGAAGCGCGGATCGCGCAGGCGCACGGATACCACGCCGGGCTGCTGTCGCTGGCGGCAATGCGCGGCGCGTCGCTCGACGAACTCGTCGCCCACTGCGAAGCGATCGCGGCGACCATCCCCCTCGTCGGCTTCTACCTGCAGACGGCCGTCGGCGGCATCGAGTTGCCGATGGCGTTCTGGCGCCGATTCGCATCGATCGACAACGTCGTCGCGATCAAGATCGCGCCCTTCGACCGCTACCGCACGCTCGACGTCGTGCGCGGTGTCGTCGCCGCCGGCGCCGAGGAGCGCGTGACGCTCTACACGGGCAACGACGATCACATCGTCCTCGACCTGCTCTCGCCGCACCGGGTGCGTCGCGGCGACGAGGACGTCGTCGTGCGCATCCGCGGCGGGCTCCTCGGGCACTGGAGCGTCTGGACCAAGAGCGCAGTTGCGCTGTTCGAACGCATCCGCGCCGCCGTCGCCGACGGGCGCGTCGACGAGGCGCTGCTCGCGCTCGACTCGCGCGTCACCGACTGCAACAGCGCATTCTTCGACGTCGCGCACCACTTCGCCGGATGCATCCCGGGCTGCCACGAGGTGCTTCGCCGCCAGGGGCTGCTCGCGACGATCCGCTGCCTCGACGCGTCCGAGACGCTCTCTCCGGGCCAGCGTGACGAGATCGACCGCGTCTGCCGCGAGCACGCCGACCTCGCCGACGACGACTTCGTGGCGGCGAACCTCCAGCGATGGCTCGCCTGATCCTGCGCGCCCGCCGCGCGCGCGCGGCCCGATGAACCGCACCGGCGCCCAGACGGGCCGTTACACGCTGGCCGTGCTCGCGCACCTTGCGCTGCTCGCCGCCTGGTACCTGTTCGTCCGGCTCGGCGACGTGCCGCAGTTCGTGATGCCGTCGCCGCGGGCGACGTTCGAGGCGCTCCTGTCGCCGAACTACGACTGGTGGGCGAACACGCTGGTCACCGGAACCGAGATCTTCGGCGGCTACCTGCTCGCGCTCGCGATCGGCGTCGCGCTCGCGCTCGTCTTCACCTGGTCGAAGACGCTCGAGGCGCTGCTGCTGCCTCTGATCGTCACGCTCAACATGATCCCGAAAGTCGCGCTCGGGCCGCTGATCATCGTCTGGTTCAAGTACGGGGTGTTCCCGAACACGATCATGGCGTTCTCGATCGCGGTGTTCCCGATCCTGCTCACCACCGCGCGCGGGCTGCGCGAGATCGAGCCCGAGCTGCTCGACCTCGTCCGCTCGCTGCGCGGAACGCGCTGGCAGCTGTTCACCAAGATCCAGCTGCCCGGATCGCTGCCGTACATCTTCGCCGGGATGAAGGTCGCCGCGATCCTCGCCGTCGCCGGCGCGATCGTCGGCGAGTTCCTCGGCTCCGACAAGGGCCTGGGCTACCTGATGCTGCAGGTGCAGGTCACGCTCGACACGCCGGCGATGTTCATGGCGGTGATCCTGATCACGCTGCTCGGCATGCTGCTCTACGG
>DASWVL010000385.1:0-6442 GCA_036406255.1 Zeimonas sp.
CGCGGCGCAGGAGCAGATGGCGGCGGGTCTCGCCGACCTGGAGCGCAACACGCGCAACCTGCAGGAATCGGTGATGTCGATCCGCATGATTCCGATGTCGGTCGTCTTCAACCGCTTCCCCCGCATGCTGCGCGACCTGGCGGGGCGCCTCGGCAAGAAGGTCGACTTCGTCACGCGCGGCGAGGCGACCGAACTCGACAAGGGCGTCATCGAGAAGATCATCGACCCGCTCACGCACCTCGTGCGCAACAGCTGCGATCACGGCATCGAGATGCCGGACGAGCGTCGGGCGGCCGGCAAGGCCGAGACGGGGACGGTCTCGCTGGCTGCGTCGCACCAGGGAGGCTCCATCGTCATCGAGGTCTGTGACGACGGACGCGGCCTCTCGCGCGCCCGCCTGCTCGCGAAGGCGCGCGATCGCGGACTCGACGTGTCCGACGCGATGTCCGACGCCGAGGTCTGGAACCTCGTCTTCGCGCCGGGCTTCTCCACTGCCGATGCGGTCACCGACGTCTCCGGGCGCGGCGTCGGCATGGACGTGGTCAAGAAGAACATCGTTGCGCTCGGCGGAACGGTCGAGATCGACTCGTGCGAAGGGCGCGGAATGAGCGTGAAGGTACGCCTGCCGCTGACGCTCGCGATCATGGACGGGATGAGCGTCGCCGTCGGGCGCGACTGCTACATCGTGCCGCTCGCGTCGGTGGTCGAATCTTTCCAGCTGCGCGACGCGACCGTGCGCACGATCGGCGGCGGCGGGCGCGTCGTGCAGGTGCGCGACGAGTACCTGCCGGTGGTCGACCTCCAGCAGGTGTTCGCGGTTCCGTCGCAGGGTGCTCCGGCCGAGATGCCGATCATGGTGGTCGTCGAGAGCGAAGGCCGGCGAGCCGCGCTCGTCGTCGATGCGCTCGTCGGCCAGCAGCAGGTCGTCGTGAAGAACCTCGAGGCGAACTACCGCCGCGTCGACGGGATCTCCGGCGCGACGATCCTCGGTGACGGACGCGTCGCACTGATCCTCGACATCGGTTCGCTCGCGCGACGCGCGAGCGAACCGCGCGCGGTGCCGCAATGGGTGCATTGAGCCCGCTCCTGGCCGCGATAAGCGCCGGTCGCGCGGCGCTTTTCGCACGCGAGCAATGCGCCGTACGGCCGAAGATCGATTCATCGACCGCCTGCGGGCGGTCCGCGCATTTCCCTGACAGGAAGGAATACATCCGATGAGCGCCACAGCCGCGATCCCCTCCGCCCCGAACGCCGCGCAGCCCACCGTCGGGGCCGGCGAAGCCGCCCCTCGCACGCGCGAGTTTCTCGCGTTCAAGCTCGGCAACGAGGAATACGGGATCGACATCCTGCGCGTGCAGGAGATCCGGTCGTACGAGGAGCCCACCCGACTGGCGAACGTCCCCGAGTTCATCAAGGGCGTCGTCAACCTGCGCGGGGTGATCGTGCCGATCGTCGACATGCGGCTGAAGCTTCGCCTCGACGAAGCGAAATACGATCACTTCACGGTCGTCATCGTGCTGAACATCGGTTCGCGCGTGGTCGGCATGGTGGTCGATTCCGTGTCCGACGTGATCACGTTGACGCCCGAACAGTTGCGCCCGGTGCCCGAGTTCGCCGCCAGCGTCGACGCCGATCACCTGCTCGCCATCGGCGCCATCGACGACCGGATGCTGATCCTCGTCGACATCGAGAAGCTGATGACGAGCGCCGACATGGGCCTCGTCGAACCCGCCATCCAGTGAATCCGCCGGCTCTCACCCGGGAGAACGCCATGTCGTGGCTGCATCGAATCCGACTCTCGCAGAAGTTCGTCGTGCTCGGCGTGCTGGCCGTGCTCATGATGGCACTGCCCACCACGCTGTACCTGATGCGGGTGTCCGACGAGGTCCGCACCGCCGAGCGTCGCGTCGACGGCGCGGCTTCGGCGATCGCACTGCAGAAGATCGTCCAGCTCGCGCAGAACCATCGCGACGTCGTCGCGGCATCGCTCGGTGCCGAGGCTTCGCTTTCCGCGCTGTGGCAGGACGACAACGAGGCATTGAAGTCGCTGCGCCCGGCGGCGCGCGCCTCGCTCGCGAAGGCGATCGAGGCCTTCGAGGCGCGCCTGGCCGAGGTGCCGCCGTCGCCGGCGCTCGTCGCCTCGTGGAAGGACGGCCTGCAGCGCTGGGCGTCGCTCGACAAGCTCCTCGCCTCCGGCGAACTGAAATCGGCCGAGCGCAGTACCGACCTGCACACCGCATGGATCACGTCGCTGCTCGTGCTCTCCGAGCGGCTGATCGAGGAGTTCGGACTGACGCTCGCCCCGGAACGCGACAGCAACGCGCTGGTCGACGCGTCGTTCCTGTACATGCCGCGCGCCGCCGAGATGCTCGGCCGGATGCGTGCCTTCGGCACGACCGCGCTCGTCGAGAAGAACCTCTCGTACGGCGGTCGCGCGTCGCTCACCGGGATGAAGGAGCGCCTGAACGAGCGGCTGGCCGAGGTCGACCACAGCCTGGCGCTCGCCTATGAGGCCGACCCGTCGCTGAAGGAGCGACTGGGGCCGGCGGTTGCGGCGATGAAGACGAAGATCCAGGCGTCGCTCGCCGTCGTCGAGCAGCGCCTGATCACCGCACAGCAGCTCGATCTGGCAAGCAACGAGTACTACGACGGAATCACCTCGACCATCGACAGCCTGTACGCGTTCGACGAGGCGGCGATGGCCGGCCTCTCCGCATTGTTCGATGCGCGTGCAGCGGAGCTGCGACGCACCGCCTGGGCGGTCATCGGCGCGCTCGCGCTGATCCTCGCCGCGTCGTTCGCGCTGATGGTCGTCTTCGTGCGCAGCCTGACGATTCCGGTGTCCGAAGCCGTGTCGATGGCGCAGTCGATCGCCGACGGCGACCTCGACGTGACCCTGAGCGCGCGGGGCAGCAACGAGATCGGGCAACTGGTGCAGGCGCTCGTCGCGATGAAGGACCGCATCGGCGAGGTCGTCGCCGAGGTGCGCCGCCACGCGGAGGGCGTCGCCGCGGCGAGCGCGCAGATCGCGCAGGGCAACTCCGATCTTTCGTCGCGCACCGAGCAGCAGGCGAGCACGCTCGAGCAGACCGCCGCGTCGATGGAGGAACTGAGCGCCACCGTCCAGCAGAACGCCGACAACGCGCACCGGGCCGACGAGCTTGCACGCGGCGCGAGTGAAGTCGCGGTGTCGGGCGGGCAGGTCGTCGGCGAGGTGGTCGACACGATGAAGGAGATCAACGACAGCTCGCGCCGGATCGCCGACATCATCAACGTGATCGACGGCATCGCGTTCCAGACCAACATCCTGGCGCTGAACGCTGCCGTCGAGGCGGCGCGCGCCGGCGAACAGGGCCGCGGTTTCGCCGTGGTGGCCGGCGAAGTGCGCAACCTCGCACAGCGCTCGGCCGACGCAGCGCGCGAGATCAAGGCGCTGATCGGCGCGAGCGTCGAGCGCGTCGAACGCGGCACGAAGCTGGTCGACCGGGCCGGCGCGACGATGCAGGACGTGGTCGCGTCGATCCGGCGCGTCACCGACCTCATGGGCGAGATCAGCGCAGCAAGCTCGGAGCAGAGTGCGGGCGTCGGGCAGGTGGGCGAAGCAGTGAGCCAGATGGACCAGGCGACGCAGCACAACGCCGCGCTCGTCGAGGAGAGCGCCGCGGCCGCGGCGAGCCTGGAGACGCAGGCGCAGGATCTGCTGCGCGCGGTCGCCGTGTTCCGGCTTGCCGGAGACGCGTCCCGGCTCGACGGCGGAGACGCGGCCGCGACGGGCTTCCGCTTCGAGGCGCAGCCCGATCCGGCCGAGATCGGCGTCGAGCGCCGCGGACCGAACCGCGCGACGAACGTCTCGCGCCTTCCGGCGCGCGCCGCGGCGGCGCACGTCGAGCACACGAGGCACGGCGAGGACGACCGACCCGACGAAGCGCCTCGTGCGGTGAGTGCCTGAAAGAGGAACCCGATGTCCCGACCCGACCTGAGATTCCTGATCGTCGACGACTTCTCGACGATGCGCCGAATCGTTCGCAGCCTGCTCAAGGAGATGGGCTACCACAACGCCGACGAGGCGGAGGACGGCGTGGCGGCGATCGCGAAGCTGCGCTCGCAGCCCTTCGACTTCGTGGTCTCCGACATCAACATGCCGAACATGAACGGCTTCGAGCTGCTGCAGGCGATCAAGGCCGACGACGAGCTGAAGCACCTGCCGGTGCTGATGGTCACCGCCGAGGCGCGCAAGGAGGACATCGTGCAGGCCGCGCAGAGCGGCGCCGCGGGCTACATCGTCAAGCCCTTCACGAAGGCGACGCTCGAGGAGAAGGTCGGCAAGATCATGCAGCGGCGTGCCGCGGCATGAGCGGCAGCAACGGCGAACACGAAGAACGGAGCGAAGAACCCGTCATGAGCCACGCGCGAACCGAGAACCGGTCGGCGGCCGTCGAACCGGAGGTCGTCGCAGAGATCGCCTCGCAGGTGTTCCAGCAACTCGGGCATCTCACGCGCGAGCTGCACGATTCGCTGCAGGAGCTGAGCCTGATGTCGCGGCTGCAGAGCGCGGCGAGCGGGCTGCCCGACGCGCGCAGCCGCCTCGACTACATCGCGCGCAAGACGGGTGAGGCAGCCGACCGGGTCCTGAACTCGGTCGACCAGGCAAAGCTCGAGCGCTTGCGCGTCGGCGAGTCGACACGCCGGATCGCGGCGTCGATCCAGGCCGACCCGGTGCGCGCCGTCGCCAGCGGTGCGCTGCTCGGCTTCGTGCAGGAGGTCGACGAAGCGATGCAGCGCGTCGACCGGCATCTCACCGACATCATGATCGCGCAGGACTTCCACGACCTGACGGGGCAGGTGGTCGCCAAGGTCGTCGCGCTCGCGAGCGACCTCGAGGACAACCTCGTGCGATTGCTCGTCCAGGTCGCTCCTGCGACAGTCTCGGATCCGGCGGAGCGCGAGGTGCTCGCCGGGCCGGTCGTCGATGCACGTGCTCCGGACGTCGTTTCCAGCCAGGGCGAGGTCGACGAGTTGCTCGCCAGTTTCGGGTTCTGAAGGCGCCGGGGGCGGCCGTGCGCGAAAAGATCCGCGTCGACCGGCTCGAGATCGGCATGTACGTCGAGTCGCTGTGCGGCAAGTGGATCGACCATCCGTTCTGGCGCACGCGTTTCCTGATCCGCAACGAGCGTGAGCTTGCGGCGCTGCGCGACAGCGGTGTCGCCGAGTGCTGGATCGACCGGTCGAAGGGCGTCGCTCGCGTCGATGCGGGCGCGGCGCCGGAATTGCGCACGCAGGAAGGCGCGGGCGTGGCAGCGCAGGCGGCCGCGAGCGAATCCGCGCGCGACGAGGCGGACGAGGCGGCGATGTCCGCCGCGACGCGCAACGAATCGTCGCTCGACACGACCGGCGACCGATCGGCCGCCCGCGTTCCCTACGACGAGGAAGTCGAGCGTGCCGCCGTCGTCTGCGCGCAGGCGGCGCGCGCGACGCAGTCGCTGTTCCGCGAGGCGCGGCTTGGCCGCGCGATCGAACTGGATCGCTGCGCCGAGGTCGCGCAGCAGATCGCCGAATCGGCCACGCGACACCCGGCGGCGCTCGTTTCGCTGGCGCGCGTGCGCACGCATCACAGCTACACGTTCATGCATTCGGTGGCCGTGTGCGCGCTGATGACGTCGCTGTCGCGCCAGCTCGGCTTCGACGAAGCGGCCACGCACGACGCGGCGCTCGCGGGGTTGCTGCACGACATCGGCAAGGCCGGCGTCGACCGCGAGATCCTCGACAAGCCGGGACGGCTGACCGAGGACGAGTTCGCCGCCGTGAAGCAGCACCCGGAGATCGGTCATCGGATGTTGCGCGAGAACTCGGCCACGAGCGACGTCGTGCTGCGTGCATGCCTGCACCACCACGAGCGCTTCGACGGGAACGGCTATCCACAGGGGCTCGCCGCCGATGCGATTCCGTACGCCGCGAAGATGAACGCGGTATGCGACGTCTACGACGCGATCACGTCGTTGCGCGCTTACAAGGAACCGTGGGATCCGGCCGAATCGATCGCGAAGATGGCCGCGTGGACGAAGGGCGGGCAGTTCGACCCGGCGGTGTTCCGCGCCTTCGCCAACACCGTCGGGATCTATCCGGTGGGTTCGCTCGTGCGAATGAAATCGGAGCGGCTCGCCATCGTCGTCGACCAGAACGCGCGGCTTCCGGCGCAGCCGTGCGTCAAGGTGTTCTGGTCGACGCGCAAGTCGGTGCCGGTGCGGGTCGAGCGGATCGATCTGTCGGCGGCGGGCGCTACCGACCGGATCGTCGGGCGCGAATCGAACGCGCAGTGGGGCTTCAAGCACCTGCCGGAGCTGCTGATGGGCGAGGAGATCTATCGCAAGTTCGCCGCCTGACGAGCGCGCGTTCCGCGGCCGGCGCGATCGCGGCGGTCGGCAGCGGCCGGTGCGAGGCCGCG
>DASWVL010000386.1:0-5383 GCA_036406255.1 Zeimonas sp.
CAGCTGGCGCGCGATCGCGAGCCGCTCGTCGAGCGTGCGGGCGAGGAAGTCGCGTTGCCATCGTTCGCTGCGCACGATCGCACGCGCGCGCTGGTACTCGACGTCGTCGGTGCAGAGCGCATCGCCGTGCGCGAGCAGCACAGTGCGCTCGAACAGGCGTACGAGGCTGGGATCGGCGAGCAGGGTCGCGCCGCTGCGCTGCGAGAACGAATCGGCGCCGTTTCCGACGGGCAGCGGCACGTCGAGCAGGAAATCGCGGTTGCCGCGAACGACGTAGACCGCGGTGCCGCGATCGACGAGGGCGCGCACGCGCGCGATGAAAGCCGACGCGATCGCGTCCGGCTGGTCGTCTCCGGCCCACGCCTCGAACAGGTCGCCCAGCAGGAACCAGTGGGTCGCCGACGGCGCCACGCGGTCGAAGGCGCCGAAGAAATGCGCGGCGCTCGCCGGGTCGTGCTCGCCCAGGTGCATGTCCGAGGCGAACAGGGCGACGTCGGCGGGATCGCGGCCGACCTCGATTCGCGCGTTCAATCCTTCGCGCCGACTCGCTGCATCGCGTCGATGACGACCGGCGAGGCCGGAACGTCGCGGTAGGGCCCGACCGAGGTGGTCGGTACCGCGCGAATCGCATCGACGACGTCCATGCCGCGCACCACCCGGCCGAACACCGCGTAGCCGTGCCCGTCGGGCTGCGGGTGGTTCAGGCTCGCGTTGTCGACCACGTTGACGAAGAACTGCGCCGTGGCCGAGTTGGGATCGCCGGTGCGGGCCATCGCGACCCAGCCGCGGTCGTTCTTCAGGCCGTTCTTCGATTCGAGCGCGATCGGCGCGCGTGTGGGCTTCGGCCGCATCGTGCCCTGGTACAGGCCGGCATCGAAGCCGCCTCCCTGGATCATGAAGCTGCCGATCACGCGATGGAAGATCGTCCCCGCGTAGAAGCCGTCGTCGACGTACTGCAGGAAGTTCGCGACCGTGGCCGGCGCCTTCTCGGGATACAGCTCGATGATGAATTCGCCCATCGAGGTCTTCACGAGCACCTGCGGGTTCGCGGCGGCGCTCGCACCGTCGGGGGTGGCGTTCAGCGCGAGGACGAGGGCGCCGATCAGCGGCAGTTTTCTGAACATCGTGGACGGACTCCGGAAACGGACGAGGAAAGGGTGGAGCGGAGCGACGGCCGGCGCGCTCAGCGCGCCGTCGACGCTTCCGGCGATGGCGACCGGATGGCGCTCGAGGCCGGTGCCTGCGGCGTGGCCGGCGCCGAGATGCGCGCGATCAGCTCGCGCGTGCGTTCGAGCTTTTCCCGTGCGGCCCGATTGCCGGCGTCGGCATCGAGCGCGCGCTGGTACGAGCGTTCGGCCAGCCGCAGCTGCACGTCACCGAGATTTTCGTGTGCGAGCGAATACGAGGGCAGCGCGCGCAGCGCCTCCTCGAGCGCCTCGTGAGCGAGATCGAGTTCGCCGCGCTGCGCGCGCAGCGCGGCGAGATTGTTGTGCGGCTCGGGCAACTCGGGAAACTGCCGCGTCAGCTCGGTGAAGACGGCGACGGCCTCGTCGGTGCGCCCCATCTGTGCGAGCAGCACGCCGCGTTCGAAGCGAAGCCGTGCATCGGAGGGGGAATCGGCGAGTGCGGCATCGAGCACGGCGAGTGCGTCGTCGCGACGGTTCTGCGCGATCAGCGCGCGTGCGCGATCGAACGCTTCGGCGGCGGCACGCGGCGACGATTCGGCCGTCGCGGCGCGTTGGAGCGGAATCGGGTTCGTCTGCGCGCCGGCGGGTGCCGTGGCGAGCAGCGGCGCCGTCAGGAGCGCGACGCCGGCGACGAGCAGCGCCGCTTTCGTGCGCCGGCGGGGGTCGTTCGAGCGCGGCAATGCTGCTGATATACTCGATCGCATCCCGGCATTCTAGCCAATCGAAGCTCCGGCACCGGGCGCCGTCGAATCGCACATACCGGGCGCACGAACCGCCCGCGGGCTTCCCGGTTCTGCGCAGAAGCGTGTGCAGCGGGCATCCGCCGGCGCTGTCGTCGGCTCTTCGGGTCGGTGCCCCGCTTCATGCTCCGGATCCACAACTCGCTTACGCGCAGCAAGGAAGTCTTCGTCCCGCTCGAGCCCGGCAAGGTCCGGATGTACGTCTGCGGGATGACGGTCTACGACTGGTGCCACGTCGGGCACGCGCGCGTCCTCGTCGTCTTCGACATGGTGCAGCGCTGGCTGCGCGCGAGCGGCTATCGCGTCACCTACGTGCGCAACATCACCGACATCGACGACAAGATCATCCGCCGCGCCGTCGAGAACGGCGAGTCGATCGCGTCGCTCACCGGGCGCTTCATCGCGGCGATGCACGAGGACGCCGATGCGCTCGGCGTGCAGCGGCCCGATCACGAGCCGCGCGCCACGCAGTTCGTCCCGCAGATGCTCGGCCTGATCGACCTTCTCGAGAAGAACGGGTTGGCGTACCGCACCGAAGACGGCGACGTCGACTTCGCCGTGCGCCGCTTTCCCCGTTATGGCCGGCTGTCCGGCAAGTCGCTCGACGACCTGCGCGCCGGCGAGCGCGTGACGGTCGACGACGACAAGCGCGACCCGCTCGACTTCGTCCTGTGGAAGGCGGCCAAGGCCGACGAACCCGAAGAGGCGCGCTGGGAGTCGCCGTACGGCTACGGCCGTCCCGGCTGGCACATCGAGTGCTCCGCGATGGCGACGAGCCTGCTCGGCAAGACGCTCGACATCCACGGCGGAGGCGCCGACCTGCAGTTCCCGCACCACGAGAACGAGATCGCGCAGAGCGAAGGCGCGCTCGGCTGCACCTTCGTGCGCTACTGGATGCACAACGGCTTCGTTCGCGTCGACGACGAGAAGATGTCGAAGTCGCTCGGCAACTTCTTCACGATCCGCGAGGTGCTCGGGAAGTTCGATGCCGAGGTGCTGCGCCTGTTCATCCTGCGCGCGCACTACCGCAGCCCGCTGAACCATTCCGACGTGCATCTCGAGGACGCGCGCGCTGCGCTGCTGCGGCTGTACGGCGCGCTCGGCGCGCGCGTCGAGGACGACGCGACGCCGGTCGACTGGTCCGATCCGTGGGCGGCCCGTTTCCGGGACGCGATGGACGACGACTTCAACACGCCGGTCGCGCTCGCCGTGCTGTTCGAACTCGCGGCCGAGGTGAACCGCTCGCGCACGCCCGCGCTCGAGCGGCTGCTGCGCGCGCTCGGCGCAACGCTCGGCCTGCTGCAGCGCGACCCCGCCGAGGTGCGCCAGGGTGGCCTGCGCGGAAGCGATGCCGCGCGCACCGGCGCGCCGGACGATGCACAGATCGAGGCGCAGATCGCCCTGCGGGCAGAAGCGAAGAAGGCGAAGCGCTATGGCGACGCCGATCGCATCCGCGACGCGCTCGCGGCCCGGGGCGTCGTGCTCGAAGACTCGCCGGGCGGCACGACCTGGCGGCGCTCGTGAAGCGGGCGCTCTGCGCGAGACGATGAAGCCGTTCTGGATCCACTCCGGGCTCGCGCTGCTCGAGGTCGACGAGCACGGCGGGCTGCAGCTCGCCGACGCCTTCCTGATCGCGTACCTGCATCGTGCCGAGCTGGCGCCGATCGACACGTCGTGCGCCGCCGAGCGTGCGCTGCACGAGAGCCTGCACGCCGACCCCCGTCGCGCGGTCGCAGGCGAGGCGCTCGATGCGATCGTCGACCGCGACGCGCGCGAGAACTGGCGGCTGTTCCTGCGCTTCCGCGACCGGCTGATCGACGCGCCGAACCTGCAGGCCGCCTACGTGGCGATCTTCGCCGACGCGCAGCGCCACGGGCGCATCGACGTGCCGCCGCTCTTCGTCGAGCAGCTCGCGCAGATCATCGTCCACCACATGCTCGCCGACTGCGAGGACGGCCTGATGCTGCGCGTGGCCGAGCTGTGGTTCCGCGAGCAGCGCGTCTCGCTCACCGAAGGCCGCGTGCTGCTCGCCGATCTGGAGACCGTCGAGGCGCGCGCGGCCGGCGCCGGCCGCGGCAACCTCGGCCGGCTGCTCGCGCAGGCGCAGGTGGGCGCGAACGTCGACCTCGAGGTCATCGACACGCCGAACGCCGATGCGTATTTCGGGCGCGACGAACAGCACGACTTCGCTGTCGAGATCGGGCACGGTCGCGCCGCCGCGCAGCGGCTGTGCGAGCTGATCCGGCGTTGGGTCGGACACCTGCTCGGTGTCGCCGTTCGAGTGAGCACGCTGGCGTCGGTCGACGATCCCCGCTGGCGCTGGCATGCCGGGCTCGATGCGCAATCGAGCGTGCTGCTCGACAAGCTGTATCGCGTCGGCGGGCTCGATCCCGACGAGCATCGGCGCCTGCTGCTGCTGTTGCGGCTCGATTTCGAGCGGCTCGCCGACCAGGACGCGCGCGTGACGGGCAAGCCCGTCTATCTCGCACTCGCCGCCGACGAAGCCGGCGTGCTGCGGATGAAGCCGCAGAACCTGCTTTTCAATCTGCCGCTGAAGGCGCACTGAGGGACGGGGATGGCCAAGCCCGGCTACTGGGACGAGGCGTGCGCGGTGCTGACCGAAAGCGACCCGACGATGGCGCGCATCATCGATCGGTGCGAGGGGCACCTCGTGTCGCGCGGCGATGCTTTCCAGACGCTCGCGCGCTCGATCGTCGGCCAGCAGATCTCGGTGAAGGCGGCGCAGTCGGTTTGGAACCGCTTCGCTGCGGCGTGCGGGCGCGACGGGACGACGCCGTTGCGCGTCTCGCGCATGCGAGGCACGACCTTGCGCAACTGCGGGCTGTCGGAACGCAAGGCCGAGTACCTGAAGGACCTTGCCGCGCATTTCCGCTCCGGCGAGGTCGACCCGGCGCGCTGGCCGCTGCTCGACGACGACGCGATCATCGAGGAGCTGTGCGCGGTGCGTGGAATCGGCCGCTGGACGGCCGAGATGTTCCTGATCTTCAACCTGCAGCGACCCGACGTCTATCCGCTCGACGACGTCGGCCTGTTGCGAGGCATCGCCACCCAGTACCGAGAGGGGCAGCCGGTCACGCGCGCCGAGGCGATCGAGATCGGCGAAGCGTGGCGGCCGTGGCGCACCGTGGCCACCTGGTACCTGTGGCGCGTGCAGGACCCGTTGCCGGTGGAGTATTGACATCGATGAAGACGACGTTCCTCGAATTCGAACAACCGGTCGCCGATCTCGAGCAGAAGATCGAGGCGCTGCGCTTCGCGCAGGAAGACTCAGCCGTCGACATCGCCGAGGAGGTCGCACGCCTGCAGCAGAAGAGCCAGGCGCTGCTGAAGGACACCTACGCCAAGCTCACGCCGTGGCAGGTGGCGATGGTCGCGCGCCATCCGCAGCGGCCGTACACGCTCGACTACGTGCAGGCGATCTTCACCGACTTCCAC
>DASWVL010000387.1:0-3899 GCA_036406255.1 Zeimonas sp.
CTACGAGGCGCTTGCCGGCTTCGCGCAGATCGTCGGCGGCCTGATCGGCGTCGGCGCCGAGATCCGGCGCGGCGAGGGCGAGAAGCAGAAATCGCAGCCGATCCTCGATTTCCGCGCCGCGATGCGCTGGCTGCTCGCCGAGGCCGAGCGCGGCGTCTCGCGCCAGCGCTACAAGGGCTTGGGCGAGATGAACGCGTCGCAGCTGTGGGAGACGACGATGGACCCCGCCGCGCGGCGCCTGCTGCGCGTTCGCATCGACGACGCCATTGCCGCCGATCGCATCTTCACCACGCTGATGGGCGACGACGTCGAGCCGCGGCGCGCGTTCATTGCCGAGAACGCGCTGGTGGCGCGGAACATCGACGTGTAGCCGGGGAAGAGAAGGGAGAAGGGGGACGGGAGAAGGGGTGGCTTTCGCGGGACCTTGCGAGGGCTTCTATGCCGCTTCCAGGGATCCGGGGGTGTGGGTGTTGCGTCGCGCTGGCCGGGCGGTGCTCGGCGCGTGCGTCGCGGTGCCGTCGCTCGCTGCCTGCGCATCGTTCGGCAACCACACCACCAGGCGCGTCCCTCGCCCTTCGCCCGCGCTCGTTGCACGCACAGAGCCGCCGTGCGCCTCCGCGAGCTCGCGCACGATCGACAGCCCAAGGCCGAGGCCGGCGCCCTCGGGTCGCACGGCACGGCCCTGCTGGAATGCCGGATCGAAGAGCGTAGCCAGCGCTGCGGGGGCGATGCCGATGCCTTCGTCGGCCACGGCAATCTGCGCGTGCTCGCGGCGCACCGCAAGCGACACGACGATGGCCGTTCCCCTGGCGCTGAACTTCGACGCGTTGTCGATCAGGTTCACGAGGATCTGCGTGAGTCGGCCAGGATCGGCGTGCAGCCGGAACGGCCGCCGCGGCAGCCGGAGTACCAGGCGTTGTTCGCGCGAGGCGAGCGAGGCGCGGCACGCTTCGACGGCCTGCTCGACAAACGCCGTCGAGACGATCGTGCGCCGCTCGATCGACAGCCGCCCGGTGCAGGCACGTGTGGTGTCGGTGAGGTCGGCGATGACGCGAGAGAGCTGCTCGACCTGCCGCTCGATGACCGATTGCAGCCGGGCGAGCTTCTGCTCGTCGCCGGCCGATTCGTGCAGCAACGACGCGGCGATCGTGATCGGCGAGAGCGGTCTGCGCAGTTCGTGCGCGACGATTCCGAACCAGCGGGAGTAGGGCGCCAGCGGTTGCGCGTCCGGCAGGCCCGCCCGTGGCTGCGGTGCCGATGGGGCGACGCCGGGCAACACGAACACGGTCGGGCTGCGCTTCGTCATGGCAGGCAGCCTTCCGCGCCGAAGATCCAGGCCTTCTCGACCGCCTCTGCGCCCGTCGCCGGGCCCGCGTGCTGCGGAGTGAAGAACTCGCAACCCGTGCGACGGCGCTTCGCGCTGTACATCGCGGCGTCGGCGTGCTCGAGCAGCGTCTCGGGGGCCGTGCCGTCCTGCGGCGACGTGGCGATGCCGATGCTCGCCTGCACGTGCACGCGCAGCGGGCCGATCTGGTACGGCTCGGACAGCGAATCGAACAGCTTGCCGGCGATCTGCGCCATGCGTTCGCGCGGGCCCGAGCGCCGGACGAGACAGGCGAACTCGTCGCCGCCGAGTCGCGCGACGATGTCGCTCGCCCGGACGCTGGCGGACAACCGTTCCCCGGCGATTCGCAGCAACGCGTCTCCGACCCGATGCCCGTGCAGGTCGTTGATCGCCTTGAATCCGTCGAGGTCGATGAAGAGCACCGCCAGCCGCTCCGCCGGCAGATCGCAGTTCGCAACCGCTTTCTGCAGCTGCTCGAGGAACGCGCTTCGGTTGCCCGGCCGGGTCAGCGAGTCGGTGCGCGCGAGCGTGCGCGCCTGCGCTTCGCGTACGAGCGAGTCGGCCAGTTGCGCCCGGAGCGTCGACAGCTCGTTGCGCAGGGCGTCCAGCGCCAGCTCGCGGTTTCCCCGGATGCGACGCGCCGCGCGCCCGACCGGATGCCGCCCGGCGCCCTCGGGCGACGGACCGGCGGCTGCCGGAGACGCGACGCGGCGCGAGGTGCCATGGTGCGCGGATCCGCCGCAGGAACGACCGGGCTTCATCGACTGACCTCCCCCTCCGCGCGAGTCGCGCCGCAACGGCGGATCCGCTTGCAGCGACTGTAAGGTCGCACGAGGCAGTGGTCTGTAGGGAGCTCTGGACACCTCGTGTGAGGCGCCGACGACCGTTCCCCGAACGGCGGTTTCAGGCCTCGATCAGCCCGTGGCGGATCGCCAGCCGAACGAGCGCGGGAAGGTCGCCGACGCCGAGCTTGTTCATCAGGCGGCTGCGGTACGTGTCGACCGTCTTCGGCGACAGGTGGAGCACCTGGCCGATCGCCGCGCTGCTGTGGCCGCGCACGACCATTGCGACGATCTGCCGCTCGCGCGGGGACAGCATCGCGAAGCCGTCATCGTCGGCATCCCCGGCGAGCGCCTGCACGGCGAGGTTCGCCGCCTCCGGGGCGAGATGGCGCCGGCCCTGCAGCGCCGCGTCGATCGCGCGCAGCAGTTCGCTCGTCGGCGAGCCCTTCAGCACGTAGGAGAGCGCGCCCAGCCGCAGCGCTTCGCCGACGTGGTGCGGTTGCGCCGACATCGTCAGCACGACGCAGCGCACCGGCAGCGCGCGGCGCTGCAGTTCGGCGAGCAGCTCGAGCCCCGAGCGCTCGCCCAGGCTCAGATCGAGCAGCAGCAGGTCGGGCGGGTCGCGCAGCAGGTCGGCGAGTGCCGGCCCCGGGGCGGCGGCTTCGCCGACGATTCGGTGACCTGCTGCCTCGAGCACCGCGCGCAGGCCCTCGCGAACGATGACGTGGTCGTCGACCAGATACAGGCGGCTCATGCCCGGCTCCACTCGAGGCGAACGGCCGTTCCCTTTCCCGGCGTCGATTCCAGGGCGAAACGGGCTCCGATCGCCAGCGCCCGCTCGCGCATGCCGACGATTCCCAGGTGGCCCGGACGCGAGGTGTCGAAGGGAATGCCGCTCCCGTCGTCGGCAACGCGCAGGCGCAGCGAGTCCTCGTCGCCGTCGATCGACACCCCCACTCGGTGCGGGTTCGCGTGCCGCAACGCGTTCGCGAGCGCCTCTCTCGCGATCATGAACGCGGCGTATTCGACGTCGGACGGCCATCGCACGCGGAAGATTCGGGGCTTCGGTTCGAGCCGAAGCTCGACGTCTTCGCGCCCCAGCGGGTGGGCGCGCAGTTCGTTGTCGAGCGCGGCGAGCAGGCCCTGCTCGTCGAGCAGCGGAGGACGCAGCGTGACGAGCACCTGCCGCACCTCGCGCACTGCCTGATCGATCAGCGCACTCACGCGGCTCGCCTGCTGCTGCGCGGCGGTCGATGCAGCCGTCGTGGCCCCGCACCCCGCGAAGACCGCGTCGAAGCCGAGCCGGATCGCGGTGAGCGTCTGCCCGAGCTGGTCGTGCAGCATCTGCGCGAGCTGCCTCGTGGTGGCCTTCTCGGTGTCCATCATTCGCTGCGCGAGGTCGGACAGGTCGCCGCGATAGCGTGCGAGCGCCTGCTCGTCGTGCCAGCGCGCCAGCTGCAGCTCGCGATCGCGCAGCGCACGCTGCACGATCGTCGGGATCAGCTGCTGGTAGCGGCCCTCGACGTCCTTGACGAGGTAGTTGCTCGCCCCGCCGCGAATCGCCTCGACGGCTACCGAGACGTCGTCGGCGCCGGTGAGCATCACGACCGGAACGCGGCGGTCGACCGCGGCTGCGTTCAGCCGCCCGAGCAGCTCGAGGCCGTCCATGTCGGGCAGCTGGAAGTCGAGGAGCACGCAGTCGACGGGCTGCTCGCGCAGCCGTCGTTCCGCTTCCTGCGCCGTTTCGGCGTCGACGAAGACCGGCGACGGCG
>DASWVL010000388.1:0-10525 GCA_036406255.1 Zeimonas sp.
AGAGCTTGCGCACCTGGTCGGGCGTCGCGTCGGTGGCGACGTCGAAGTCCTTCGGCTTCAGTCCCAGCAGCAGGTCGCGCACGCCCCCGCCGACGATCCACGCCTGGAAGCCGCCCTGCTGCAGCGTCTCGCAGGTGCGGACCGCTGCCTGCGAGACGTCGGCCAGCGGCATGCCGTGTTCGCTGCCTCGATAGCGCTTCGGGCGCTTGCGCAGCGGGGAACGGGTGGCGCCGGCGAGCACGCGGTCGATGAGCCTGCGGATCATTCGAACAGCCGCATCGTGCGCCAGCCGCGCTCGCGCGCGAGCGCGGCCAGCCGGGCGTCGGCGTTCGTCGCCACCGGGTCGGTGACGCGCTCGAGCAGCGGAACGTCGTTCGCCGAGTCGCTGTAGAAGTGCGATCGGGGGAAACCGTGCCACGAGTGACCGAGCGATGCCAGCCACTCGGTGGTGCGCAGCACCTTCCCCTCGCGGAACGACGGCGTGCCGAGCGGCCTGCCCGTGTAGCGGCCGTCGGCGCACTCGATCCGCGTGGCGACCAGGTGCTCGATGCCGAACTCGTCGGCGATGGGCCGGGTGACGAATTCGTTGGTCGCGGTGACGATCGCGCACAGGTCGCCGCGTGCGCGGTGGCCGTCGACCAGCGCACGTGCCGCGTAGACGATGCGCGGGCGGATCACCTCGTCGAGGAAACGCTCGCGCCAGCCGTCGAGCACGTCGACCGGATGGGCGGCGAGCGGCGCGAGCTGGAAGGCGAGGAACTCGGCGATGTCGAGCGTTCCCGCGTGGTACTGCTCGAAGAAGACGTCGTTGCGTCGGTCGTACTCGGTGCCGTCGACGACGCCGAGGCGGATCAGGAAGCGCGCCCACTCGTAGTCGCTGTCGATCGGCAGCAGCGTGTAGTCGAGGTCGAACAGTGCGAGGTCGAAGGGCGCGACCTCCGGCGCGGCGGAGTCGGTCGATCGCGGCTCGCACGGCGCGGCGTCGGAACGGGCAGCTTCGCGCGAAGCGCGGTCGCGGTCGGAAATGGGCGTCACGGTCGGCATTATGAAGGCAGCGCCGAACCGCCGTCGTCGCTTGCCGCCCCCCCGTCGGGCGGCTGCGTGTCCTGCAGCCACTCGCGCAGCAGCGGCAGCGTGATCGGGCGCCGGCGCTCGAAGGCGCGGCGATCGAGCGCATCGAAGGTGCGCAGCAGCGCGCGGATGTCGCGCGAGGTGTGCGCGATCAGCCACGGGATGACGTCGGATGCGATCGCGACGCCGCGCTCGCGTGCGACGCGCTCGAGCGCGGCCGCCTTCTCGTCGTCGTCGAGCAGCTGCAGCCGATAGACGAGCCCCGAGCCCAGGCGAGTGCGCAGGTCGTCCCGGAGCGCGAGCGCAAGCGGCGGGTGCGCCCCGGTGGCGAGCACCGTGCTCGCCGGCTGTGCGCGCGCGCGATTGACCAGGTGGAACAGCAGCGACTGTCGTTCGGCGTCGAGGCGCTCGACGTCGAGCACCGCGACCAGGCGGGCCCGGTCGGCGGCGTCGGCGACCAGCGCTTCGAAGGCGGCGAGCGGCGCGTCGGCGGCGAGCGCATTCGCGGCACCGGCCGCGGCGAGCGCCAGGTGCGTCTTCCCGCATCCCGGTTCGCCCCACAGGTAGACGAGCGGCACGCCGGCGCGTGGGTCCGTGCGCAGTGCGCGCAGGCACGCGAGCGCCTCGCCGTTGCGGCCGGCGACGAAATTCTCCAGCGTCGGGGCTTCGACGCGATGCAGGTCGAGCGCAATCTGGTGCATCGGGCGCGCGTACGGATTCGGGGGGTCGGCCCGCGGGCGAGCGGCTACAATCGCCCGATCCGATCGCGGGCCGAGCCGGGCGCGTGGTCCGCCATTCTATCGGTCGCCGATCGTCCGGCGCACCGGGCTCGAGCCGGGATTCTTGATGGGTTCTCCAAAGGCCACCACGCCGCTTTCCTATCGCGATGCCGGCGTCGACATCGACGCGGGCGACGCACTGGTCCGCCGCATCGGCCCGCTCGCGCGGCGCACGATGCGCGACGGCGTCCTCGCCGGCATCGGCGGCTTCGGTGCGCTGTTCGAGGTGCCGAGGCGCTATCGCGAGCCGGTGCTCGTTTCGGGAACCGACGGCGTCGGCACGAAGCTGAAGCTCGCGTTCGCGCTCGACGGCCACGACACCGTGGGAATCGACCTCGTCGCGATGAGCGTCAACGACATCCTCGTCCAGGGTGCCGAGCCGCTGTTCTTCCTCGACTACTTCGCCTGCGGGCGCCTCGACGTCGACGTCGCTGCGCGCGTGGTGGCCGGCATCGCGAACGGCTGCGAACAGGCCGGATGCGCGCTGATCGGCGGCGAGACCGCCGAGATGCCCGACATGTACCCGGCCGGCGAATACGACCTCGCCGGCTTCGCCGTCGGCGTCGTCGAGAAGGCGAACATCGTCGACGGCGCGGGAATCCGGCCCGGCGACGCGGTTCTCGGCCTGGCGTCGAGCGGCGCGCATTCGAACGGATATTCGCTCGTGCGGCGGGTGATCGAGCGGACCTGGGGCTCGATCGAGGCGCCGCAGTTGCAGGACGACTTCCACGGAATGCGCTTCGCCGACGCGGTGCTCGCGCCCACGCGCATCTACGTGCGCCCGATGCTCGAGCTGATCACGCAGGTGCCGGTCCGGGGCATCGCGCACATCACCGGTGGAGGCCTTCTCGAGAACGTGCCGCGCGTGTTGCCCGACGCCGTGCAGGCGGTGCTGCATCGCGACGCCTGGACCCGCCCGGCGCTGTTCGACTGGCTCGAGCACAATGGCGCGATCGATGCGCACGAGATGCACCGGGTGTTCAACTGCGGGATCGGAATGGTCGTCGTCGTCGACGCTTCCGATGCCGAACGCGCCGCCGGAATCCTGCGCGCGAGGGGCGAGACGGTGTTCCGGATCGGCGAGATCGTCGAGCGCGCCGACGGCGCCGCGCCTGCCCGGGTGGTCTGACGCGTGCGCGCGGGACCGGCGACGCGCCTGGCGCACCGGGTGCGGCTGCCGGCCCTGCGTCGCCTCCTCGAGCTTCTCGTGACGATGGTCGTTCTCGGCCCGTTCGGCGTGCCTGCCGACGCGCGCGCCGCCAATTACGAGCTGAAGGTCGATGCGCTCGGCGAGCTGGTCGAGCCGATCCGCAACCGTACGCTGGTCGGGCGCTGGATCGACGATCCCGGTTTCGACCCGGAGCAGATGCCGCTGTTCCTCGAGCGGGCGAAGATCGAGGCCGAGGCGATCGCACAGGCCGCCGGCTTCTTCTCGGCGCGCGCCGACGTGACGTACGAGCCGGGCGCTGCGCAAGGCCCGCCCGTCGTGCGCATCGTCGTCGACGCGGGGGCACGCACGACGGTGAACCGCTTCGATTTCGTTCTCGACGGCCCCGCACCGGTGCAGAAGCTGCGCGCGCGGCTGCTCGAGCGCTGGCCGCTGCCGGAAGGCACGTTCTTCCGGAGCGCGCCCTGGCAGTCCGGCAAGCGGCTGCTCATCGACGCGCTGCAGCAGCGCGGCTACGTGCGCGCGCGCATCGTCGACAGCGAGGCGCGCGTCGATCCCGAAAACACCACCGCCGCGCTCGCCGTCCACGTCGACAGCGGGCCGCGCCTCGATTTCGGCCCGATCACGATCGAGGGCCTCGCGCGCTACGACGCCTCGATCGTGCGTGCGCTCGCCCCGTGGGAGGACGAGGGCAGCCGGCCCTACGACTTCGACGAGGTGCTCGCGTTCCAGGCCCGGCTGCGCACCTCGGGCTATTTCGATTCGGCCGAGGTGCTGCCCGATTTCGCCGCGGTGCTCGCCGATCCGCAGCGCACGACCGTGCCCTTGCGCGTCGCGGTGTCCGAACGGCGCGCGCAGCGTGTCACCGTCGGTGTCGGCGTCAGCTCCGACGAAGGTGCGCGCGCGCTGCTCGGCTACGAGCACCGCAACGTGTTTGGCAAGGGCTGGCAGCTCGAATCGGGCGTTCTGCTGCAGAGCGTCCGCCGGCGCGTCTTCGCGAGCCTGCGCACGCCGCAGAAGGCCAGCGGCCACTACTACCAGGGCGGGGTGCGCCTCGAGCGTTTCGACGTGCAGGGCGAGCGAACCGACAAGCAGACGGCGTTCCTCGGCGAAGGCAAGCGAAGCGACGACGCCGACCGTTTCCTGTCGCTGCAGTACCAGACCGAGCAGCGCAACGTGCGCGGGATCGGCGACGTGGAGTCGACGCGCGCGTTGACGCTCGCCTACGCGTGGAGCACGCGCCGGCTCGACTCGACGCTCGATCCACGCCGCGGCTACGCGATCAGCGCGCAGCTCTCGGGTGCGTCGCAGGCGCTGCTCAGCGATCGCAGCTTCGTTCGGCTGCACACGCGGGCGACGCGCTTCTGGCCGATGCCCGCCGACTCGGTCCTCGACGGCGGCATCCTCGTCGGACTCGCCGAGTTCGGGCAGGTCTTCGCTGCGGGGCGTGACGGCATTCCCTCGGAGAATCTGTTCCGCGCGGGAGGTACCAGCACGATCCGCGGCTACGATTTCCTGTCACTCGGCGTACGCGAGGGCCGCGCGGTCGTCGGCGGCCGCGTGCTCGCGCTCGGCAGCCTCGAGTACCAGCATCCGGTGCGGCGCGACTGGTATGCGGCGGCGTTCGTCGACGTCGGCGACGCGGCGGACACGTGGGGCCGCTACGACCCGGTCGCCGGCTACGGAGTGGGGGCACGCTGGCGCTCGCCGGTCGGGCCGGTCAGCGTCGATCTCGCGTACGGTGAAGCGGTACGCGACTGGCGCGTGCATTTCTCGGTCGGTTACGCGTTCTGATGGCCGCTCGCGTCGTGCTGCGCTGGAGCGTGCGGGCGCTCGGCGTCCTGCTCGCGGTGCTGCTGGTCGCCGCCACGGCCGGCCTCTGGTGGATCGGGCAGAGCACGTCGTTCCTGCGCTGGTCGCTCGAGCGCGCGGTGGCCGCGAGCGCAGGCGCGCTCGAAGCGGGCACCGTGCGCGGCACGCTGCTCGGCGGCTTCCGGATCGACCGGGTGCGCTGGCACGACGGGTCGCGCGAGTTGCGCCTCGACGGGCTGGCCGTCTCGTTGCGCCCCGTGGCGCTGCTGCACGGCGAGCTGCGCGCGAGCCGCATCGAGGTCGCGCAGGCGTGGATCGCGCTGCATCCGGGCGCCGACACCGGCCCGCCGGCGCCGCCCGAGTCGCTCGAGCTGCCCGTCGACGTGCGCGTCGACGCGCTCGAGATCGGGCGACTGACGATCGTCGCGCAGTCCGGGACGCCCGAGCCGATCGTGCTCGAGTCGGTCTCGTTCGCCGGGCGCTATCGCGACGGCGGGTACCGCATCGACCGCCTCGCGCTCGTCGCGCCGGCGTGGGGGGAAGCGAGCGTGCAGGGCACGCTCGGGGCTCGCGCACCCTTCGATCTCGAGGCCGTGCTCGAGCTGGTGCCTCGCCTGCGGGTCGCCGCACGACCGTCGCTCTCGCTGCCGCGCGTCCGCGTGCTCGCCGACGGCACGATCGAGGACTTCTCGGTGATCGCCCAGGCGCTGCCGCCTGCAGCCCCTTCGGCCGGCGTCTGGATCGGCCTGGACACGCGGGTGCGTCCCTTCGCGAGCCGGCCGTCCGGCAAGCTCGCACCGGTCGAGATCGCGTTCGGGGGCGTCGAGCCGTCGCAGTTCGGGCTGCGCGACGTGCCCGACGCGCGGCTGTCGGGGCGCGCGACGCTGCGACTGGGCGACGCGGGCGTCGAAGGCGAATTCCGCTTCGAGAACGCAAGGCCCGGCCCGATCGACGGCGGCGCGCTCCCGCTGCGGACGCTGCGCGGCGGGTTCGCCTGGGCGCCGTCGGTGCTCGCGTTGCGCGACCTTCGCGCGACGCTGCCGGACGATGCGAGCATCGAGGCGACGCTGTCGATCGACTTCGCGCAGCCGCTGCCGGCTTTCGGCCGGGACATCCCCGCCGTGCGCGGCGAAGCGCGCCTGGGCAACGTCGACCTGTCGCAGCTGCAGACGCAGCTCGCGGCCACACGGCTCGGCGGAACCGTGCGCGCCGACCGCGACCGTCTCGAGATCGACCTCGTCGACGCGAGTCGCGAGGACATCGGACTGGCGGCGGCGTTGCGCCTCGAAGGCCCGACCTTGCGCATCGATCGCGCACGGCTGCGCAGTGCGGCAGGATCGCTCGCCGCGAGCGGCAGCACGACGATGGCGGCGCCGTGGCGAATCGATCTCGCCGGACGTTTCGCCGATCTCGATCCCGCTCGCGTCGAAGCGCTGCTCGGGCGCCTGGGCGCGCTCGGCGGGCCGGCGCGGCTCGGGCCATGGGGCGGGCGCATCGGCGGGAGCTGGAGTGCACGCGGCCAGGCCTGGCCGGCCCCGTCGCTCGAGACGACGCTCGCCGTCGAAGCGGGGCAACTCGCCGGGCAGGCGCTGCGCCTGCAGTGGCGCGGCGAAGTGACGCCTTCGCGGATCGCGAAGGTGGCGGCGACGATCGACTTCGGCGGCGCACACGCCAGCGCACGCGGCGATCTCGGCCGAGCCGGGGATCGGCTGCATTTCAACGGGCGCGTCGATGCGCTCGGGCGTCTCGACCCGCGCGCTTCCGGCGCGGGGAGTGTCGAAGGCGAGTTGCGCGGCGGCTGGCAGGCAACGCCGCTCGGGATCGTCGGGCGGATCTCGGCGCGTCAACTGGGCTGGCGCGATGCCGCGCGGATCGGTTCGCTCGCCGCCCGCGTCGACGTCGCGGACCTGTCGCAGGGGCGCGTCGCCGTCGACCTGCGGGCGGATCGCGTGTTCGCCGCCGGCCGCAGCCTCGACCGCCTCGGCATCCGTGCCGACGGCGATGTCGACGCGCACACGATCCGCATCGATGCTGCCGGGCCGGATCTTTCCGCACGCGCCTCGGCGCAGGGCGCGCTGGTGCGCGAGCGCGCCGACGCACCGTGGCGCTGGGAGGGGCGACTCGTCGCCGTCGACGCCGACGCGCCGGTGGCGCTGCGCATGACCGACGCGGCCGAAGTGCGCGTCGATGCGCGAGGCGCTTCGCTCGGTGCGTCCTCGTGGCGGGTCGACGGCGCCGCGCTGAACGTGTCCACGCTCGCTTGGCGCGAGGACGGCTTCACGGCGCGCGGCGCCGCCGCCGGGTTGCCGATCGGCCGCTGGATGCGCCGCTTCGCACCCACCGAGGCGAATCCGCTCGAGCAATCCGAGGCGGAGATCGATGCGCTTTCGCTCGATGCCCGATGGGACGTGCACGGAGCCGAAGTGGCGAAGCCGAGCGGGCGGCTGCACGTCGCGCTGCAGGGCGGCACGGCCGGCGAGCAGCGCGGCGAGGCGGACGTCACGCTGGACGAGGGCCGCCTCGGCGGGCGCGTCGACCTGCGCATCCCGACGCTCGCTTTCGCCAACCGGATCATCGGGCCGGTGTGGGCGGTCGCCGGGCGCCTGCACTTCGCCGGCGAGCTGGGCGGAACGATCGCGGCGCCGCGGGTGAACGGTGCGCTCGACGGGCGCTCGCTCGCGCTGCTGCAGCGCGAGCTGGGCTGGCGCCTGACCGGCGGCACGCTGCAGGCCCGCTTCGACGGCGACCGCCTCCTGCTGCAACAGCTGCGGCTCGAATCGGGGGACGGCGCGATCACGATGACCGGCACGCTGCGGCTCGACGGCCTGCAGGGCGACTTCGAACTGCGTGCCGACCGGCTGCCCGTGCCGCTCGGGCCCGGAGAGCGAATCGTCGTGTCGGGCACCAATGCGATCACCAGCCGCGGAACCGCGCTGCAGTGGAGCGGCGCGCTGCGCGTCGACGAGGGCCTTGTCGAGCTGCGCGGCGGCGAAGCGCCGCGCCTGCCCGACGACGTCGTCGTCGTCGGCGAGGAGCCGGCTGCGACACGGCGCACGACAGCGCAGCAAGCCCGTGCCGCCGAACCGGCGGACGGACTTCGCGTGGCCGCCGACCTGAAGCTCGACCTCGGCGAGAAGCTTCGCATCCGCGGCAGCGGCGTCGACGTGCTGCTGGCCGGCTCGCTCGCGCTGCGCGGAACGCTGCCCGCGAATCCGCTCGCCTACGGGACCGTCCGTGTCGCGAAGGGCACCTACAGCGCCTACGGGCAACAGCTGCAGATCACGCGCGGGCGAGTCGTCTTCGACGGCCCGATCGACAATCCGGTGCTCGACATCGTCGCGATGCGGCTCGGGACACCGGTGCAGGCCGGCGTAGCGGTCACAGGAACCGTGCTGTCGCCTCGCGTGCAGCTCGTCTCGGATCCGGAGGTGCCCGACGCCGAGAAGCTGTCGTGGCTGGTGCTCGGCGTGGGCTTCGACGATGCGCGCAGCGGCGCGCAGATGGCGGCGTTGCGCGCTGCCGCCGCGTCGCTGCTGGGCAGCAGCGGCGGCGGTGCTTCGAGCGGGCTCACGCGATCGCTCGGGCTCGACGTGCTGACGATCCGCAGCGCAAGTGCGGGCGATGCCTTCGATCCCGATTTCGGCGCCAACTTCCCCGGGCAGAACGCCGGCGGGGCTCCCGCGCCCACCGCAGCACAGAACGTCGTGGCGATCGGCAAGCGGCTCAGCTCGCGCGTGCTCGTCACCTACGAGCAGGGCCTGCGCGGCGTGTGGAACCTGCTGCGCATCCAGTACGAGATCACCGACCGCCTGTCGCTGCGCGCGCAGACCGGCACGGACACCGCGCTGGATCTCCTGTATTCGTTCGGGTTCGATTGACCCGATTCAGGCTTCGAGCGCGTCGAGCGTGCGCGACACGCGCTCGAATGCGTCCGGGGCGAAAGGGTCGACCGTGATGCGACCGGTCATCGCCCGCAGCCAGGTGAGCTGGCGCTTGGCGAGCTGCCGGGTAGCGGCGATCCCCGCTGCGCGCAACGTTTCGATCGGCCCGCCCTTCTCGAGCCACTGCCACGCCTGCCGGTAGCCGACGCTGCGCATCGAAGGCAGCGACGGCGAGAGATCACCGCGGGCGCGCAGCGCGCGCACCTCGTCGACGAGGCCGGCATCGAGCATGGCGTCGAAGCGCGTCGCGATGCGCGCGTGCAGCTCGGCGCGATCGGCGGGCTCGAGCGCGATCCGGACGATGCGGGCGCGGCCGGTCGGCGGCTGCGGTGCCGGCTCGGCCAGCCACTCGGACATCGTGCGCTGCGTCGTTTCGTGGATTTCCAGCGCACGCTGGATTCGCTGCGCATCGGTCGGTTCGATGCGCGCGGCCGAGCCGGGATCGATCGTGGCGAGCCGGGCGTGCAGCGCACGCCAGCCCTGCACCCGCGCCTCGCCCTCGAGACGCTCGCGCACCGCCGGGTCGGCGCCGGGCAGCGGATGCAATCCTTCGGCGAGTGCGCGCGCGTAGAGCATCGTGCCCCCGATCAGCAGCGGCATGCGTCCGCGTGCGCGGATCTCGGCGATCGCCGCGAGCGCGTCGTCGACGAAGCGCGCCGCCGAGTACCGCTCGGCGGGATCGACGAGGTCGATGAGGTGGTGCGCGACGGCTGCGCGCTCGGCGGCGTCGGGTTTCGCCGTGCCGATGTCCAGTCCGCGGTAGACCTGCGCCGAATCGACGCTGACGATCTCGATCGGCAGCCGCCGTGCCAGGCGCAACGCGAATCCGCTCTTGCCCGACGCGGTGGGTCCGAGCAGCATCGCCAGCGGTGCCGCCGCCGGTCCGGCGTTCACGTCGCGCTTCCCGGTGTCGCGATCGCGCTGCCGCGCGCCCTGTCGCGCAGCAGGCCCCATGCCGAGAGCGCGCGGTGCGGCATCGCCTCAGCGTCCGCGCAGGAACCAGCGGTCGAGTTCGTCGAGCGGAACCTGCAGCCAGGTGGGGCGACCGTGATTGCACTGGTCGGCCGCCGGCGTTCGCTCCATCTCGCGCAGCAGCGCGTCCATCTCGTCCAGCGTGAGCCGTCGGTTCGCGCGCACCGCGGCGTGGCATGCCATCGTCGCGAGCAGCGCGTCGCTTCGTTCGGCCAGCGCGCGCGAGACACCGTGCTCGCGCAGCTCCGCGAGCACCGATCGCGCCAGCGCCTCGGCGTTGGCGCCGGAGAGCGCTGCCGGAACCGCGCGCACCGCGATCGATTGCGCGGAGAGCACCGAGAGATCCAGGCCGAGCGCCGCGATCGCACCGGCTTCGTCTTCGACGAGCGCGATTTCGAAGGCGTCGGCGCGAAACACGACCGGAACGAGCAGCGGCTGCACTGCGACCGCGCGCGCCGCATACGCAGCCTTCATCCGCTCGTAGACGACGCGCTCGTGCGCGGCGTGCATGTCGACGACGACCAGGCCGTGGCGGTTCTGCGCGAGCACCCACGTGCCGTGCAGCTGCGCGAGCGCGTGGCCGAGCGGCGCCTCGTCCGCGCTGCCGTCCCGCTCCTGCGCCGTCGCCCCCGGCGCCTGCAGCGCAGACCGAGGGAACGCGGAAGCGAAAGCGTCGGGGAGATCGTCCTGCGCGCGGTAGGGCGTCCCGCCGCCCGCGTCGACGAGCCGATCGCCGCGGGCGGCGAGCGCCTGCCACGCGGGGCTGCCGTCGGGCTCGCGGA
>DASWVL010000389.1:0-3142 GCA_036406255.1 Zeimonas sp.
CGACGGGATGTAGAGCAGCGTCGTGTACTCGGTGCGGCCCTCGACGCGCGCGTGCGTCCACGCGAGCGGGTTCTCGTCGCCGTGCGCGAGGTGCTTGTAGAAGTTGCGGTACTGCTCGTCGTCGATCTCGCTCTTCGAGCGTGCCCACAACGCGCTCGCCTGGTTCACCGTCTCCCATTCGTCGGTGGGGCGCATCTCCTTCGCTTCGGCGTCCCACTCTTCCTTGCGCATCCGGATCGGCAGCGAGATGTGGTCCGAGTAGCGGCGCACGATCGACTTCAGCTTCCACGGCGAAAGCAGGTCCTCGAAGCTCGTCTCGTCCAGCTCGGTCTCCGCGGCCACCTCGCCCGGCGACGCGTTGCGCAGGTGCAGCGTGATGTCGGTGCCGCGCGCGGCCTTCTCCACCGTCTCCACCGAGAACTCGCCGGTGCCTTCGGATTCCCAGCGCACCGCCTGGTCGGCCGGAAGCCCGGCGCGGCGCGAGACGACCGTCACGCGATCGGCGACGATGAATGCAGAATAGAAACCGACGCCGAACTGGCCGATCAGCTGCGCATCGCGCGCCTGGTCGCCCGAGAGCTTGCCGAAGAACTCGCGCGTGCCCGAGCGCGCAATCGTGCCCAGATGTTCGACCGCCTCGTCGCGCGACAGGCCGATGCCGTTGTCGGAGATCGTGATCGTTCGCGCCTTCGGGTCTACGTCGATGCGGATCTGCAGCTCGTCGCCGCCCTCGAGCAATTCGGGGTTGTTCAGCGCCTCGAAACGCAGCCGGTCGCAGGCGTCGGAAGCGTTCGAGATCAGCTCGCGCAGGAAGATCTCGCGGTTGCTGTACAGCGAGTGGATCATGAGGTTCAGCAGCTGGCTGACCTCGGTCTGAAATCCCAGTGTCTGCTTGGTTTCAGTCATCGGAATCGGCACCAGTCGGATACGGATGGAACGGTCGGTACGGAGCGGTGCCCCGCATCTTGCGGCGGCCGCGCCCGGGAACCCGCGCCGCAGATCGGGGCGCGGGCGGTCGTTTTCAAGTGCCCTGCGACGGCGGCTTCGGCAGCGACAGCGTCGCCTCTGCCACGCGCGGCTCGAGGTAGCGCCCCTTGCGCGCGCGCGTGCCGCGCCAGGCTTCGAGCGCCGCGCCCGACAATACGCGGTCGACGGGCTTGCCGCCGCGCCCCTTGCCCTGCACGCGCACGCCTTCGCGGCCGAAGACGATCGCCTGCTGCATCGGGTCCGACGCGTCGACCTTGAGCATCGTCACACCGCGCCCGCCGTTGCGCAGCACCTTCACCTCCGCGAGGCCGAAGACGAGCGCGTGCCCCGCACGCGAGACGCACAGCACGCGATCCATCCCCGGCGCGAAGAGCGCCGGGCGCGCCGGCGCGTCGCCCTGCTCGACGGCGACGAAGCTCTTGCCCTGCCGCGTGCGCCCGGAAAGGTCGCTCGCCTGGCAGATCAGTCCGTAGCCGCCGCGCGTCGACAGCAGCACGCCGGTGTCGGCGGGCGCGGCGAACACGTGCTCGATGCGCGCGCCCGGCTCCAGCTCGACGAAGCTCGTCACCGGCACGCCGTCGCCGCGCGCCGACGGTAGCTGCGACACGCCGATCGTGAAGACGCGGCCCGTCGTGTCGATCGCGTACAGATTGTCGGTGGTCATCACCTCGAAGGCGCCGTAGAACGCGTCGCCCGTCTTGAACCCGGCCTGCGCCGGGTCGTAGTCGGGGTCGTGCCCCTGGCGCGCGCGCACCCAGCCCTTCTGCGAGACGATGACGGTGACCGGCTCCTCGGGCACGCGCACTTCGATCGTCGTGCGCTGGGCGGCCTCGATCAGCGTGCGGCGGTCGTCGCCGTACTGTTTCGCGTCGGCTTCGATCTCCTGGATCACCTGCCGGAGCATCTTCGCCGGGTTCTTCAGCAGTGCGTCGAGCTTCTCGCGCTCGTCGCGCAGCGACGCAAGCTCCTTCTCGATGCGGATCGCCTCGAGTCGCGCCAGTTGCCGCAACCGGATCTCGAGGATGTCCTCGGCCTGCCGGTCGGTGAGGCCGAACGCGTCGATCAGCGCCGGCTTCGGCTCGTCGGATTCGCGGATGATGCGGATCACCTCGTCGATGCGCAGCAGCACGAGCTGGCGCCCTTCGAGGATGTGGATGCGGTCGTCGACCTGCCCGAGACGATGCCGGCTGCGCCGCGTCACCGTGTCGACGCGGAACTCGCACCACTCGGCGAGGATCGTCGCGAGGTTCTTCTGGCGCGGGCGGCCGTCGAGGCCGATCGTGACGAGGTTCATCGCGACGCCGGTCTCGAGGCTCGTATGCGCGCGCAGCACGCGCAGCAGTTCGTCGGAGTCGATCTTCGAGGTCTTCGGCTCGAAGACGAGGCGCACCGGCGCCTCCTTGCCCGACTCGTCGCGCACGGTGTCGAGCACGGCGAGCACGTTCGACTTCAGCTGCAACTGCTCGGGCGTGAGCGACTTCTTGCCGGCGCGCACCTTCGGGTTCGTCAGCTCCTCGATCTCCTCGAGCACGCGCTGCGCCGACACGCCCTGCGGCAGTTCGGTGACGACGAGCTGCCACTGCCCGCGCGCGAGATCCTCGATCACGTGCCGGCCGCGCATCTTGATCGAGCCGCGGCCGGTCTCGTAGATCTCGCGGAGGTCGTCGGCCGACGAGATGATCTGCCCGCCGCCCGGAAAGTCGGGCCCGGGAACGATCTGCGCGAGCGCGGCCGAGTCGAGCTTCGGGTTTTTGAGCACGGCGACCGCGGCGGCCGCGATCTCGCGCAGGTTGTGCGGGGGGATCTCGGTGGCCATGCCGACCGCGATGCCCGATGCGCCATTGAGCAGGAGCATCGGCAATCGCGCCGGCAGCAGCCGCGGCTCCTTCGTCGAGCCGTCGTAGTTCGCGATGAAGTCGACCGTGCCCTGGTCGATCTCGTCGAGCAGCAGTCGCGCGTAGGGCGTCAGGCGCGCTTCGGTGTAGCGCATCGCCGCCGCGGAGTCGCCGTCGCGCGAGCCGAAGTTGCCGTGGCCGTCGATCAGCGGATAGCGCAGCGTGAACGACTGCGCCATGCGCACCAGCGCGTCGTACGCAGCGGTGTCGCCGTGCGGATGGAACTTGCCGAGCACGTCGCCGACGACGCGCGCCGACTT
>DASWVL010000390.1:0-16314 GCA_036406255.1 Zeimonas sp.
TCGCTGTACGCGATGATCGCGCTGCAGCGCGATGCGCGCCTGCCGGGCGAGGCGGCGCTGAAGTACTTCGTGCTCGGCGCGCTGTCCTCGGGCTTCCTGCTGTACGGGATGTCGATGATCTACGGCGGCACCGGCAGCCTCGACCTCGCGCAGATCGCCACCACCTACGCATCGGGCCAGGCCGACGCCACGGTGTTCACCTTCGGCGTCGTCTTCATCGTCGCCGGGCTGGCGTTCAAGCTCGGCGCGGTTCCCTTCCACATGTGGCTGCCCGACGTCTACCAGGGCGCGCACACCCCCGCCACCCTCGTCGTCGCCACCGGCTCGAAGCTCGCCGCCTTCGCGATCGCGTTCCGGCTCCTCGTCGAGGGGCTGGTCGGCGTGGCCGCCGACTGGCAGCTGATGCTCACCATCCTTGCCGTGCTGTCGCTGGCGATCGGCAACATCGTCGGCGTGGCCCAGACGAACTTCAAGCGGATGCTCGCGTACTCGACGATCTCGCAGATCGGCTTCGTGCTGCTCGGGCTGCTGGCCGGCGTCGTCGACGGCAACATGTCGTCGGCCACCACCGCCTACGGCGCCGCGCTGTTCTACCTGGTCACCTACGTGCTGACGACGCTCGGCACCTTCGGCCTGGTGCTGCTGCTCGCGCGCCGCGGCTTCGAGGCCGAGGAGATCGACGACCTGAAGGGGCTGAACCGGCGCAGTCCGTGGCTTGCGCTGATGCTGCTGCTGATGATGTTCTCGCTCGCCGGCATCCCGCCGCTGGTCGGCTTCTATGCCAAGCTCGTCGTGCTCAAGGCGCTGATCGACGCGGGGCAGGTCTGGCTCGCGGTCGTCGCGGTGGTGTTCTCGCTGATCGGCGCGTTCTACTACGTACGCGTCGTCAAGGCGATGTACTTCGACGAGCCGACGCAGACGGTGGCGATCGAGCCGCGGGCCGGTGCGAGCGCGACGATGGCCGTCAACGGCCTGGCCGTTCTGGTGCTGGGCATCGTCCCCGGACCGCTGATGGCGGCGTGCCTCGTCGCGATCCAGCAGGCGTTGACGACCTGAAGCCACGCGCGGGCGGGCGGGACGCACCCGCCGCCCGCGGCGTCGATCATCGACGGAGTCCCCGCTCATGAAGGATCTGCGCGAAACGACGATCGAATCGCAGGTCGTCTACGACGGAACCTTCCTGCAGATGCGCCGCGATCGCGTGCGCCTGCCCAACGGCCGCGAGAGCGCGCGCGAGTTCATCGTGCACCCGGGCGCGGCGACGATGATCCCGATCTTCCCCGACGAGCGCATCCTGGTCGAACGCCAGTTCCGCTATCCGGTGGGGCGGACGATGATCGAGATGCCCGCCGGAAAGATCGATCCGGGCGAAAGCGCGATCCAGACCGCCAGGCGGGAACTCGTCGAGGAAACCGGCTATCTCGCGCGCGAGTGGGCGTTCCTCACGCGCCTGCACCCGGCGATCGGCTTCGCCTCCGAGGTGATGGATCTGTTTCTGTGCCGAGACCTCGAGCAGACCGCGCACAGCCCCGACGAGGACGAGTTCCTGGAGATCGAAATCGTCCGCTTCGGCTGGCTGATGGACGAGCTGCGCGCCGGGCGTCTCACCGACGTGAAGACGCAGATCGCGACGTTCTGGCTCGAGCGGATGTTCTCGGGCGCTTGGCCGTGGCCGGAGTTCGTGCGCGAGGCGTAGGCCGAACGCCCGACGCTCAGCCGCGTACCGCGAACAGCTCGCCGACTTCGACGCTCAGCTGCGGCAGCGCCGCGCAAACAGTCGTTTCACCCTCTGCGAGCGACCGCGAGTTGCGGTAGCCGGTACCCGCCGGCTCGCGATGGACGAGCAGCTCGCGCCGTCGCGCATCGACGATCCAGACCTCCGGGACGCCGCTCTCCGCGTAGTAGCGCAGCTTCACGTCGCGGTCGTAGCGCAGGCTCGAATCGGCCACCTCGATGACGAGCAGAACGTCGGCGGCGCGACGGACCCGAATACCCTTTCCAGAGGGCCCGGCTTCGACGGTGGGCAAGAATGGGCTTTCGGCCCCGAGCCATCGGGCGCGTCGAAGGAGGATTCGTCTTGGCCGTCACCCTCGAACGCAGCGATCCCCGGCTGATCGGCCCGCTTCACGCAGTCCTGCTGGCGGGCACCGTTCCACTGTTCCTCGGCGCCGCGCTGAGCGATGCCGCCTATGCGACCACCTACGAGATCCAGTGGAACAACTTCGCATCCTGGCTCCTCGTCGGCGGCCTCGTTCTTGCCGGCGTCGCGCTCGCGTTCGCGATCGTCGATCTCTTCCGTGCCGATCGTCGTGCCCGGGGCATCGTCCCGTATGCGTCCGTCCTGCTGGTTACCTGGCTGGTCGGCTTCTTCGATGCATTGATGCACGCGCGGGACGCATGGGCTGGCATGCCTGCCGGTCTCGTGTTGTCGGTGATCGCCGCCGTGCTCGCGTGCGTGGCGACCTGGCTCGGCTTCCGCACGCCGCGCATCGGAGCGAACGCATGACGCGCACCTGCCTGCTCGCCGTGGCCGCACTCTCGACGGCGCTCGCCGGGTGCGGAGAAGATCCGAAACCGTTGACGTACGGACCCGAACCGGAGCTGCCGCAGCCGCATCGCGGGTTGCTGCCCGAGATGACGATCGCCGAACCCGCCGAATGGGGCGACCAGCGGCCGACCGTGCCGCAGGGGTACACGATTCGCGCGATCGCCACCGACCTGAAGATTCCGCGGCAGACGCTGTTGCTGCCCAACGGCGACATCCTGGTGGCCGAAGGCAGGGGCGGCAACGCGCCGAACCTCAAGCCGAAGGACGTCATCGCCGGCTATATCAAGGCGAAGGGAACCACGCCGGTGGAGGGCGGCAACCGGCTGACGCTGCTGCGCGACGCGGATGGCGACGGTGTGTACGAGATGCAGACGGTCTTCGCCGAGAACCTCGACGCACCCTATGGACTCGCGCTGGTCGGCGACAGCCTCTACGTCGCCAACCAGGACGCACTCGTGCGCTTCGAGTACCGCGACGGCCAGACCCGGGCGCAGGCGGCGCCGGTGAAGCTCGCGGACCTGCCGTCGGAGATCAATCATCACTGGACCAAGGCGCTCGCCGCGAGTGCCGACGGCCGGTTCCTGTACGTCGGCATCGGCTCCAACAGCAACATCACCGAGCGCGGCATGGCGGCGGAGGTCGAGCGCGCTCGGGTGTGGCAGGTCGACGCGCGCACCGGCGCGCACAGGACCTACGCCACCGGACTGCGCAACCCCACTGCGCTCGCCGTCCAGCCCGGCACGGGCCAGCTGTGGGCGGTGGTGAACGAACGCGACGAGATCGGCCCGGACCTGGTTCCCGACTATCTCACCGCAGTGCGCGAAGGCGGCTTCTACGGCTGGCCGTACAGCTACTGGGGCGGGAACGTCGACCCGCGCGTGCGCCCGCAGGATCCGGAACGGGTGGCTTCCGCGATCACACCGGACTACAGCCTCGGGTCGCACGTTGCCGCGCTCGGCGTCGCCTTCTCCAACCCGGCGATGGGCCCCGCGTTCGCTGACGGCGTCTTCGTCGGCGAGCACGGCAGCTGGAATCGTGCGGAGCCGGTCGGCTACAAGGTGGTCTTCGTGCCGTTTCGCGACGGTCGCCCCGCCGGTCCGCCGGTGGATTTCGTTTCGGGCTTTCGCAGCGACGACGGAAAGACCCGCGGCCGCCCGGTGGGCGTGACCGTCGATCCGCGCGGAGCGCTCATCGTCGCCGACGACCTGTCGAATACGGTCTGGCGCATCGTGCCGACGGGGGATCGGCCGCAGTAGGCGATTTCGCGGACGTGACGCTCGATGCGTCCGACGAGGTGCAGCCCACGCTCACGCGCTTGGCGGCGCCTGCAATCCCGGCGGCGACCGCCTGCGCCGTGCCCAGATGTTCAGCCCTTCCACGGCCGCGGAGAAGGCCATCGCCGTGTAGATGTAGCCCTTCGGCACGTGCACGCCGAAGCCGTCGGCGATCAGCACCATGCCGATCATCAGCAGGAACGCGAGCGCGAGCATCACGACCGTCGGGTTCGCGTGGATGAAGTTCGCCAGCGGGTCGGCGGCGACGAGCATCACGATCACGGCCACGATGACCGCGATGACCATCACCGGCAGGTGATCCGTCATGCCGACCGCGGTGAGGATCGAGTCGATCGAGAACACCAGGTCGAGCAGCAGGATCTGGAAGATCGCAGAGCCGAAGCCCAGCGCCGCGCGGCCGACACCGGCGGCAGCGGGGGCTGCGTCCGGATCGACGCTGTGGTGGATCTCGCGTGTCGCCTTCCAGACGAGGAACAGTCCGCCGGCGATCAGGATCAGGTCGCGCCACGAGAACTCGGTCTCGAAGCTCGGCTCGCCGTACGCGCCGGGCTCGCCCTGGATGCCCAGATCGAACACCGGCGCCGTCAGCCCGACCAGCCACGCGATCGCCGAGAGCAGCGCCAGGCGCATCACGAGCGCCAGCGAGATCCCGATGCGGCGCGCCTTCTGTCGTTGGTGTTCGGGAAGCTTGTTCGAGAGGATCGAGATGAAGATCAGGTTGTCGATCCCCAGCACGATCTCCATCACGACGAGCGTCACCAGCGCGGCCCAGACGGCCGGATCGGAGAACAGGGTGATCAGGCCTTCCATGTCGTCTCGCGATGTCCGGCCCGGGGCAATGTGGCGGAAGAGGTGGGATTCGAACCCACGGACGGTCGCCCGTCGCCGGTTTTCAAGACCGGTGCCTTAAGCCGCTCGGCCACTCTTCCGGGGGCCACGAGTATAGAGCGGCCGCCACCCAGGCGCAGTAGTCAGCCGCTGGTCGCCTCCGTGACTTTTGTCACAGAAGGGTCAACGCGCGCGTAGCCGACAATCGCGCGATCCCGGGGCGCCGCCCCGCCATCGCTGAGGTACGCCATGATCCGTTTCGTTCGCCGGTCCTGCCTGGTTGCCGTTGCAGCCGTCGTCGCAGCGTGTGGAGGCGGCGGTGGCGGCGGGGGTACCGGCACGCTTGGCGTGTCGCTCACCGATGCCCCGGCATGCGGATACGACAACGTCTGGGTCACGGTGACGAAGGTGCGCGTGCACAAGTCGGACGCCGCCGACGACGCAGACGGAGGCTGGTCCGAGCTTCTCGTCGACGGGGGAGCCGGTCGCCGGATCGACCTGCTGTCGCTGCAGAACGGAGTACTGGCAGACCTCGGCCAGACGACGCTCCCCGAAGGGCACTACACGCAGGTTCGTCTCGTCCTGAGCGATGCCGACGGCGCGAACCAGTTGACGCTTACGGGTGACCCGACCCCGATTTCGCTCGACACCCCGAGCGCGCAGCAAAGCGGCCTGAAGCTCAAGCACGGCTTCGACGTCGCGGCCGGCGAAGAGGTCGATCTCGTGCTCGATTTCGACGCATGCAAATCGATCGTCAAGCGCGGCAACCAGGACCGGTACAACCTGAAGCCCGTCGTTTCGGTGATGCCGATCGTCGTCGGCTCGATCGAGGGCGGCGCCGTCGCCCCGGCGCCGGCGGTGGAGGCCGGCGCCTGGGCATCGCTGCAGAGGATCGATCCGACCACAGGAGCCGTGACCGTCGTTCGGGCAACGACGGTTCGCGAAGAAGACGGCACCTGGACGCTGTCGCCGGTCCCGGTTCCGTCCTCGACCGACGCCGGTTACAACCTCGTGATCGGCGCGCCGGGCTATGCGAACGTCGTCTTCACGAACGTACCGGTGCAGAGCGGTGTCGCCACTTCGGTGCCGGGCGTGACGCTCGTCGCCTCCACGCCGCGAACGATCAGCGGCACGATCACGCCGGCGGCGGACAACTCGGTGCAGGCGCTGCAGGAGGTCGCGACGGATGTCGTCATCGAAGCCGACTTCGCCCCCGCGAACGCGGAGAACGGCGATTACTCGCTGTCGGTGCCGTCGGACGCAGCGAGCGTCGCCCCGTATGCCTCGACGTCGCCGGTATTCGAGGCGGGCGCCGACGCCGGGCTCTACACGGTGCGGGCAACCGACGGCGAAACTTCGACGGACGAGGCCGTCGACGTGTCCGCAGGGGATGTGACGGACGTCGACTTCGCGTTCTGATCGCTTCAGGAACCGCAGCCCGCCGGACCCTACGCGGGCGGCGCGTCCGCCTGGTGCGCCAGTGGCAGCCGCAGCGCGAAGACGCTGCCCTTGCCTGGTCCGGAACTGCGCGCCTCGACGCCGCCACCGTGCAGCGTGGCCAGTTCCTGCACGATCGCAAGGCCGACGCCCAGGCCCGGCGGCGTCGCGCGCGTGTCGTCGCGGGTGAAGAGGTCGAAGATGCGCGGCAGCAGGTCCGGAGGGATGCCCATGCCGTCGTCGGTCACGCGTAGGACCGCCATGTCGGCTTCGATCGTCGCGCTGATCGTGATGTGCCCGCCTGGCGGGGTGAACTTCAGCGCGTTGCCGAGCAGGTTGAGCAGCATCTGCTGAAGGCGCTGCGGGTCGGCGTGGACCGCAAAGCGAATCAGCGGATAGGTGGCGGTCAGCGCCTGGCGTCGCTGCTCGGCGGCGACTCGCACGGACTCCACAGCCTCGTCGATCGCGTCCTGCACGACGACCGGCCGACGCTCGAGCCTGAACCGCTCCGCGGCCGGGTTTGATGTTCGGGACAGGTCGTCGACCAGCTTCGACATTGCATGGACCTGGCGCTGCAGCACCTCGAGCGATCGCTTGCGTATCGTCGCGTCAGCGGAGATGCCGATCAGCGTTGCCGCGTTCTGCAGCGGGGCGAGCACGTTGCGCATCTCGTGCCCGATCGACACGATGTAGTTGGAGATCTGCTCGTGCTCGCGTTCCCGTGCGGCCAGGCGGTTCTGAGCAGAGACGACCTGCGTGCGCAGGTCCGTGCGATCCCGCAACAGCTTGCACAGCATCGAGACCGATCCGTCGGCCTCCTGCAGCGGCGACATTACGCCGCTGCCCCAGAAACGGCTGCCGTCCTTGCGCACATGCCAGCGGTCGTCCTCCGCTCGACCTGCGGCGATCGCCGTACGGATCTCCTGTCGATCGAGCCCCATCCTGCGGTCTTCGGGCGTGAAAAGCATGCCGGTGTCGAGACCGACGACCTCGTGCGCCTCGTAGCCGAAAAGCCGGCTCGCCGCACCCAGCCACTGTTCGATCCTCCCGTCGGGCCGCAGGACGATGAGCGCGTGCTCGGAGGCGTCGCGCAGGAAGCGCAGGAGCTGTTCGTCGAGGCTGCTTCGGGAGCCGGGGGTCATACGCGAACGCTAGGACGGGCGACCGGGACGGCTTCGCCTTGCACGGCCGGTGCCCGTCGGATGCGGCGCTCTGCTTTCGGCGGCTCGGGGCGGCTCTGCGCGCAGGTGGCAGCGAGTCGCTAGAATCGGCCGGAACGTTGCGCGCCGCCGCAATCCGATTCGTCCCGGGAGATCGAATGAGAGCCGTCGTCTGCAGGCAATGGGGACCGCCCGAGTCGCTCATCGTCGAGGAGGTCGCCTCGCCCGCCCCCGGCACGGGCGAAGTGCTCATCGATGTGCACGCGGCCGGGGTCAACTTTCCCGACTCGCTGATCATCCAGAAGAAGTACCAGGTCCAGCCCGAGTTGCCTTTCACGCCCGGTGCCGAGGTGGCCGGCGTCGTGCATTCGGTGGGCGAGGGCGTCACGCAATGGAAGGTGGGCGATCGCGTGATCGCAAACACGCCGTGGGGCGGATACGCCGAGCAGCTGGTGGTGAACGCGCAGCGCATCGTCCCGATGCCGGAAGGGATGGACTTCGCGACGGCATCGGCGTACGTGCTCGCGTACGGCACCAGCCTGTTCGCGCTGAAGGACCGGGCGAAGCTCGCGGCCGGCGAGACCTTGCTCGTGCTCGGGGCGGCGGGCGGCGTGGGCATCGCCGCCGTCGAGATCGGGAAGTCGATGGGTGCACGGGTGATCGCGTGCGCATCGAGCGAGGACAAGCTCGCGCTGTGTCGTGAGCACGGCGCCGACGCGACCATCGACTACGCACGCGAGAACCTGCGCGAACGCATCGCGGCGCTCACCGACGGCAAGGGGCCGGACGTGATCTACGATCCGGTGGGCGGGGAGTTCACCGAGCGGGCGTTCCGCTCGATCGCGTGGGAAGGTCGCCATCTCGTCATCGGCTTCGCAGCCGGCGACATTCCGAAGATGCCGCTCAACCTGCCGCTGCTGAAGACCGCCTCGCTCGTCGGCGCGTTCTGGGGCGCGTTCATCCAGCGCGACCCGAAGCGCACGCGCGAGCACATGAAGGAGCTGTTCGCGCTGTATTCGTCCGGCAAGGTGCACCCGCCGGTGACGCACCGCTATCGGCTGGAGCAGGCGGGACAGGCGCTGCGCGACGTGATGGAGCGGCGCGTCAAGGGCAAGGTGGTCATCGTCCCGCGAGGCTGAAGATGCCGGGGCGCTGCACGCCCTCGGGCAGTGCGCGCGCGGCGCGCAGCGCATCCGAGGCGAAGAAAGGATCGCCGTCCAGCCGCGCGACGATCATCGGCGTCGCATCGAAGCCCCAGTAGCGCTCGCCTTCGATCACCGCGGTCGGTATGCCGAACACGCCAGCCGCGATCGCTTCGTCGGTGTTCGCGCGCAGCGCCTGCTTCACCTGCGGCGTCTCCAGCGCGGACGGCGCGACGCCGAATTCATCGATCAGCGCGGCGAAGGCGTCGCCGTCGGCGGGCAGGTGTCCGTCGCGCCAGACGTATGCGAACAGCCGTTGCACGACGTCGAGCGTACTGCCGAGCGCGACCGACAGCCGCAACAGCGGCAGCGGCACGAACGGGTGCATCGGCGGCAGCTTCAGCGCAATGCCGTGCGAATGCGCGATCCACGCGACGTGCTCGAAGGTCCACTGCCGCTTCGGCGCGATCTCGGCCGGGCCGACGTTGCCCCAGTGCTTCAGCAGACCGGCGAACAGCACGGGCCGGCAACGCAGCGTCGCCCGCTCGGCGAGGCGTTCGAGCTGCGTGCTCTGCAGGTACGCGAACGGCGAGACGAAGTCGAAATACCAGTCGATCGTCGTTGGCTGCTTGCTCACGGTGCGTCGGTCTCCTCGTCGGATTGCGCGAAGCGGCGCAGCGGCTCGAGATCGGGGAAGACCGGTGCGCGTTTCTCGGCGCGTGCACGGATCGCTTCGGCCACGGCCTCGTTGTCCCACAGCCCCGATTGCAGCCAGCCCATCTGCCGCAGCCCGTCGGCCACCGCGTGGTCGCGCGCGTAGTCGATCGCCTGCTTCGTCGCCCACACCGCCACCGGCGGTTTCGTCGCGATCTCGTGCGCGACCTCCATCACCTCGTCGAGCATCGCCTCCTGCGTCTCGAACAGGTCGTTGACGAAGCCCAGTGCGTGCGCGCGTGCCGCCGGAAACCGCCGCCCGGTGTATGCCAGCTCGCGCGCGACGCCTTCCGGGATCAGCTTCGGCAGCCGCTGCAGCGTGCCGAGATCGGCGGCCAGGCCGATGTTGATCTCCTGCACGCAGAAGAACGCATCGCTCGTGCAGTAGCGAAGATCGCATGCGCAGACGAGGTCGACGCCGCCGCCGATGCAGCCGCCCTGGATGGCCGCGATGACCGGCATCCGCAGCTCGGCGAGCCGATCGAAGGTGCGCTGCATGTCGCCGAGCAGTAGCGCGATGTTCGCGCGCGACGCCGCCCGCGAGTCGTCGAGCGAGATCGACGACCCGAACGCATCGAGCGCCATCCCCGCACTGAAGTGCCGTCCCGTCGAATCGACGACGAGCACCCGCGCCGGCGCCTCGCGCTGCAACCGCTCGACGATCGCGTCCAACTCGCGCCAGAACGAAGGACTCATCGTATTGAACGCCTCCGGCCGGTTCAGCGTCAGCCGTGCCACGCGATCGACGACCTCGAATCGGAAGTTCATTGCGATGACTCCAACGGATTGTTCGCGTGAGAAGGCCACCTGCGTGGCTCATCGTAGCAGTGGACGACTGTGTGTGTTCCGCACGCAGCGGTGCAACGACGGCGAGCGAGCGCAAAGCGCATGCGCCCGGCGCGCGCTCGGCGAGCGGCGCGCTACCGAAAGGAAATCCGCGGGACCCGTCGCCGTGGGGCGCGCAGCGCCCCTCGGCAGTGGGTGCGGATTTTCGAGGTAGGCGCCGGCAGCCCCCGCGAAGCGGGGGCCGAAGCCGTGCGCGCGCCGGGCGCATGCGCTTTGCGCTCGCTCGTCGCGCTCTGTCGAACGAAGTCGGAACACCGGGGTCGGCTATGCTCCGCCCGTCATGTTCGAGGCCCACCATGGATAAAAAACCTCGCCCTCGCAGCTATCGCCATTTCGAGCTGCTGATGGCCGCCTTCGTCACCGTCTTCCTCTGCTCGAACCTGCTCGGCCCCGGCAAGCCCGTCCAGGTGCACGCGCCGGTCTTCGGCGAGCTCACCTTCGGTGCAGCGATGCTCTTCTTTCCGCTGTCGTACATCTTCGGCGACGTGCTCACCGAGGTCTACGGCTACGGGCGGGCGCGGCGCGTGATCTGGACCGGGTTCGTCGCGATGCTGTTCGCCGCGTTCATGGCGTGGGCGGTGGTGCGCATGCCGCCCGCGCCCGGCTGGCCCCATCAGCAGGCTTTCGAGATTGCCTTCGGCAACACCTGGCGTGTCGTTCTCGCGTCGCTGCTCGCCTATTTCTGCGGCGAGTTCGTCAACTCGTACGCGCTCGCCCGCATCAAGGTGATGACCGCGGGGCGCCACCTGTGGCTGCGCACGATCGGCTCGACGATCCTCGGCGAGGGCGTCGACTCGCTGTTGTTCTATCCTGTCGCGTTCTGGGGCGCGGGCCTGCTGCCCGACGAGCTGCTTCCCACGCTGATGCTCTCGCAGTGGATCGGCAAGACGCTCGTCGAGGTCGCGTTCACGCCCGTTACGTACGCGGTCGTCGGATTCCTGAAGCGCTCCGAGAACGAGGACTGGTACGACCGCGACACGAACTTCACGCCGTTCCGCTTCTGAACGGCCCGCAGGCAACCGGATTCCTCCGATGCGCGACATCCTGCTTTCGCTGCGATTCACGGTGCGTGACTGGCGCGCGGGCGAGTTGCGTCTGCTCGTCGTCGCGCTGCTGGTCGCCGTCGCCGCGATCGCGAGCGTGGGGTTCTTCGTCGACCGCATGCGGATCGCGCTCGAGCAGGAGGCGGCGCAGCTGCTCGGCGCCGACCTCGTCGTCGGCTCCGACCAGCCGCTCGACGCCTCGTTCGCCGATCGCGCACGCGAGATGGGTCTGCAGGTCGCGCACAGCGCCGTGTTTCCGAGCATGGCGATCGCCGACGGACTCCCGCAGCTCGCAGCGGTGAAGGCGGTTTCTTCGAACTACCCGCTGCGCGGCCGCGTGCGCGTGCAGATGGGCGGCGCGCGCGACGTCGACTCGACGCAGGGCGTTCCCGACGTGGACGCGTCGCAGGGCGTTCGCGACGTGGAGGCGGCGCACGCCCCCGCCAGCGGCGAAGTGTGGCTCGATCCGCAGCTCGCGCATGCGCTCGGCGTGTCGATCGGCGACACGGTGAGCTTCGGCGAGCGCAGGTTTCGCCTCGGCGCCGTCATCACCTTCGAGCCCGACCGCGGCACGGGTTTCGTCAATTTCGCGCCGCGCGCGATGTTCGCGCTCGACGACCTGCCGATGACGAATCTGGTCCAGCCGGCCAGCCGCGTGCGCTGGAACCTGATGGTCGCCGGAGATGCCCCGTCGGTGGCGCGCTTTCGCCAGTGGGCCGAGCCGCAGTTGCGGCGCGGTGCGCGCATCGAATCGCTCGAAAGCGGCCGACCCGAGCTGCGTGCCACGCTCGACCGCGCCGAGCGCTTCCTGTCGCTCGTCGCGCTGCTGTCGGCGCTGATCGCCGCCGTGGCGATCGGACTCGCGTCGCGCCGCTTCGCCGAACGGCATCTCGACGGCTGCGCGGTGATGAAGGCGATGGGCGTCGCGCAGCGCCGACTGCTCGCGCTGCTCGGGCTCGAACTGCTGTGGGTTGCGCTGCTCGGCGCAATCGGCGGCGTCGTGCTCGGCTGGTTCGTGCATTTCGCGCTCGTTGCCGCGATGGCGCCGCTGCTGCAGATGCAGTTGCCGCTGCCCGGGTGGCGCCCGGCCGTGCAGGCGCTGCTGTCCGCGCTCGTGCTGATGGCCGGCTTCGGGGCCTGGCCGTTCCTGCGATTGGCCGGGATTGCGCCGCTGCACGTGTTGCGCCGCGAGGTCGTCGGCGCGCCGCCTTCCGCGTGGGCGGCGGCGGTCTCGGCCACGCTTGCGTTCGCGGCACTGCTGTTGTGGTTCGCCGGTGATCGGCGTCTGGCGGGAATCGCGATCGGCGGCTTCGCGGTCGGCGTCGTCGTCTTCGTCGTGGTGACGCTGGCCGCCGTGCGTGCGCTCGAGCCGCTGCGCCACGCCCGTTTCGTCGCCGGCAGCCCCGCACTGCGCCTGGCTTTCGCGTCGTGGTCGCGCCGCCGCACCGTGACGGTGATGCAGACGGTGGCCTTGTCGGTGGGGCTGATGGCGCTGATGCTGCTCACGGTCACGCGCACCGACCTCATCGACGGCTGGCGCCAGGCGAGTCCCCCCGATGCGCCGAACCGCTTCATCGTCAACATCCAGCCCGACCAGGCCGGCGCCGTTCGCGCAATGCTCTTGCAGGCGGGCGTCGCGCAGCCCCAGCTCTACCCGATGATTCGCGGGCGGCTCGTCTCGATCAACGGCCGGCCGGTGCGCCCCGAGGACTACGACGAGGACCGTGCGCAGCGTCTCGTCGATCGCGAGTTCAACCTCTCGTACGCGCGCGAAGTGCCCGGGCACAACCGCATCGTCGCGGGAGAACCCTTCCAGCCGGGCCGGGCGGAAGTGTCGGTGGAGCAGGGCATTCTCGGCACGCTGAAGCTCGCGCTCGGCGACCAGCTCGGATTCGACATCGCCGGCGAGCTGGTCACTGCGCGCGTCGGCAACGTGCGTCGCGTCGAGTGGGATTCGATGAAGGTGAACTTCTTCATGATCCTGTCGCCGGAAGCGCTCGAAGACCGTCCGCAGACGTGGATCACCGCGTACCATCAGCCGCCGGTGGCCGATCCGGTGGATCGGCGCCTCGTGCGCGAGTTCCCGAACCTCACGGTGTTCGATACCGGCAACATCGTGCGTCAGGTGCAGACGATGCTCGGGCAGGTGATCCAGGCGGTCCAGTTCCTGTTCGTGCTCACGCTCGCCGCCGGTGTCACGGTGCTCTGGGGCGCGCTGGCCAGTTCGCGCGACGAGCGAATCCGCGAAGCGGGGTTGATGCGCGCCCTCGGCGCTTCGGCCCGACAGCTGTCGAGCGCACAGCGCATCGAGCTTGCATTCAGCGGCGCGCTCGCCGGCCTGCTTGCCGCGCTCGGCTCGATCGCGATCGGCTGGGGGCTCGCCGACCAGGTCTTCGGATTCCCGTACGAGCCGCGCTGGGCGATCGTACCGCTGGGGGCGGCTTTCGGTGCGGCGCTCGCGCTTGCCGCCGGCTGGCTGAGCCTGCGCGGGGTGCTGCGCACGCCGCCGCTCGTCACGCTGCGCAACGCGTAGACGGCCTTGGCGCGGGACGGCCCCCCACCGCGCTACTTCCCGCGGAACATCTGCCGCGCCGCGTCGTCGGGCAGATGGCAGATGCGCGTCGCCAGGTCGAGGCGTCCTCCGCGACGCTGGCAGTTCACGTAGGGCCCGTAGTCGGCGGCTTCGCCGCGCGACACCTGTCCCATGGCACCCGCGGCGAGGGTAGCCGGCGCTGCCGGCGCGGTGGACACCGGCGTCGAGCGTTCGATGCCTTGTGCGGCGCTGCGCGGCGACCAGACGCGTACCCGCGGGGCGCCCACGCAGGGTTCATCGGAGAACACCGTTCGGCCGTCGCGGGTCGAGCACTGGAACACGGCACTCGGCGCATCGGAGGGGGCGGCAGCCGCGGGTAGCGGCAGCAGGACGGCGACGGTGGTGACTGCGGCGGCGAGCGGGACGGCAAGGGCGTTCATTCAAGCCTCCTGACAGGGTTTCGTCGTGTCGTATCCTCCCGGATATCCCGGCCGTCGACAACCGGGGCCACCCGAAGGTCTGCCCTTGCCCTCGAACGAAATCCTGCTGATCGCCGCCGTCGCTCTCGCCGCGCTGTCCGCCGTCCTGTTGCTCGTACTGCTGCTGCGCCGACCCCCGGACGCAGCCGCACCGGTGCTCGACGCGCTCGCGCAGGCCACGCGCATGCAGCTCGACACGCAGCGCGAGCTGCGCGAGGAGACGAGCGCGCAGGCGCGCGAGAACCGGCGCGAGCTGGGCGCCTCGCTCGCCGACCTCGGGCGCAGCCTCACCCAGCAGATGGGAACGATCGCGGGCGTGCAGAACAACCAGATCGACGCGTTCGCGCAGCAGCTCGCCAAGCTCACCGAGGCGAACGAGCAGCGGCTCGGCGCGCTGCGCGAGAGCAACGAGCAGCGCCTGCACGCGCTGCGCGAGAGCACCGACGCTCGCCTCGAGGCACTGCGCGAGACGCTCGAGCGGCGCCTGCGCGACCTGCAGGCCGATAACGCCGGGAAGCTCGACGAGATGCGCCGCACCGTCGACGAGAAGCTCCACGCCACGCTCGAGCAGCGCCTGGGCGCCTCGTTCAAGCAGGTCTCCGATCGCCTCGAGCAGGTGCACAAGGGGCTGGGCGAGATGCAGGCGCTGGCCTCCGACGTCGGCGACCTCAAGCGCGTGCTGACGAACGTGAAGACGCGCGGCACCTGGGGCGAAGTGCAGCTCGCGTCGCTGCTCGAGCAGCTGCTCGTTCCCGAGCAGTACGCCTGCAACGTCGCGCCGGTGCCCGGTTCGAACGAGCGCGTCGAGTTCGCGATCCGGCTGCCGGGCAGCGGCGACGGCGACCCAGTATGGCTGCCGATCGACGCGAAGTTCCCGCGCGAGGACTACGACCGCCTGGTGCTCGCGCAGGAGCGCGCCGATCCGGTGGCGGCCGAGCTTGCCGGCAGGCAGCTCGAGCAGCGCCTGCGCCTCGAGGCGAAGACGATCCGCAACAAGTACGTCGCGCCGCCGTCGACGACCGACTTCGCGCTGCTGTTCCTGCCGACCGAGGGGCTGTACGCCGAGATCGTTCGACGGCCCGGCCTCACCGACGAGCTGCAGCGCACCTTCCGTGTCGTCGTTGCCGGCCCGAGCACGCTCGCTGCGATCCTGTCGAGCCTGCAGATGGGGTTCCGCACGCTCGCGGTCGAGAAGCGCTCCAGCGAGGTCTGGCAGCTGCTCGGCGCGGTGAAGACCGAGTTCGGCAAGTTCGGCGACGTGCTCGCGAAGGCGAAGGAGCACATCGACAAGGCGGGAACGACGCTGGGCAATGCGGCGACGCGCACGCGCGCCATTGAGCGCAAGCTGCGCGGGGTGGAATCGCTCGCCGAGCCGGCGGCGGTGCAACTGCTCGACGACGAGATGCAGGCCGAGCCGTAGAGGGCCTGTGAACTGGCCCTGGTATCCGGCGCGCCGGTCAGCGGCGCAGCGACGCGCGCAGGAACATCGCCAGGCCCCGCTCGACGTACTCGTCGAGCGAGTAGCGCTGTGACAGCCGCCAGTGCTTCAGCGCCCACGAGTGGGCGAAGGTGACGACCTGGTGCGTGAGGAACTCGACGTCGAGATCGCCGTCGAACACCCTCGCGTCGACGCATTCCTGGATCGTCTGCGCGATCAGCTCGTTCGACTGCAGTTCGGCCCGCATCACGAGCTTGCGATGCTCCGGGCAGAGCGAGCGCGTCGAGCGGTACGCGAGCACCGTCGCATCGCGCAGCCGGTCGACGACGCCGCAATAGGTGCGCACCGCGGTACGGAAGCGCTCGAGCGGATCGGCGACGGCGTCGAGCGCGGCCGGGATCTCGCGACCGTATGCGTCGACCACCTCGAGGATCGCGAGCAGAAGGAGGTCGCCCTTGTCCTCGACGTACTGGTAGACGAGGCCGGTGCTGATTCCGGCGCGTGCGGCGACCTCCTGCACCGTGGTGCGGTAGTAGCCCTGGTCGGAGAACAGATCGACGGCGGCCGCGACGATCTGCTGGCGTCGCCTGCGCACGAGCGCTTCGTCGGCGACGCGTGCCTTCACGTGCATCGGGTTCCCTGTCGATCCGGTGGTGGTTGCGAGCTTATCCAGTATAACGAACGCCTGATTCCCTCCGGCGAGGGTCGAAGAACGGGGAGCGCGGATGAGTCGGGCGCGACAGGGAAAGCACGGGGTCCAGTCGTTCGAGATCGGCATGCGGGTCCTGCAGGCCCTGCTTGCCGGCGAACGGGCGATGATGCTCAAGGACATCGCCGCCGCGGCAGCGATG
>DASWVL010000391.1:0-1548 GCA_036406255.1 Zeimonas sp.
GGCTCGCCTGCCCGGCGGTACCGAAGGCCTCGAAGCGCGAGACGCAGATCCCTTCGGCGGCATCCCTTGCGGCCTTGAAGAACTTGCGTGGGTCGAACTCGCTGCGCGCCTGCGCCGCCAGGCGGCGGATCGCGCCGCTCATCGCGAGGCGCAGGTCGGTGTCGATATTGACCTTGCGCACGCCGTTGCGGATACCTTCGACGATCGCCTCGACCGGCACGCCGTAGGTCTCGCCGATCTCGCCGCCGAACTCGCGGATGATCGCGAGCCATTCCTGCGGTACGCTGCTCGAGCCGTGCATGACGAGGTGGGTATCCGGAATGCGCCGGTGGATCGCCGCGATGCGCTCGAGTGCGAGGATGTCGCCGGTCGGGGGGCGCGTGAACTTGTATGCGCCGTGACTGGTGCCGATCGCAACCGCGAGCGCGTCGACGCCGGTTGCGGCGACGAAATCGGCCGCCTCCGCCGGATCGGTCAGCATTTGGGCGTGGTCGAGCATGCCTTCGGCGCCGACACCGTCTTCCTCGCCGGCCTGGCCGGTCTCGAGCGATCCGAGGCAGCCGAGCTCGCCTTCGACCGACACGCCGACCGCATGCGCGATCTCGACGACCTTCCGAGTGACTTCGACGTTGTAGTCGTAACTCGCCGGCGTTTTCATGTCTTCGCGCAGCGACCCGTCCATCATCACGCTGGTGAAGCCGGAGCGGATCGACTGCACGCACACCGCCAGACTGGCGCCGTGATCCTGATGCATGCAGATCGGGATGTCGGGCCATTGCTCGACCGCGGCCTCGACCATCTTGCGCAGGAAGGCCTCCCCGGCGTACCCGCGCGCGCCAGCGGAAGCCTGCAGGATCACCGGGCTGTCGGTCCGCTCGGCGGCGGCCATGATGGCCTGGATCTGTTCCATGTTGTTGATGTTGAACGCGGGCACACCATAGCCGTGTTCGGCGGCGTGATCAAGAAGTTGCCGCAGGGCGATCATTGCCATCGTGAGTCTCCTTTATTTGACCAGTTCGGGTTCGTGTTCGAAGCAAGTGGACGGCCCGACGCGCCGGCTGCCGGGCCGTGCGCGGGCGCGCAGGGCCGCGACCGCCGGCAGTTCGCGGCCTTCGAGGAACTCGAGGAAGGCGCCGCCGCCGGTGGAGATGTAGTCGATGCGCTCGCCGACGCCGAAGGCGGCGATCGCCGCGAGCGTGTCGCCGCCGCCGGCGATCGAGTACCCCCGGCTCGCGGCGACCGCTGCGGCGAGCGCGCGCGTGCCGGCGGCGAACGGCGCGAGCTCGAACACGCCGAGCGGCCCGTTCCAGACGATCGTGCCGGCGCGCGCGAGCTCGGCCCCGAGGCTCGCCTGCGCGCATGGACCGACGTCGAGGATCATCTCGTCGGGCTGGACGTCGCCGACGGCACGCACCGCGACATGCGCATCCGCGGCGAAGCGGTCTGCGACGGCAACGTCCTCGGGCAGCCACAGCCGCGCGCCGCGCGCCGCGAGCCGGCGCTCGACCGCGCGCGCCGCCTCGACGAGATCCGGCTCGTGCAGCGACG
>DASWVL010000392.1:0-7029 GCA_036406255.1 Zeimonas sp.
ACGAGGCGCGGCGGACCGGGTCGGAACGGGAGAGGGCGGCACCGGGTTCATCGCGGAGGCGAGGACGAGGAGGGCGGGTGGAAGGTGAAGGCCTCGGCGAGCATCGCCGTGAAACGCGCCGACACCTCGTCGAAATCGGGCATCGAACGCAGGCAGCTTCGCATGTCGGTGACGGCGAGCCCGGGGTAGCCGCACGGGTCGATTCGCGTGAACGGGGAGAGGTCCATCGCGACGTTCAGCGCGACGCCGTGCCAGCTGCGGCCTGCCGAGATGCGGATGCCGAGCGAGGCGATCTTCGGACCCGCGACCACGGTGCCGGCGGCAGAGGGCGCGTCGTCGCGAACGTAGACGCCCGGTGCGCCGGGACGGCGCAGCGCGTCGATCCCGTAGCGGGCGAGCAGCGCAATCGTCGTCGCTTCGAGGCGATCGACGAAGTCGCGTACCCGGATCGCGGCGCGGCGCAGGTCGACGAGCACGTAGCACACCGCCTGTCCGGGACCGTGATAGGTCACTTGTCCGCCGCGTTCGGTACGCACGACGGGAATGTCGCCCGGCGTGCGCACGTGCTCGAGGCGCGCGGCGCGACCGAGCGTGAACACCGGGGGATGCTGGACGAGCCAGATCTCGTCGGGCGTGTCTTCGGTGCGTGCGGCAGTGAACGTCTGCATCATCGGCTCGGCGCGCCCATATTCGAGTCGGCCGAGCCGGCGAACGATCGGGGCCGCAGCTGTCAAAGGACGACGCTCACCATCGGGTGCGTGGCGAGCGCACGATACAGGCGCTCGAGCTGCTCGCGCGACTGCACGCGCACGACCACGGTCACGCTCAGGTACGAGCCCTTGCTCGAGACGCGCAGCTCGATCGTCGACGGATCGAACTCCGGCACGTGCTCGACGACGAGATCGGACATCGTCTGCGCGAAGTCGTCGACGCGCCGACCCATGATCTTCAGCGGAAAGTCGACCGGGAACTCGAGCAGGCGTTCGAGCCGGTCGAAGGCTTCGGTCAGGTTGCGGTCTTCGGACACGACCCCGACGGACCTCCCTAGGCGGACGCCTTCGCCCGTTGATAGGCAGCGAGCAGCGCTGCGAACACCGGCCCCGGCCGCCCGTTGCCGACCGGACGTCCGTCCAGCCGCGTGATCGGCAGCAGCTCCTTCGTCGCCGAGCTGAGCATCAGCTCGTCCGCCGCGTGCACTTCCTCACGGAGGATACGCCGGATCTCGAGTGGGATGCCGGCGTCCTGCGCAAGCTCGGCGAGCAGCCCGTAGCGGATACCTTCGAGCACGAGGTTGTCCTTCGGCGGACCGAACACCGTCCCGTTGCGCACGACCCAGATGTTGCTCGCGGCGCCTTCGGTGAGGAAGCCGTCGCGGATCAGCACGCACTCGGCGGCACCCGCGGCGACCGCCGCCTGACGCGCGAGCACGTTGCCGAGCAGCGACGTCGTCTTGATGTCGCAGTGCAGCCATCGCTCGTCGGGAAGCGTGACGGCGGCGACGCCCTGTTCGCGCTGTGCGGCCGTCGGAGCGACGAGCTCGCTCGTCATCGCGAATACGGTCGGCGCGACGTCGGCGGGCGGGAAGGCGTGGTCGCGCCGTGCGACGCCGCGCGTGACCTGCAGGTAGACGAACTGGTCTGCCCACGGGTGCCGCGCGACCAGCGCGTCGACGAGCTGCGTCCATCCGTCTTCGTCGTGCGGGTTGCGGATCGACACCGCCGCCAGGCTGCGCTGCAGGCGCGCGAGGTGCTGGGTCCAGCGGAACTTGCGACCGCCGTACACGGGAACGACCTCGTAGACGCCGTCGCCGAACACGAAGCCGCGATCGAGCACGGGAATCCGCGCTTCCTCGAGCGGCACCCACTCACCGTTCAGCCAGGCAATCTGGGTCATTCGGATCCGGTCGTCGACTTCCTGCCGGAAGTATGCGCCACAACGATGGGCAGCCGCCGCGCGCGGTCCTGGCGCACGTTCAGCGCGAGAGCAGCAGCAGCAGCGAGTCCCAGGCGCGCCCGAACCAGCCGGCCGGCTCGACGCTCGACAACGCCAGCAGCGGCCGCTCGGTGACGAGCTGGTCGCCGATACGCACGCGCAGCGTGCCGATCTGCTGACCCTGCGCGATCGGCGCGACGAGCGGCTGGATCCGTTCGATCTCGGCCTTGACCTGATCGGCCTGCCCGCGCGGCACGGAGACGAGCACGTCGCGATCGAAGCCGCCGTCGACGGCGTCCTCGCTGCCCTTCCAGACCTCGTAGGTGCCGGACGGCTTGTCCTTCGCCTGGATGCGCACGACTTCGAAGTTCTGGTAGCCGTAGTTCAACAGCTTCTGCGATTCGATCGCGCGCGCCGACTCCGAGGCTGCGCCGAGCACGACGCTGATCAGGCGGCGCGTGCCGCCGATTCCGGGCATGTCGCGCCGGGCCGAAGCGATCAGGCAGTAGCCGGCCGCCTCGGTGTGCCCGGTCTTCATGCCGTCGACGCTCGGATCGATCGCCAGCAGCCGGTTGCGGTTCGGCTGGCGGATGTTGTTGTACGTGTACTCGCGCTTCGAATACAACGGGTACTGGTCGGGGAAGTCTTCGATCAGTCGCTGCGCGAGCGTGGCGAGGTCGCGGGCGGTCGTGTAGTGCTGCGGATCGGGCAGGCCCGTGGAGTTGCGGAAGTTCGTGTTGCGCATGCCCATGCGTTGCGCGGCGCGGTTCATCTGCTCGGCGAAGCTCTCCTCGGTGCCGGCGAGCGCCTCGGCGAGCACGATCGACGCGTCGTTGCCCGACTGGACAATCACGCCGTTGAGCAACTCCTCGACGCTCGCCGGCTTCGTCGGCTCGACGAACATCCGCGAGCCGATCGACTTGTACGCGGCCTGCGACACTGCCGGACGCTGGTCGAGCGTGATCCGCTTCTCGCGCAGCGCGTCGAACGCCAGGTACGCCGTCATGATCTTCGTCAGCGACGCCGGCTCGATCTTCATGTCGGGTTCGTGCGCGGCGAGCACCTGTCCGGTGGTTTCGTCGAGCAGCAGCCACGAGCGGGCGGCGATGGTGGGCGGGGCGACCTGCGCAACGGCGGCCGGGGCAACGGCGAGGAGCAGGAACGACAGCAGGGCGAACAGGCGTGCGGGCATCGGGCAATCCGGATGAAGCAGGGCGGCGATGCATTGCGCACCGCCGCGCGACGCCGCGGCGGCGCCGCAGGTCAGGACAACGACGAAAGCGGGGAATTATAGGGCGCTACACCTCCGGTGCGAACAGCGGGCGCACGCGCGAGAGCACGCGTTGCGCTGCCGCCTCGCCGCGGCGCGCCTCGACGACGTCGACCGCCTCTCGCAGGACGCGTCGCAGCACCTCGAGGCTGACGCTGTCCGCGACGCGTGCGTCCCAGACGCGACCCGCCGCCCCCAGCTCGGCGACGAAGGTGTTGCGCAGCGCGTGCTTGGCGGCCTGCAGGCGCACCTGCTCTCGGCGTTCGCGCTCGCGGCGCTCCGCTTCGGTCGGTTCCGCAGCGAGCGCGACGACCTCGACGAGCTTGCGCTGCTCGAGCGCGCGGAGCACCGGGCCCAGCTCGCCGGGGCGCGCGAACTGCGAGAGGTCGCCGACGCTGCGACGCGCGTCGACCAGCGCGAGGATGCGCCGCGCCGCGTGCTCGAGATCGAGCGCTCGTGCCGTCCTCTCCGCGTCGCCGGCCGGCGTGCGGGCGTAGATCAGCCGCGGATCGGGTCGCTGCGCGCGGTTCACCCGGTTTCGACGTTCGCGCGGGGAGCCAGCGCATCGACGACGATTCGCTTGAGCAGCGTCAGCCGGCGATGGAAGAAGTGCTCGGCACCGGGGATCACCACCACCGGAAGAGATTGCGGGCGCGCCCAGTCGAGTACGCCCTGCAGCGGAACCACCTCGTCGTGCTCGCCGTGCACGACCAGGGTGTCGGCGGGCACTTCGCCCAGCGTGTAGCGGTCGGTGGCGGCGGTGCCGACGAGCACGAGCCGTTGCGCCGGTGCGCCGGCGTCGCGCAGACGAGCCGCGACGCGGATCTGCACGTCGGTGCCGAAGGAAAAGCCCGCCAGCACGAGCGGCAACGCAGCGGTGCCGTCCGCGCGTTCGGCGCTCGCCTGCTCGCGCGCATGGCGCACGACGGCGAGCAGGTCGTCGGTTTCGCCGCGGCCCTCGTCGTGCTCGCCGGCGGTCGCGCCGACGCCGCGGAAGTTCGGACGCCACACGACGTGCCCGAGGGTGAGCAGCGCGCGGGCGAGCGTCTGCGCCACCTTGTTGTCGCGCGTTCCGCCGTACAGCGGGTGCGGATGCGCGACGACGGCGATCCCCCGCGGGGCGCCCGCCGGGCGATCGAGCGCGACGTCGATCGCTCCCGCCGGCCCGTCGATGAGCAGCAGTTGCGTGCCGGCGTTCATTCGAGCCGCAGCCGCTCGACCGGTTTCCCGTCGCGCAGATGCGACTCGACGATCTCGTCGATGTCCTCGCGATCGACGTAGCTGTACCAGACGCCGTCCGGATAGACGACGGCGACCGGCCCGAGTTCGCAGCGGTCGAGGCAACCCGCCTTGTTCACCCGGACCTTGCCCGGACCCGACAGGCCGAGTGCCTTCACGCGCTCCTTCGCATACGCCTGCAACGCTTCCGCGCCGTGTCGCGCGCAGCACTCGCGGTTCGGATCGTCGCGATGATTGATGCAGAAGAAGATGTGGCGTTCGTAGTAGGAGGGCATCGTCCGATTATAGGCGGGCACGCAGCCGTCGCCCGCACCAGGCGATGGCGGCGAACGGCCACAGCGTCGCCAGCGCGCGCAGCAGGCCGTGGAAGTTCGACCACTCGCCGTCCCAGTGCGCGAGCATCGACAGGTAATACTCGTTCGGGGGTGCCAGGTTGACGAGCAGCGTGCCCGTGGCGATCGCCGCCAGGGCGCAACCCGTGCGCAGGCGCGGTCCGGCGGGCAGCAGCGCGATCGACGCGATCGCGCCGGCGACGAGCCCGCCCTGGGTCGCGGCGCTCAACCATCCGAACGCATGCGCGGCGCCGAGCACCACGGCTCCGGCGATCGACTTGATCGCGCACGCAGCGACGATCGGCAGCGCGATCGGCCACGCCGGCGGCCGCGTGCCGGGGCGAACCGGCGCGACGAAGACCTCGCGCATCATCGAGCCGATCGCGACCACCGCCAGCGAGACCGCACCGGCCTCGATGAACGGCTCGTAGCGGGCAGGCAGGATCAGCGAAGCGCGCCAGTCGGGCAGTTCCGCACCGGAAGGCGACGGCCACGCGAACAGCAGGTCGCCGGTGGCGAACACCAGCGATTGCGGATACCACTGCGCGACCGGCCATGCGACGAGCAGCAGCGCACCGGCGGTCGCGCGCGGAGCGACCGTGAACGCATCGCGCAGCACGCGGGGCAGGCGCTCGATGCGACGACGTCCGAACCAGACGGCGATCATCGCCCCGAGCGCGGCGCCGGCGATGTTCGTCACGAGGTCGAGCCGGGACGGGACGCGTGCCGGCAGCAGGCTCTGCGCCGACTCGAGCGCGAACGAGAGCAGCGCCGCGATCACCAGTGCCCACGGCGCGGCGCGAACGACGCTCGTCCTCGCGCCGCGCGCGATCGCAACGCTGGCGAGCAGGCCGAAGGGCAGGTAGGCGATCAGGTTCGTCGCGACGTCGAACGCGGTCCACCAGCGAGGCCACGGTGCGGCGGCGAAATCGAACATCGCGGCACTCGGCGCACGCCAGTCGGCCCACGGATACAGGCTTGCGTAGACGAGCGCGGCGCCGTAGGCCGCCAGCCACCCCGCGCTTCGCGAAGCGCGCCGCCGGGTGGGCTCGGCCGGAACACGGATCGACGGACTCTGCACGTCGCCAAGCTTACCCGGTGCTCCGCTATGATCGACCCCGATGGGTGCGCTCGATGCCGACCGGATCCGCGCGGCCGCCGGCTGCGATGCGCTGCATGTGCGAACCGCCGGAGAGATCGCGTCGACGAACGAAGCGCTGATGCAGCGCGCCTTCGGCGATGCGCCGTCCTTGCCCCGGCTGGTCGCGACCCTGCACCAGACGGCGGGCCGCGGTCGTCGCGGTCGCGCGTGGGTTTGCGAACCGGGCCGCTCGCTCGCGTTCTCGATCGCCTTCGAACGCAGCGTCGGCAACGAGCCTCCGCCGGCCGCGCTGTCGATCGTCGTCGGCGCCGCCGCCGCGATCGCGCTGGTGCCGTGGGCGCCCGACGTTCGTCTGAAGTGGCCGAACGACCTGCAACGCGGCGGGCGCAAGCTCGGCGGAATCCTCGTCGAGACGCGGCGCAGCCTGCCGTTGCCGGGGAGCGCTGCCACGCCTTCGATCGAGCGGATCGTCGTCGGCATCGGCATCAATCTCGCAGCGCCGCGGGAAAGTCCGCTGATCGCACAAGGCGCCTGCGGACTGTTCGACGACGCCGGCGTGCGCGACGATCCCGCGACGGTGGCCGGCTGCGTCGCCGGCGAAGTGGTGCGCGCGTTCGATCGATTCGTGGCCGACGGGCTCGGCGCTTTCGTCGCGGGCTGGCAGCGTTTCGACGCGCTGCAGGGAGAGCCGGTCGTCGTGCTCCAGGGCGAGCAAGTCGTGGCCTCGGGGCGCGCGCTCGGCATCGACGCCTGCGGCGGGCTGCAACTGCTTCGCGACGGGAGAATCGAGGTCGTGCGCAGCGGTGAGGTGAGCCTGCGGCGCGGCGATGCGCGCGTGCGTGCGGAGGCCCTACGTCGATGACGAGGCTGGTGCTGATCCTCCTTCTCGCGAATGCGCTGATGTTCGGGTGGAATCGCGGCTGGTTCGACGGAACCGGAGGTGCGGCGGGCGGCCCTGCCGAGGAGAATGCGCACCGGCTGCGGCCCGTGCCGCTTTCGCGACTCGATCCCCCGAAGAAGGAGCGCGAGTCCGCCGCGCTGCCCGCTTCCGGAGAGTCCACGCGGCAGCCGCCGCCGCCCCCGCCGCAGCGGACGGCACCGGCGGCGCCCGCGCCGTTGGCGCCGGCGCAGGCACCCTCTCCCGTTCCGCAGCC
>DASWVL010000393.1:0-5538 GCA_036406255.1 Zeimonas sp.
CGCCTCGCGACCGTGTTGCCGTGCCCGCGGCTGGTTGATACGCCACGGGCGCGGCTCGTCGGCGGGCGCCTGTTCGAAGGCGTCGAACTGCTCCAGGTCGCTTTGCGTGAGCATCGAGAGGCACGCGCGCTGCAGTTCCTCCCGGATCGTCCTCTGGTTGATGGCCGGGTTGCGCCCCGGAATCGTGACTGCCTCGCCGATCGTTGCCTGTTCGAGACGCGCGCGGTGTTCGGTCTCGTAGTCGCGATAGGCCTCGCTGATCGCCGCGAAGGTGTCGAAACGCCACTTGTTCAGAAGGCCGAGCGTGCGCTCGCACAGCAGGTGCACGGTCACCGAGTAGGTATAGGCTCCCCACGCGCTGAACGCGACGCCGAGCTCGCCGGACACGCGCGCACCGCCTTCGTCGTTTCGCCGCAGGGACACGAAACCGGAAGTTCCTTCGGCGTTTCCGTGGATCTGGTTTTCGTAGATCTGCAGCGAGTAGGCAGCGCTGTAGCCGCCTGTGATCCGGCGGACGTTGTAGACCGCGGCGAAGGCTTCGTAGCCATCGGGTATCTTCAGCTTCGTGGCGAACGTGTGGTTCTGGTGGGGGGCATTGCCCGGTTCCGTGTTGTAGGCGGCGTGGGCCACTTCGACGAAGCGCGGCGGTGGCGGCTCGACTCCCGAGGCCCGATACGTGAGCGCCAGGCGATGCCAGTTCGTGTCGATGCGTGCATCGTGGAAGACCGGCGGCGCCAGATCCGGGACGAGTGCCGCAGCGGTGGCATTCGTCAGCGACCACAGATAGAAGGCCGCCGGCTCCGGCACCGTGAATTCGAGCATGTGCCGGATGCCGTACGTGTAGATCTGGGCGCGGTAGATCTTGTTGAGCCAGCGGTAGACGCCCCGCACGTGCTGCGCGCCCCGTCGGGCGTTCAGCACGTTGTGGCGATTGATCTCCTCGATCTCGCGCAGGCGGGTGACCCGGCGCTGCTTCTCGGTGCGCTCCTTGATGCGTTCGACCGTGCGATCGACGACCTCCTGCGCGAAGCGCGAAGCGCGCCGGCTCGACGACTCGGTTCGATGCGAATACCCGGCACCCGCGTTGGCGGTGAACGTGACGGTGCCCCCGTAGCTGCCGCTGACGGTCAGTCCGCCTTCGACGTGCACGGCGGTCTGTGCGCTTTGCTGCGCCTCGGTTTCCAGTTCGTGCCGGCTCGTGCTCTGCAGGTCGCGCGCGTTCTCGGATTCGGCCTCGATGCGTTCGGCCTCGATCTCCTCGGTCCGATCGAGCGATCGATGCCTGCGTCGTCGTTCTTCGCCTGCCAGCACGTTCTCGACATGCGCGATGTCGCCGAGCTCGTAGGCCACCAGCTGCTGCCGCACCACCCGCAGCTCGCCCTGGCCGGCATAGAAGGGCGTGCTCACCGCCAGCGTCGCACCGGTGCCGAGCGTCGGCACATAGGGTTCCGGCGGATCGGGTCGATGGTCGAGGACGGCGATCGCGAGGTTGCCGACGAGGACGACGTGGCGTTGCGGCGTTGCCCGATAGAGGTCTTCCTGCAGCTTCAGCATCTCGGCTTCCAGCGCCCGGGAAGCCGCGACGGGGCTCGTCGTCTCCCGCGAGAAACCCAGGCCGGTGAGCGTTTCGCGCGACGACTCGCTGAGGGCGTCGAACCGGTCGGGTGGAATCCGCACCGACCGCGCCGACGCGGTGGCTTCCAGGTCTTCCGGCGGCTGCACGCCCGCAGCGGCGCCCGGTCGACGCGGGAAGAACGAGCCGGGGCGTGATTGCGGACGCGGGCGGGCGGCCGGGCGCACGGCATCGCCGCGAACTTCGAGATGCCGAAGGACACCCGGTTGCGACAGTTCGTCGAGCGCCCGCGCGTACCGCGCGATCGTCGCTCGCAGCGCGTCGTCTGCGGCATCGGCCACCGGTGCCGCGCGGTCGTTGGCCGCCGGATCGACGCGATCGAGGCGGACCGACGCAAGGTCGCGGGGCAGGACCGCCGTCATCCGGTCGAGCGCCGCGTCGAGCGTCAGCGCTTGCGAAAACGGCCAGCGTCCCTGCTCGGCACGACGCAGCAGTTCGAGCGTCTTGAGCGCGGCGACCCGCTCGTCGGGCAGGTAGTCGGACGCTTCGGGGACGAAGGCAAGCGACAGGACGCTCTCGACCAGGCGAAGCCGGGTCGCGCGCCCTTCGCCGGAGTCGAGATGCGCGCGCAGCGATGCGGCGGCGTTCCCGGAGTCGAGACCGAGGACTCGAACCGCCTCGGCGACCAGTCCGGCTGCGTCGATTCGCCGGTCGGCGAGGAGGGCGCGCATTCGAGGCAGCGGCTCGAAACCTTTCGCGAAAGGATCCCGGAAGGCGGCCGTCGCCTGGTAGCGCCTCGCCGCCTCGACTCGGGCACCGTGCGCTTCCGCGGCCTGCATCTCCTGCAGGAAAGGCGATTGCGCCCGGTCCTGCGTGTCCACCGGAACGAGGCGATCGGTACGGGTGATCTGCTTCGCGGGCAGGATCGCCAGGTAGCGAAACATCGTTTCCATGGGACGCCTCCAGGCGGCAGGGGCCGCTGCAGAGCTTCAGACCCGGTACCCGTCGAACTCCTTCACCGTCGCCAACTCGGTGTGCGAGTCGATGCGCGCGACGCCCATCGCGAGATCGTTTATCCATGCGTCGGAGAGGCTGCGATAGTGCGCGATGTCGCTGCAGGCGAAACGCACGAGGTAGTCGTAGGGGCCGCTGAGCAGGTAGCACGCGATTACCTCGTCGCACTGCGCGGCACGGCGCTCGAACTGCTGCAGCGTCGCCTGGCGCTGGTCGACGAGCGTGACTTCGGCGTGCACGACGAGCACGTCTCCGAGCGCCGCGCGGGAGACGACCGCGCGATAGCCTTCGATCGAGCGTTCCCGCTCGAGCCGGCGCACGCGGTCGAGGCAGGCGCGGGCAGACAGGCCGATGCGATCGGCAAGCGCCTGGTTCGTGATGCGCCCGTCGTGCTGCAGTTCGCGCAGGATGCGCCGGTCGATCTCGTCGAGCCGCTTCATGGGCGAGGGTATTCCGAGGAAGGGGATACCCGATGTCGGCCTGCTTGACAAGGCGGCCGGCACTTCAGAAGCGGACGTGCGCGCGTGAGCGCGCCAAAAACCTTGTTGCTCAAAAGGTTAACGACGGAGCGCACCCGTCTGGCGCAAATGTTGCTTTCTAGATATTGCTTTGCTCGCAGTCCTGGGTGCGCCGTGGCACCGCTACGAGGCGCGCGTTCGTTGACCTGCCGCCGCTCGAGGGCGGTTTCGAAAATAGGGGAGTTCCGAGTGTTGAAAACAAGAAAATTGGCCTGCCTTGCCGCGGGTGCCGCTGCCCTGCTTGTCGCTGCAAGCGCGTCCGCGGCGTCGGTGGTTTTCGACCGTGGCCTGCCTGGCACCAATCTGAACAATGGCGCCGGCGCCGATCGGAGCAACGTGAGCTGGTACGTCGACGGCGAGATCGTCGGGGACAACTTCAGCATCGGTGTTGCCGGACAGAAATACCGCATCGACTCCCTGACGGTGTGGGGGGCGCAATACGATCCGCTCGACACGGACCTGAGCAATATCTCGTTGTATCTCGGCCGGGAAGGCGGTGCGCTCGTCCAGGTCGCCACCGGGTCGGTCACCGGAAACATCAACAGCAACCCGGCGATCACGCACTCGGCCGTGTCCTATCCGGATGCTGCAAGTACCGCGGTCTATGTAGGCAACGGTCAGGTCGAGTACGCCGTCATCCAGACGACCTTCAGCGGTCTCGACTTCCTGATCGACGGCGGGGAGCTATACGACTTCGGTGTCGCCGGTGACCGAATCGGCTGGTACAGCCACGCGTCGAACGCCGCCTTGAGCGGCACGCGACAGGACGGCGCGGATGACCGGTACTTCTCGTTCGACCCCACCGATTGGAGCCGCACGGTCTGGAACAGCGACCGCAACGCCGGCGGTTCAGGCTGGGACAAGTCGAGTGACATCAACGTGCGCATCACCGCCGCGCAGGTGCCGGAACCGGCCATGCTGTCGCTGATGGGCCTGGGGCTGGCAGGACTTGGATTCGCCCGTCGCAAGTCGGCGTGATCACGTTCGTCGAGGAGATCCCTCAGTAGCGGGATCTCCTCGACGGAGTCCCTGATTCTCCAGCGCCGATCCGGTCGTACCGCTTCAAGCAGCGAGCAGAGTGCCTCGCCGATCGGCGTCGCCGCTTCGCTGGTCGAGCCGCAGCGTCAGGCAGCAGGCGGCGCCGCCTGACCGGTTGAACGGCTCGAGCGCGATCACCTGCGCACGATAGCCGCGTCCGGCGAGCGCCCCGCGCAGTCGCTGCGATGCATGGCACAGGAGAACGTCGTCGCCGAGGCAGACGGCGTTGACGGCGAAGCGCGCCGCATCCTCGTCGTCCACCTCGATCGCATCGCTTCCGGCCACCGCACGCAGCAGCCGCTGCGACGCTTCGGCGAATGCGGGCGGATACCAGAGGATCTCGCCGCGCGAGAGCACGCACAGGCAGGTGTCGAGGTGATAGAAGCTCGGCGACACCAGCTCGAGCGACAGCGTGTCGACGCCGAACACGCGCCGCACCGCGTCGCGCGCGGCGAAGTCGGAGCGCTGCCCGTGGCCCATCCACATCACGCGGCGTTTCGCGTCCCAGATCGCGTCGCCCGCGCCTTCGAAGCGCACCCCTTCGTCGACCTGGTGCACCGATTTGACCACGCCCCTGCCGCGCAGCGATACGAAGACGCGTTGCCCGTGCACTTCCTCGGCGCGCCGCTCGGGCTTGCGAAATCGCGCCAGCAGCGCCTTGCCGTCGAGCACGACCGCGGCGTTTGCCGTGAAGACGAGATCCGGCGAGCCCGGCTGCGCAGGCATGGTCTCGACGTGCGTACCGAGCCGCTCGTAGGCCGCCCGCAGCGCCTGCCAGCCGCAGTGCGCTTCCTGCGAGAGGCGGGCGGCGTCGCGCGACCATGCTTCCGGGTGCATCCAGGGGTTGATCCGGTAGCGGACCTCGAAGTGGTCGGGCGGGCACAGCAGGACGTGGGCGGGGGCGTTGCAGCGTCGTTCGCTCGAGCCGGCGTTGCGCGTCTGTTCGCCCGGGCCGGAGCTGCCCGTCCGCGCCGAGGCGAGGGCCGGCCGAGGCGCGGTGCCGGCTCCTTTCGGCTCGGGCGCCGCCGCGCTCTCGTCGAGCACCTGCGCGATACGCTCGAGTCCCCAGTCGAGCTGCGCCTTCGTGATCGTCAACGGCGGCGCGATGCGGATCGCGTCGTGCGCTTCCTTCGTGAGCACGCCGCGCCGGGCGAGTCGCTCGACGAAGGCATGCGCGTCGAGGCCCGAAGGGCGCAGGTCGAAACCGGCCCACAGCCCGCGTCCCCGCACGACGATCGGTCGGGTGCCCGCGATCTCGCGCAGGCGCGCGAGCAGGTGCCGGCCGAGCACCGCGCTGCGCTCGGCGAGCTGCTCCTGCTGCAGGACGTGCAATGCCTCGAGGCCGACGGCCGCTGCAAGCGGGTTGCCGCCGAAGGTCGAGCCGTGGCTGCCGGG
>DASWVL010000394.1:0-6821 GCA_036406255.1 Zeimonas sp.
GATCCTCGACGAGGTGCGCCGCGCCATCGGCGTTCCGGTGCTCACCGACGTGCACGAGATCGACCAGATCGCCCCGGTGGCGGCCGTCGTCGACGTGCTGCAGACGCCGGCGTTCCTCGTTCGCCAGACCGACTTCATCCGCGCCGTCTCCTCCGCCGGGCGACCGGTGAACATCAAGAAGGGGCAGTTCCTCGCGCCGCACGACATGAAGAACGTCGTCGACAAGGCGCGCGCCGCGGCGATCGAAGCGGGCGGCGACGGCGAGAACATCCTCGTCTGCGAGCGCGGCGCCTCGTTCGGCTACAACAACCTCGTCTCCGACATGCGCTCGCTCGCGATCCTGCGCGAAACCGGCTGCCCGGTCGTCTTCGATGCCACGCATTCGGTGCAGCTGCCGGGCGGGCAGGGAACCTCGTCGGGCGGGCAGCGTGAATTCGTCCCCGTGCTCGCGCGGGCGGCGGTCGCCACCGGCGTCTCGGGCGTCTTCATGGAAACGCATCCGAACCCCGCGAAGGCGCTGTCCGACGGGCCCAACGCGTGGCCTCTGCAACGCATGGCGGAACTGCTCGCCACGCTGCAGTCGCTCGACGCGCTGGTGAAGCGCGCCGGTTTCCCCGAACAGACGCTCCAGGCTATCGGCTGAGCGCATCCGACCAGGAGGGAGTTTCGATGCCCGCCTACGTGATCGTTGACGTGAAGGTCAGCGACTCCGAGCGATACAGGCAGTACATGGCGCTCTCGCCCGCAGCGATCGAGGCCGCCGGCGGCCGCTTTCTCGTTCGCGGCGGTCCGCACGAGGTGCTCGAAGGAAACTGGCAGCCCTCGCGCATGGTGCTCGCCGAGTTCCCCGACGTCGCTTCGGCGCGTGCGTTCTACGACTCGGTGCAATATCGCGAGGCGCGCGCGAAGCGCGCCGGCGCCACCGAGTATTTCCACATGGTCGTCGTGCAGGGAGTCGAGCCGAAATGAGCGCGATCGTGGACATCATCGGTCGCGAGATCCTCGATTCGCGCGGCAATCCCACCGTCGAATGCGACGTGCTGCTCGAGACCGGCGTCATGGGCCGTGCGGCCGTTCCGTCGGGCGCGTCCACCGGCTCGCGCGAGGCGATCGAACTGCGCGACGGCGACGGCGCGCGCTACCTCGGCAAGGGCGTGCTGAAGGCCGTCGAGCACATCAACACCGAGATCTCCGAGTCGATCATGGGGCTCGACGCCACCGAGCAGGCGTACATCGACCGCACGCTGATCGAACTGGACGGCACCGAGAACAAGTCCCGGCTCGGTGCGAACGCGACACTCGCGGTGTCGATGGCGGTGGCGAAGGCCGCAGCCGACGACTCGGGGCTGCCGCTGTACCGCTATTTCGGCGGCTCGGCGGGAATGGCGCTGCCGGTGCCGATGATGAACGTCATCAATGGCGGCGCGCACGCAAACAACAACCTCGACCTGCAGGAGTTCATGATCGTCCCGCTCGGCGCGCCGACGCTGCGCGAGGCGCTGCGCTACGGGGCCGAGGTCTTCCACTCGCTGAAGAAGCTCATCCACGACCGCGGCATGTCGACGGCCGTCGGCGACGAAGGCGGCTTCGCGCCGAGCGTGAAGAACCACGAGGCGGCGATCCAGCTCGTGCTCGAGGCGATCGAGGCCGCCGGCTACGAGCCGGGGCGGCAGGTGGCGCTCGCGCTCGACTGCGCCGCGTCGGAGTTCTTCCGCGACGGGCGCTATCACCTCGCCGGCGAGGGGCTCACGCTGAGCGCCAACGATTTCGCCAACCTGCTGTCCACCTGGTGCGACCGCTACCCGATCGTCTCGATCGAGGACGGCATGGCCGAGAACGACTGGGAAGGCTGGAAGCTGCTCACCGACGTGCTCGGCGACCGCGTGCAGCTGGTCGGCGACGACCTCTTCGTCACCAACACGAAGCTCCTGCAGCGTGGCATCGACGAAGGCATCGCGAATTCGATCCTCGTGAAGATCAACCAGATCGGCACGCTCACCGAGACCTTTGCCGCGATCGAACTGGCCAAGCGCTACAACTACACGGCCGTGATCTCGCACCGATCGGGCGAGACCGAGGACACGACGATCGCCGACATCGCCGTTGCGACGAACGCGCTGCAGATCAAGACCGGATCGATGAGCCGCACCGACCGCGTCGCGAAATACAACCAGTTGCTGCGCATCGAGGAAGATCTCGGCGACGTCGCCACCTATCCGGGCCGTTCCGCGTTCTACAATCTGCGCTGACGCGCGGCGGTCGCGCGTTCCGTCGTCGCGCGATCCGGCGTGGCGGCGGTGTTTCGCGAGGTATCGCCCCCGGTGCGCACGCTCGGCATTGTTCTCGCCTGCCTGCTCGCGCTGATCCAGTACCCGCTCTGGCTCGGCAAGGGGGGCTGGCTGCGCGTCTGGGAGCTCGACCGGCAGCTCGAGGCGCAGCAGGCACTGAACGCGCGCATCGCGTCGCGCAACGACGCGCTCGAGGCCGAAGTGGCCGACCTGCGCGCCGGCCAGCAGGCGCTCGAGGAGCGCGCGCGCTACGATCTCGGCATGGTCAAGCCGGGTGAACTGTTCGTGCAGATCAACGAAGCCACGGCCAGCCGTTCCGTGCCGGACGATCGCGTGCGCACGGCGGCGGCAGGCGACCCCCGGTGACGCCACAGGGCGCACTCTCCGGAAACTGTGCGGCGGCCGTCATCGCGCGCTCGTTGCGCGAGCGCGGCATCGACCGGGTCTTTGCGTTGTGCGGCGGCCACGTGATGCCGATCTGGATGCGCCTGCACGAGGAGGGCGTGCGCATCGTCGACGTGCGTGACGAACGCGCCGCGGTACACATGGCGCAGGCGCACGCCGAACTGTCGGGCGCGCTCGGCGTGGCGCTCGTCACCGCGGGACCGGGCGTGACCAACGCGATGACGGGCCTGGCCAACGCGCACGTCGCACGTGCCCCGGTGCTCGTGCTCTCCGGGTGTCCGCCGCGTCCGCAGGAGAATCGCGGCGCGCTGCAGGACCTTGCTCACGCCGCGCTCGTCGCGCCGCTTACACGGTATGCACGAACGGTGCGCGAAGCCGATCTCGTCCTGCAGGAACTCGACGAGGCGATCGCGCGGGCATTCGGCGAGGGCGGCGAGCCCGGACCGGTCCTCCTGGATTTCCCCACCGACACGCTGCTCGCCGACGTTTCGCGCGCGGTGCGGCACGCCTTCGTGCTTCCGCCGGCACCCCGCGCGCTCTTCCCCGATCCGGCCGCGATTGCGGACGCCGTCGACGCCCTGTGGTCGGCCCGCCGCCCGCTCGTCATCGCCGGCCGCGGCGCGCGCAATGCGCGCGGGCCGCTGCTCGGCCTGCTCGATCGGCTCGGTGCGTTGTATCTCGACACCGGCGAGAGTCGCGGCCTCGTTCCCGATACCCACCCGTCGGTCGTCGCGGCAATGCGCGGCGCCGTGATGGGCGAGGCCGATCTCGTCGTCACCGTCGGCCGGCGGCTCGATTTCCAGCTCGCCTACGGATCGCCGGCCGTCTTCGGCGAAGCGCGCTTCGTGCGCATTGCCGACGCGCCCTCCGAGTTGCGCGACAACCGGCGCGGCGTGGTCGAGTTGTACGCGACGCCCGCGGTCGCGCTCGATGCAATCGTCTCCGCGGCCGGCGAGCGCGTGCCGGCGGTGGACATCGAATGGGCGCGTTCCCGGCGCGCGACGCACGTCGAGCGCGCGACGAAGCTGCTCGACGCGATGCGCAATGCGCCGTCCGGCTCGGACGGGCGGATGCATCCGAACCGGCTGCTCGCAGCGCTGCGCGAGGCACTGCCGAAGGAGGCGATCGTCGTCGCCGACGGAGGCGACTTCCTCAGTTTCGCGCGCGTGGGGCTCGCTCCATCCACCTGGCTCGATCCGGGCTCGCTCGGCTGCATCGGCGTCGGCGTGCCGTTCGGCATCGCTGCGGCGCTCGCGTTTCCCGATCGGCCGTCGGTCGTCGTCACCGGCGACGGCGCCTTCGGGTTCAATGCGATCGAGATCGATACCGCCGTGCGCCACGCGGCGCCGGCGCTGTTCGTCGTCGCGAACAACGGCGCATGGGGGATCGAAGTGCGCGACCAGCAGCAGGCCTTCGGCAAGGTCGTCGGCACGCGACTGCAGTTCGCCGACCATGCCGCGATGGCGCGCGCATTCGGGCTGTACGCCGAACGGGTCGAGCGCGTCGAAGACCTTGGTGGGGCGATCGAACGCGCGATGGCGCGTCGCCCGGCGCTGCTCGACGTGCTCGTCACGCCCGAGGCGGCGTCGGCCGATTCGCGCTCGGGGCTCGCGCGCGTGCCGCAGTTGCAGGCGCTCGCCGCGTGGGACGAAGCCGAGCGCCGATGGCGCGGGCAGTGAGCGGGCCGGCGCGTCCCGGGTGAGCTTCGCGCGGTGCGGCGTGCGCGCCTGCACCGCGCTCCTTGCACGGTGCGGCTTGCACGATGCGGCTTGCAGGGTGCGGCTTGCGACTGCGCGGATTCAGCGCCTGTCGAGCGGCGCGATCACGCGTCGCGCCGCACCTCGAATGTGATGCAGCGACAGCCGTTGCGCGCGTCGTGCGTCGCCGGCCAGCACGGCGCCGAGGATCGCCTCGTGTTCGTCCCAGGTTCGCTCGCGGGTGCCGACCGGCTCGAGCACGGCGATCATCGCGCGGCGCAGGTGGTTCCAGTACAGGCGCAGCGTTTCGGTGAGCAGCGGATTGCCCGCCGCCTCGTACAGCCAGATGTGAAACGCCATGTCGGCACCGGTGAGTTCGGCGATCTCGCCCCGCGCGAGGGCGGCGCGTCCGCGTTCGATCAGCGCACGCGCCGGCGCGGCCGTTGCCTCCTGGACGTCCGGCGGTAGCGCCGCGAAGCGCGAGGCCGCCAGGCGCGCCGCCATCGGGTCGAGCGATTCGCGCAATTCGTAGAGCCGGGCGAAGAAATCGCGTGCGAGCGGGGCGACGACGAGGCCGCGGCGACCCGCCTCGTGTGCGAATCCCTGCGTGCGCAGCACCGTCAGCGCCTGCGTGAGCGGCTGGCGGGAGACACCGAGCCGCGCGGCAAGCTCGTCCTGGTTCAGGCGGTCGCCCGGACGGAGCACGCCGGCGCAGATGGCGTCGAGCAGCGACGCGTAGACCTGTTCGTACAGCGAAGGCGCAGCCTCGAGGATGCGGATGCCGGCCGACGATCGTTGCGCTGCGGCGGTGTCGCCGGCGCGAGCGGCGGGTGCCGGCGATGCGTGCGCGGTCGTTGCCACCGACGCCTCTCCCGCCGTGGCGATCTCGCTCTTTGCGGAATCGATCGAGATACTGTTCACCACATACCGAATACGAAATACGATAGCATCGTACCGGAAAGCGGGTATCCGAAGTACTGCGCAAGGAGACGCGAATGGACCACCGGATCCGGGTGATGCTGGCCAAGGTCGGGCTCGACGGCCACGATCGAGGCGTGAAGATCGTTGCGCGCTGCCTGCGCGACGCGGGAATGGACGTCGTCTACACCGGGCTGCATCGTTCGCCCGATGAAGTGATCGACGCGGCAGTGCAGGAGGACGTGGACGTCCTCGGCGTGAGCCTGCTGTCGGGTGCGCACATGACGATCTTCCCGAAGATCATCCGCGGACTCGAATCGCGCGGCGTCGACGACATCATCCTGGTCGGCGGCGGTGTCATGCCCGACGAGGACGTCGCCGCGCTGAAGGAGATGGGCGTCGACGAGATCCTGCTGCAGGACACGCCGCCCGACACGATCATCCGCACGATCGAGCGGCTCGTCGCCGAGCGGGGCGCGCGTTGAGCGCCGGCCACACGGGAGCCATGCCGATGCAGCAGGCGATGGAGTCGTGGAACTGGCCTCCACGCTACGACGACGCGTACCGGCCGCCCGAGGGCAGCCGCTACTGGTTTCCGGTGCGCGAGACGATGAACCCCGGAGAGCGCGAGCGCGCGATCGTGCAGCGGCTGCGCGAGGTCTGCGACTACGCGTACACGAACTGCGCGTTCTACCGGACGAAGTGGGACGAAGCGGGCTTCCACCCCGGGCAGCTGCGTTCGCTGGAGGATTTCGAGCAGCGCTGCCCGGTGGTGACGAAGGCCGATCTTCGTGCCGCGCAGCACCGTGCACCGCCTTTCGGCGACTACCTGTGCATCCCCGAGAGCGAGATCTTCCACGTGCACGGCACCTCGGGCACGACCGGGCGGCCGACCGCCTTCGCGATCGGTCGCGACGACTGGCGTGCGATCGCCAACGCGCACGCGCGCGTGATGTGGGGGATGGGTATTCGTCCGGGCGACGTCGTCTTCGTCGCCGCGATCTTCAGCCTGTACATGGGCAGCTGGGGCGCGCTCGCCGGTGCCGAACGGCTGGGCGCGAAGTCCTTCCCCTTCGGCGCGGGCGCGCCGGGCATGTCCTCGCGCGCCGTACAGTGGCTGGACATGATTCGCCCGCAGGCGTTCTACGGAACGCCGTCGTATGCGCTGTACCTGGCCGAGACGGCTGCGAAGGAAGGGCTCGATCCGGCGCAGTTCGGCATCGAGCGCATGTTCTTCTCGGGCGAGCCCGGCGCATCGGTGCCCGGCGTGCGCGACCGCATCGCCGAGGCGTACCGTGCGCAGGTCTTCGACTGCGGATCGATGGCCGAGATGTCGCCGTTCATGAACGTTGCGGGCTCGGCGGAATCGCCGCAGGGCATGCTCTGCTGGCAGGACATCTGCTACACCGAAGTGTGCGATCCCGCGACCTTCGAGCGCGTGCCCTACGGCGAGCGCGGCACGCCGGTGTACACGCACCTGGAGCGCACGTCGCAGCCGATGATCCGCCTCGTC
>DASWVL010000395.1:0-1763 GCA_036406255.1 Zeimonas sp.
CGCACCGCGTCGCAGGCGGAGGCCGGCGCGTGCCCCCAGACCGCGTCGAGGAAGAGCCAGTCGAGCGTCGGCGGCAGCGCCCACGCGACGAGCGCAACGAGCGTGATCGTCAGCAGCGAATTGCCCGGCGACGAGAACAGATTGGCTCGGATCCAGCGCAAGGGCCGCATCGGGTCAGCGCTCGACGAGGCGCACGCGCGTGTTGTACCAGTTCATCGCCAGCGAGATCACGAGGCTGATCGTGAGATAGACGGCCATCAGGATCGCGATCGCTTCGATCGCCTGCCCGGTCTGGTTCATCGTCGTGTTGGCCACGGCCACGAGATCGGGGTAGCCGATCGCCACGGCCAGCGACGAGTTCTTCGTCAGGTTCAGGTACTGGCTCGTGAGCGGCGGCACGATCACGCGCATCGCCTGCGGCAGCGTGACCAGCCGCAGTCGCTGCCCGGGCTTCAGCCCGAGCGACATCGCTGCCTCGACCTGGCCGTGCGGCACGGCGAGCAGGCCGCCGCGCACGACCTCGGCGATGAATGCCGCGGTGTACGTCGACAGGCCGACGAGCAGCGCGATGAACTCGGGCGAGAGCGAGCGCCCGCCGCTGAAGTCGAAGCCGCCGAGTTGCGGAATGTCCAGTGCGGTCGGCGCGCCCCACACCCACCATGCCGCCAGCGGCAGTCCGACCAGGAGTCCGGCCGACGGTGCGAAGACCGGCCACTGCACGCCGGTGTCGCGCTGGCGCCGGCGTGCGAGCGCGCGCCACGTGAACGCGAGCACGAACGCCGCGGCGAGCGCCGCGCCGGCTGCGATCCATCCGGGCGCTGTCTGCGGCCATGCGTAGCGCAATCCCCGCTGGCTGAGGAATGCGAGTCCGCCGAAACCGATCGCCTGCCGCACGGGTGGCAGCAACTCGGTGATCAGCCCGTACCAGACGAACAGCTGCAGCAGCAGCGGGATGTTGCGGACGAACTCGACGTAGGCCGACGCGAGGCGCGCGACCAGCCAGTTCGACGACAGCCGGGCGACGCCGATCAGCGTGCCGAGCACGGTCGCGAGGACGATGCCGAGCGCCGACACCCACAGCGTGTTGACGAGCCCGACGAGGAAGGCTCGTGCGTAGTTGTCCGACGGCGCGTACTCGACGTGCGTCTCGGCGATCTCGAAGCCGGCTTCGCGCGACAGGAAACCGAAGCCGACCTGGATCTGGCGCGTCTGCAGGTTGTGCAGCGTGTTCGAGACCAGGTACCAGCCGATGCCGACGACGACGGCGAGGAGAAGCGCCTGATAGAGCACTGCGCGGAGTCGTTCGCTCTGGAACACTTCAGCGTCCGTCTGCGCTGCGTACGAGTCTACGGCGCGCGCAAAGGCGCGGGCCGCCTGCCCTGCGGCGCTTCGGTGCGCAGCCCTCGCTTCGCGAGGGTTCCCTGCGATGCTCGCCGCGCCGGCTGGCGCCGCGTAACTCGCTGCGCGCGCGTTGCGCGCTTCGCTCGAACAGACGCGGCGAGAATGAAGACGACGCGCGCTGCGCGCGCGCGCCGGTGCGACTGCGCTTCTCGGCTGCGCACAGGCGCGCCGCAGGGCAGACGGCCCGCGCCTTTGCGGGAGTGGTCCGTTGTTCGCGCAGCGAACGGGGGATGCGCGCCGAGCGAAGGGCTCCGGCTTCGTTTTTCCTGGGCGTTCCACCGAAGGTGCCCGAGCGGCAGGTGGCAGCGTTGGGGTTGCGTCGGCGGCCGTGCCGCGTCGGCGCCGGGGACGCGGCAACGGCG
>DASWVL010000396.1:0-1690 GCA_036406255.1 Zeimonas sp.
GATCACGCAGCCGGTCGGCCCGGCGCGCTTCTTCGCTTCATACACGCACAGCGTGCCGGACTTGCCGCCTCCGCCGACGACCACGACCGTGTCGCCCGGGCGCACGAGGCGCGCGGTTTGCGCCGGCGCACCGGCCACGTCGAGGATCGCGAGCGCGACCTTCTCCGGGATATCGTCGGGCAGCTTCGCGTACAGGCCGGTCTCGAACAGGATCGCCTGTCCGTCGATCTCGATCTGGTCCTTGTCGACGTGGATCTGGCGGATCGCGTCGATGCGCAGCGGCGTCAGCGACAGCGACACGAGCGTTGCGATCCGGTCGCCAACGGCGAGGTCGATCTTGCCCGCGAGCGCCGGCCCGATCGCCGCGACGCGCCCGATCAGCATGCCGCCCGAGCCCGTCACCGGGTTATGCATCTTGCCGCGCTGGCCGACGATGTCGCGCACGCTCGCCGCGATGCGGCCGAGGTCGCCTTCGGCCTCGGTCTTGATTTGCGTGAAGCTCGCGGCGTCAATGTTGAGCGCGGCGACGTCGATCAGGATCTCGTTGTCGCAGAGCTCCATCGCGTTGTCGATCTTCCACGCGCCTTGCGGCAGCACGCCTTGCGGCTCGACGACGCGATGCGTGCCATAGGGGGAACCATGCTTCATACGGCTCCCCTTACGCGCGGCTCTGCGACGGGACGCGGAAGTCGAGACCCAGGCCGGGCATCTCGACGGTATCGCCCTTGTAGTTGCGGCACTTGATCGTCGTGCCCTGCCCGTCGCGCCGGATTTCCTCGGTCACGTAGGTCGGGATGATCGGCAGCTTGCCGAGACCGCCCAGGCCGTCGACGACGAAGGTCGGCACCGCCGGCCCGCTGATCCAGCCGCGGATGCCCTCGTAGAGTTCAAGCATGCGGTGGTAGGGCACGATGAAGTGGTGCGCGCCCTCGACCATGTCGGTCGAATAGACGTAGTACGGCCGCACGCCCATCTCGATCGCCTGCATGAAGAGCTCGCGCAGTACCTCGACGTCGTCGTTCACGCCCTTCAGGCAGACCGTTTGCAGACCCATCATGATGCCGGCCTTCTGGATCAGCTTGACGCGCTCGCGCAGCAGCGGCGTGATTTCTTTCGGGTGGTTGATGTGGATGTTCACCATCTGCACGCGATGCTTCTCGAGGATCGCGCACAGCTCCGGCGTCACGCGGGTCGGCAGCTGCACGACCATGCGCGAGCCGATGCGCAGGAAGCGCACGTGCGGCGCGCGTTCGCGGATCGCACCGAGGATGTAGTCGAGGCGCTCGTCGTCGAAGGTCAGCGGATCGCCGCCCGACAGCAGCACGTCGTCGATGTCCTGGTTGTTCGCGATGTAGTCGATCGAGCGCTCGATCTCGTCCTTGTGCACCGAGCCGCTCGGCTGCGACACCATGCGTTTGCGGGTGCAGAAGCGGCACAGCGTCGAGCAGGTGTTCGACACGAGGAACAGCACGCGGCGCGGGTAGCGGTGCACGACGCTGGTGCCGGGCACGGTATCGCCCTCCTCGCCCAGTTCGTCGAGCAGCGTGGCGAAGCCGGCCTTCTGCTCCTCGTGGCGCGACGGCAGGTACTGCAGGCGGATCGGACAGTTCGGATCGTGCGGATCCATCAGCTTCGCCATGTAGGGCGTGATCGACACCGCGAACTTCTCGTACACGGTCTCGTTCACGTC
>DASWVL010000397.1:0-7621 GCA_036406255.1 Zeimonas sp.
GACGAAGACTCAGGCGGCGAGCGACTTCTCGACGATCTCGCGCACGTCGTTCGACAGCGGCCGGTGCTGCGCGACGCGTTCGAGCGCCTCGCGCATGCGCCGTTGCCGCTGCGGCTCGAACTTGCGCCACCGGTCGAGCGCACGCGCCAGCCGCGCGCCCGCCTGCGGGTTCAACGCGTCGACCTCGAGCACCTGTTCGACCCAGAACGCGTAGCCCGAGCCGTCCGCGGCGTGGAACTCGGCCAGGTTCGCGTTGCAGAAGCTGCCGACGAGCGCACGCAGGCGGTTCGGGTTGCGCGTGGAGTAGGCGGGGTGTCGCATCAACTCGCGCACGCGCTCGAGCACCGGCGCATCGCCCGGCTGGCGCTGCATCGTCGCCTGGAGCGTGAACCACTTGTCGAGGACGAGCGGCTCGCCGGCGTAGCGCGCAGCGAATCGCGCGAGCGCCTCGTCGCGCGGGGCGCCCGCGGTTCGCATCAGCGCGTGCAGCGCGCCGATGCGGTCGGTCATGTTGTCGGCGGCGTCGAACTGTCCGACGGCCGCTTCGATCGCCTCGTGTGCCTGCGTCTCGACCCAGTAGCCGAGCGCCGCGTTCTTCAATGCCCGTCGCCCCGCTGCGGCCGGGTCGGGCGAGTAGGGGGCATCGTCGTCGAAGTTCTGCCACGCATCGCGCCAGCGCGTGCCGAGCGAGCCGGCGAGGCAGCGGCGGACGGCGTTGCGCGCGCTTCGCAGCGTCGTCGGGTCGACGACGGCGAGCTGCTCGGCGACGAAGCCCTCGGAGGGCAGCGCGAAGAGCTGCTCGCGAAACGCCGGGTCGAGCGAATCGTCGTCGAGCAGTGAGGCGAAGGTGGACACGAGCGGCGCGCAGCGCGTATCCGCGTCGGCGCCGTCGAGGACGGCGAGGATGCTCGCGACGACGAAGCGCTGCAGCGCCTCCCAGCGGTTGAACGGATCGCTGTCGTGGGCGGCGAGCAGCGCGAGCGCATCGTCGTCGTAGTCGTGCTCGACGACGATCGGCGCGGAGAAATTGCGCGCGAGCGACGGCACCGGCTCGTCGTCGAGTTCGTCGAAGACGAACACGTGGCGCGAGTCGGTGAGGTGGAGTACCGCCGTGTGCCTGCCGGTCTGGCCGGGCCGCGCGTCGACCGGGCGCCGCTCCCCGCCGACCAGCTCGGCGACGTGCAGCGGGCGGTCGCGGCCGTCGGTGCGCCCCACCAGGCCGACGGCGAAGGGGATGTGCAGCGGGTGCTTCTCCGGTTGTCCCGGCGTGGGCGGCGTGTCCTGCTCGAGTTCGAGCGTGTAGCGGCGTGAAACGGGGTCGTGGCGGCCGCGTGCGCGGACGCGCGGGGTTCCCGCCTGTGAATACCAGCGGCGGAATTGCGTGAGCGGGAGTCCGTTCGCATCGCCGATCGCCGAGACGAAATCGTCGCAGGTGACCGCCTGTCCGTCGTGGCGTTCGAAGTAGAGATCGAGGCCGCGCCGGAAGCCGTCGCGGCCGGCGAGCGTCTGCAACATCCGGATGACTTCGGCGCCCTTCTCGTAGACGGTGACGGTGTAGAAGTTGTCGATCTCTTCGTAGGCGTCGGGCCGGATCGGATGCGCCATCGGACCGGCGTCCTCGGCGAACTGCGCCGAGCGCAGCACGCGCACGTCCTCGATCCGCTTGACGGCACGCGCGCTCGAGTCGTTTCGCGCCTTCACGTCGGCTGCCCCGGAGGCCGTTGCGCCGCCGCGTGTCGCCAGCATGTCCGCCGAGAATTCCTGATCGCGAAAGACGGTGAGGCCCTCCTTGAGCGTCAGCTGGAACCAGTCGCGGCAGGTGACGCGATTGCCCGTCCAGTTGTGGAAGTACTCGTGGCCGACGACCGATTCGACTGCGGCGAAGTCGTTATCGGTGGCGATGTGCGAATCGGCGAACACGTATTTCGCATTGAAGATGTTCAGTCCCTTGTTCTCCATCGCCCCCATGTTGAAGTCGCTCACTGCGACGATCATGAACCGATCGAGATCGAGTTCGAGGCCGAAACGCTGCTCGTCCCAGCGGATCGCGCGCTCGAGCGACGCCATCGCGTGGTCGGTTCGCGCTTCGTTGCCCGGCTCCACCCACACCTGCAGCAGCACTTCGCGGCCGGAACGCGTTCGCAGCCGTCGCTCGGTGGCGCCGAGGCGGGCGGCGACGACGGCGAACAGGTAGCTCGGCTTGGGGAAGGGGTCGTGCCAGGTGGCCCAGTGCCATTCCTCGTGCGCGGCGGGGTCGTCGAGCACGCCCTCGCGCTCGACGCTTCCGGCGTCGACGAGGTTGCCGTTCGACAGCAGCACCGGGCAGCTCTCGCGCGGCGCACGCAGGGTGACCGTGTAGCGGGCCATCACGTCGGGCCGGTCGGGAAACCAGGTGATGCGGCGAAAGCCCTGCGCTTCGCATTGCGTGAAATAGCCGCCGTTCGAGCGGTACAGGCCACTCAGCGCGGTGTTCGCCTGCGGGTCGATGCACACGACCGTGCCGACTTCGCAGCGCTCGGGCAGGCGCTCGATCGTGAGCGAATGATCGTCGAGCCGGTACGCGGCGGGCTCGAGCGGGCGGCCATCGACGCGCAGGTCGAGCAGCTCGAGCTGTTCCCCGTCGAGCACCAGGGGCGCATCGGGCGCCGCGTGGGGGTTTCGACGCACCGACAGCAGCGCCTGCACGCGGGTGCGCCGGAGATCGAGATCGAAGACCAGCCGGACGTCGTCGACGAGCCAGGGCGGCGGCGTGTAGGCGGTACGATGAACGGTCACGGAGCGGCGCTCGAACTTCGGCCAGGGTGTTCCGATTGTAAGCGCTCGTTGCAGCGGCGAGCCGCGTTCTCGACGAGGCGGCTCATGCACGGGCCCGGCGTTCGCAGGGGCGAGTCCGCGCGACACTGTCGGAGGCGATTCATGATCGCGTTTCGTCGTTGCTTGCTGTTCACGTTGCTCGCGGTGCTCTCGGCGCTCGCTGCCGGGTGCGCGACGCCGTTGCGCGGCGAAACCACCACGTTCAACGAATGGCCGGTGAATGCCGATCGGACGTATCGGTTCGTGCGGAACGAAGCGCAGCGCAACAGCCTCGAGCACGCGCAGTGGGAAGCGCTGCTGCGCGCAGAGCTTGCGCGCGCGGGTTTTCGCCAGGCGACCGATCCTCGCTTCGAGGTGTCCTTCGACTATCGGGCCGACCGCCGCCTGAGCCGCGTCACCGAATACCAGCCGATGATCCAGCCGTACTTCTGGTGGGGGAGCTTCGGGCCGCACGCCGGGTTCAGCGTCGGCGGTCCGTTTCCGTGGTGGGGCTCCGCGTATTACCCGGTGTCGAGCGACCGGATCTGGTACGACTATCGCCTGCGCGTGCAGATCGACGATCTGGCGGTACGCCCGCCGCGGCGGGTCTACGAAGGCACGGCGATCACCGACGGCTACATCCCGCAACCCGAGGAAGTGCTGCCGCTGCTCGCGCGTGCGCTGTTCGAGGACTTCCCCGGGCCGAGTGGCGTCACGCGGCGCGTGGAGGTGCCGCGCGAGCGGAAATAGCCGGCGCTACTTCAGCGCGCGCGGACGCCACCAGTTCGGCACCGCCGATTCGAAGCGGCCGCTCTCGTGCAGCTCGTTCGCGAGCGTGAGCGATTCGAGCCCGGCAGGCGAATCGACGAGCCAGGTGCGCTGCTGCGGGTCGAGCGCACGCACCGGCGTCAGGCCGAGCGCGGCGAACAGCTGCGGTGCGCCGCCGATGTCGGCTTCGCGCAGGCGAACGATCACGCCGCCCGGCAGCGCGCGCGGTTCGCCCGTTTCGTCGCGCAGCACCTCCGACTGGCCGGGAGCGAGACGGTCGTCCTTCTCGCCGCGCGACGTGCCCGTTGCCGCTTCGTCGCGTCGTTCCAGGTTCGGCTTCGCGCCGCGGAAGTCCGCGACCCAGCCGGGGTCCACATGAAGCTCGCGTCGTCGCTCGCCGTCGTACCAGAAACGCTGCCCCGTGTCCTCGGCGCTTCCCGCGGCCTGGTTCGAAGGGCCCGTCGCCGTCGACGCCATCTGCGCACACGCCGTCTGGCCGCTCGCCGCGAGCGCAATCGCCGCGACGAGTGCGACCCTCGATCCGAATCCGCGCATCATCTTCATCGCCCCCAGATCGTCAGCGACCATGCCGTCCACCTCCCTTCGTCGGCCGGCGCGTTGTCGCTGACCGCCAGCGTCCATTCTCCCTGCGCGGCTTCGTCGAGGTTGCGCACGCTGCCGAAGACCCAGCCGTCGTAGGCGCCGCACGAGATGCTTGCGCCGAGCGAGTCGCGGCAGACGCGGGTGTCGGCGAGCCGCGCGGGTGGCGAGATCCCCGGACGCTGCAGTTCGATCTGCAGGTCTCCGCTGTACGAATGCGTCGCGCTGAAGCCGATCTCGACGAACTCGATGCGGCTGATCGGGCAGTCGGCGCCTACGGCGATCGTGTCGGAGATCGTCGTTGCGTCGCGCAGCGGCTTGTCCGGGCTGCGGGTGTACGGGCACGAGCGCAGCGAGTCGCTCCGGCCGACGCTCGACCACGAGCGTGCGCGCGCCGTCGCCGCCTCGGCATCGACGACGCCGAAGCCGTACAGCGGATGCACGCGAAGGCCGGCCTGGTTCGTCTGCCAGCCGGAGCTGCCCGGGTCGTTCTTTCGCGCGGTGCTCGCGAGGATCAGCCGCACGTCGCGCCAGGTGAGCGACGGATTCGCCTGCAGCACGAGCGCGGCGACGCCCGAGACCATCGGCGTGCTTGCCGACGTGCCGGAGAAATCGGAGCGATATCCGTTCCGCACGTCGGTGGTCGTGATGCCCGGCGATCCTGCGGTACCGCCATCGCTCATCCCGCAGACGAGAATGTTGGCGCCGGGCTCGGCGTAGACGGGGCCGTGTCCTTCATCGTCGACCGCGCAGGCGGCGAGGATCCCCAGCCCGTTCACGTACCCGTCGTAGTTCGAATCGTCGGGACTGCAGCTCGTCCCGCTCGGGCAGCCGCCGTTGCCGGCGGGGAAGACGTAGACCGCGCCGAGCCCGCCGCGCCCGTGCGCGACGCCGTCGAGGATCGCGTTGCGGAACGTCGTTCCCGACGCGCTCAGCGTGCCCCTGCGGTCGGGCGATCCCCAGCTGTTGTTGTAGACGCCGGTGACGTCGCCGTCGCGGCGCAATGCGTCGGCGACGTCGGCCTCCTGGGAGGTGGTCAGCGCGTTGTACGCGGCGAGCGAGACGCGCGGCGCGACGCCGGCGACGCCCCGGCCGTTGCCGTCGCGTGCGGCCGCGATGCCCGCGACGGCAGTCCCGTGGGTGTCCGCCGATTCGCACGGCAGCGGATGCGTGTCGGGGGGGGCGCCTGTCCGGTAGTTGCGAAAGGCCGCCACGTTCGGGAAAAGGTCTTCGTGCAGCGTCTCGATCGCATCGTCGACCACGGCGAGCCGTACGCCTTCTCCCTTGCCCGACGCCGACCAGGCGTCGATCGCGCGGACGTCTTCGCCGACGCTGCCGCCGGCCTGGCCCCGGTTGCGCAGGTGCCACTGGTTCGGCAGCAGGGGATCGTCACCGGTGCCGCCCTGCGGCGCCTGCGCCGCGTAGCCGAACGAGCAGTTCTCCTGCGCGATCCGCACGTCGGCCGGATTCGCATCGCCGCCGCCCCCGCCTCCGCCGCAGGCGGCCAGTACACCGAGGATCGAGATTGCCGCCGCGTGCCGCAGGCGAGGCGCTGCATGCGCGCGCAGGTGGCTTGCACGCGCGCCGAGGTGGCTTGCACGCGCGCAAAGGGAAACGCTGTTCATCGGTTCTTCTGCTTCTCGATTCGCGCGCGTCCGGCGCAACCGTGGGCGATCGTACCGGATGGGGCACGGTTATCATGCGTCGCTGGTTTTCTCGCTGCGTTCCCATGCCCCGCATCCAGTCGCTGCTCGTCGCCAACCGGTCGGAGATCGCGATCCGCGTGATGCGCGCGGCCGCCGAACTCGGCATGCGCACGGTGGCCATCTATTCGCACGAGGATCGCTTCTCGCTGCACCGCTTCAAGGCCGACGAGAGCTATCGGGTCGGCGACGGGCGCAAGCCGTTGCAGGCGTATCTCGACATCGACGACATCCTGCGCATCGCGCGGCAGGCCCGCGTCGACGCGATCCACCCCGGATACGGCTTCCTGTCGGAGAACCCGGAATTCGCGCTCGCGTGCCGGCGCGCCGGATTGCGGTTCGTCGGACCGTCCCCGGAAGTGATGACGACGCTGGGCAACAAGGTCGCCGCGCGTGCCGCGGCCGTGGCCGCCGGCGTGCCGGTGATGCCGGCGACCGGGCCGTTGCCCCTCGATGCACGACAGGCGCGCGAGCAGGCCGAGGCGATCGGCTATCCGCTGATGCTCAAGGCGAGCTGGGGCGGCGGCGGGCGCGGCATGCGCACGATCGAATCGGCGGCCGACCTCGATGCGCAGCTCGCCGCCGCGCGACGCGAGGCGAAGGCGGCGTTCGGCAACGACGAGGTCTACCTCGAGAAGCTGGTGCGGCGCGCCCGGCACGTCGAGGTGCAGGTGATCGGCGACCTGCACGGCAACCTCGTGCACCTGTTCGAGCGCGACTGCTCGGTGCAGCGGCGCAACCAGAAGGTCGTCGAGCGTGCGCCGGCGCCGTACCTCGACGAGGCGGCACGCGCCGAGCTGTGCGATGCGGCGCTGCGGCTGATGCGCAGCGTCGGCTACACGCACGCGGGCACCGTCGAGTTCCTGATGGACGCCGACACCGGCGCGTTCCACTTCATCGAGGTCAATCCGCGCATCCAGGTCGAGCACACGGTCACCGAGCAGGTCACCGGCATCGATATCGTCAAGGCGCAATTGCGCATCACCGAAGGCGCGCGCATCGGCGGCGCCGACGGTCCCGTGCCGGCGCAGGAGGAGATCCGGCTGAACGGTCACGCACTGCAGTGCCGGATCACCACCGAAGACCCGGAGAACCAGTTCACGCCGGACTATGGACGCATCACCGCGTACCGCAGCGCCGCCGGGTTCGGCCTGCGCCTGGACGGCGGCACCGCATACACCGGCGCCGTGATCACGCCGTACTACGACTCGCTGCTGGTGAAGGTCACCGCGTGGGCGCCGACGGCGCACGAGGCGATCCGCCGGATGGATCGCGGGCTGCGCGAGTTCCGCATCCGCGGCGTGGCGACGAACCTGCAGTTCGTCGAGAACGTGATCAACCACCCCGATTTCGTCGACGGTCGCATCACGACGCGCTTCATCGACGAGACGCCCGAGCTGTTCCGCTTCGCGAAGCGCCGCGATCGCGCGACGCGCCTGCTGCACTACATCGGCGAGGTGACGGTCAACGGCCACGCGGACATGAAGGGGCGCAGGGCCCCCGATCTCTCGCGCCATCATCTTTCGCTGCCGCCCGCGTCGAGGCTCGATGCCGGCGCTGCGCCGCCCGGCGGCACGCGCGAGCGGCTGCTCGCCGTCGGCCCCGAGCTGTTCGCGCGCTGGATGTTCGAGCAGCCGCAGGCGCTGCTCACCGACACGACGATGCGCGACGCGCACCAGTCGCTGTTCGCCACGCGGATGCGCTCGATCGACATGCTGCGCGTCGCGCCGTACTACGCGCGGCTGCTGCCGCAGCTC